>JBBDWS010000058.1:20700-26111 GCA_040902755.1 Actinomycetota bacterium
CCCCCCCCCCCCCCCCCCCCCCCCCCCCTCCACCCGATACCCTCAGACGCCCCAGCGCAGACCCGGCGTCTTCACCGGTGCGTCCCACAGCCGAGTGAACTCGTCCGACAGCTTGAGCAGCGTGATCGAGCACCCCGCCATCTCGAGCGAGGTGATGTACGAGCCGATCAGGTTCCGGCCGATCGTGATCCCGCGACCCTTCAGGAGCTTCGTGAGCTCGTTGTAGACGACGTACAGCTCGATCAGCGGTGTCCCGCCCATCCCGTTCACGAACGCCAGGACGTTGTCGCCCTTGTTGTAGGGCAGGTCATCGACGATCGCGGTCGCCATCTGCTCCACGATCTCCGAGGCGGGCTTGAGCTTCGTGCGCTCGCGGCCGGGCTCGCCATGGATCCCGACGCCGATCTCGATCTCGTCATCGCCGAGCTCGAACGTCGGCTTGCCGGCCGCCGGGACCGTGCACGAGGTCAGCGCCATGCCCATGCTGCGGCCGTTCGCGTTGACCTCGCGGCAGATGTCGGCGACCTCCTTGAGCGGCCTGCCCTCCTCCGCGGCCGCCCCGGCGATCTTCTCGATCAGGACCGTCGCCCCGACACCACGACGTCCCGCCGTGTAGAGCGAGTCCTGGACCGCGACGTCGTCGTCGACCAGGACGGACTCGACCTCGATGCCCTCCGAGCGGCAGAGCTCGGCCGCCATCTCGAAGTTCATCACGTCGCCCGTGTAGTTCTTGACGATGTGGATGACGCCCGCGCCGCCGTTCACGGCCTTGGTCGCCGCCTCCATCTGGTCGGGGGTCGGAGACGTGAACACCTCGCCGGGACACGCCGCGTCGAGCATCCCCGCCCCGACGAACCCGCCGTGCATCGGCTCGTGCCCCGAGCCGCCGCCGGATACCAGCGCAACCTTCCCCTTGACCGGCGCGTCCGCACGGGCGATGTAGTTGGGAGCGTAGGAGACCCGGATCAGATCCGCGTGGGCCTGCTCCATCCCCTGCAGCGCTTCCCGGACGACGTCCTCCGGCTTGTTGATCAGCTTCTTCATGCAGACCTCCTCCCTCATCCGGTCGATCGCATGCCCGACCGTTCGTCACCGCGACGGCTTACAGGTCGAAGATCCCCTTCCCGACGACGGCGCCGATGATGCCGCCGATGATCGGACCGACTACGGGGACCCAGGAGTATCCCCAGTCCGAGTCGCCCTTGCCCGCGATCGGCAGGATGAAGTGCATGATTCGCGGGCCGAGGTCTCTCGCGGGGTTGATCGCGTAGCCCGTGGGCCCGCCGAGCGACATGCCGATCACCACCACGAGCAACCCAACGGCCAATGGAAGGCTGAGAGCATCGTTGGCGGGTCCGAGCGCGAGGATCCCGAACACCAGGATGAACGTCCCGATGATCTCGGTGATCAGGTTTGCGGGCGTGTTCCGGATGGCCGGGCCGGTCGAGAAGACCGCGAGCTTTAGCCCGGGATCGTCGGTCTGCTCCCAGTGCGGCAGGTAGGCGAGCCACACCAGGACCGCTCCGATCGCCGCGCCGATGAACTGCCCGGCGATGAGTTGCGGGACGTCTGCCCAATCCACACCCAGATCGCCCGCTGCGAGTCCCACCGTGACCGCGGGGTTGATGTGTGCGACCCCACCCGTGACGGCGAGGCTGGCGAGCACTCCCATGTACACGCCGAGACCCCACGCGAAGGTGATGACGACCCAGCCGGCGTTCTGTGCCTTCGACTTGTTCAGGAGGACGCCGGCCACAACCCCGTCACCGAAGAGGATCAGCACCGCGGTCCCCACAATCTCACCGAGGAACATGTCTCGGATCACCTCCCCCTGTGCCCGGACGGGCACCCCCAGACAAGCAGACTCCCGTTCAGCGGGGGCCGTCAAATCAAAGGATGAGCGCGATGGGGATGGGATGTCCGCGCGTTGTTCGGTATCGTCGAACAACGCGGGTCTGACCGTGGCGGACGGAGGGGGATGGCACGTGGGCCGGGTGACACAGCTCGACGGGGGATTCGTCCTTCGCTGGATGCGCGAGATGGCCGGTGACATCCACGATCAGCGGGACTTCTTGACGCAGCTGGACGCCGCCATCGGCGATGCCGACCACGGGATCAACATGGACCGCGGCTTCGCGGCGGCGCTCGCGAAGCTCGAGGCCGAGCCCGACGGCCCGCCCGGAGACCTGCTCGAGACGGTCGGCACGACGCTCGTGCTCTCGGTGGGAGGTGCCGCCGGCCCGCTCTACGGGTCGGCGATCCGCCAGATGGGGCGGGCACTCGACGGCGCGAAGACGTTCGACGCGGAGACGCTGCTCATCCTGCTCCGGGCGGGCTTGGAGGAGGTCCAGCGACTCGGCGCCGCACAGGTGGGCGACAAGACGATCGTCGACGCGCTCACGCCGGCGATCGAGGCGTACGAGCGGGGTCTTCGGTCGGGGGACGATCTCGTTGGCGCGACGAGCCGGGCGCACGCAGCGGCCGAGGAGGGGATGCGCGCCACGATCCCGCTTCAAGCGAGGAAGGGACGCGCCTCGTATCTCGGCGCGCGCAGCGCCGGGCATCAGGACCCGGGTGCGACGTCGACCACCATTTTGTTCGACTCCCTCCAGCGGGCGGCGGCCTGGGAGGCGGGGCCGTGATCCAGTCGGTGCGGCGCGCGGCGTCGATCCTTCGAGAGCTCGGCGCAGGACAGCCCCGGCTCGGCATCACCGAGCTCGCGGACCGGCTCGGTCTCGCGAAGGCCACCGTGTACGGGCTCATCAGGGCGCTCGAGGAGGACGAGCTCGTCGAGCGCGACGCGGAAACCGGCAAGTACCGGCTGGGACCCGCGTTGTTGCAGCTCGGGAACGCGTTCCTGGACGGCCACGAACTCCGGGCGCGCTCGCTGCTGTGGGCGGATTCGCTCGCGACGCGGACCTCGGAGGCCGTTCGCGTCGGCGTGCCGAACCGGTGGAACATCCTGATCGTCCATCATGTGTTCCGCCCGGACAACTCGGTGCAGATCCTCGAGGTCGGGGCCGCCATCCCGTGGCACGCGTCGGCGCTCGGGAAGGCGACGGCGGCCTACCGCGACGAAGCGGGGATCGGCGAGCTGCTCGCCGGCCCGCTTCCGAGGCTGACGGGCCGGACGATCGTCGAGCCCGCCGAGCTGCGGTCCGCGCTCGAATCGATCCGGCACGAAGGCCATGCGGTCGAGGACCAGGAGGCGGTGATCGGGGAGGCGGAGCTCGCGGCGCCGGTCATCGATCACGACGGCCACGCGGTCGGAGCGATCGGCGTCGTCGGTCCCGTCGAGCGCCTCCTTCCCGATGGGAAGGTGCGCGAGGACGTGCTGGCTGCCGTGAAGGAGGTCGCACGCGGGCTCTCGCGAGACCTCGGCGGCGTCCGCCGCTTCGCCAATCATCGGTGAGCGTCCGGCCGCCTCGGGCGTCGCGAGTTCGGGTCCTTGTGGGAGCACCCGCCGCGCCGTAACGTCGGCGCGTGTTCGGGGATGCCCGCCGGGCGGTCGTCGTGGGAGGGATCGCGCTGTTCGCGCTCGGACTCGTCGTCGGGTTCGTGATCGGCCGATCCGGCGACGACGAGGTGGTGACCGAGCCCTCACCCCGGCCCGGCGCGACGACGTCCTCCGAACCGACCATCACCACCTCGCCCGAAGTGGTCACACCATCGCCGGGACAGGAGCCTGCGATCACCACCGAGAGCCAGGTGCTCCTCGAAGGTGACCGCCCGGTCGTTGCCGTCGCGGCCACGGCGCCGTGCGAGTCCCTCGTGAGCCCCGGGCTGCTCGGGGAATGCGGCGAGGTGCCGGTCTCGGGGACCAGGGTCGTCTGGGTGGTCCAGCGCGATACGACGGCGGACGGCTCGAGTGCGTTCACGGCCCGGGTGTTCACGTTCGTCCCCGACGCCGGTGGCTGGGTGGAATGGCTGCAGGCGAGCGATCCCGCCGGCGAGCGCTGGAGCGACGTGAACATGCTGCCGGCCGATCTCACCGGGGACGGCGTGCCCGAGCTCCTGGTCGGGTTCCGCGAGGTCGACGAGCGAGTCACGCTCGAGTACGACATCGTCGGCTACGACCAGAGCGGCATCCCGCAGGTCCTCGCGCACCCGAACGATGCGGCCCGCGGCGCGGTCGTGGTCGCGAGCGGCCAGATCCTCGAGTATGCGGCCCAGTACCCGAACGAGGAGCCTGCCTGCTGCCCGCCGTCGTTCCTGCGCCGGACGATCGCGTTCGAGCAGGGCTTCTTCCGCGTGATCGCGACGGAGACCGTGCTGCCGAACGCCGTTCCGGCCTCGCAGCTCTAACGGGATAGTCTGCGCGGATGCTCGGTGAACACCGGTTCGTGACCGTCGACGACTACGAGCCGGTCGCCCGCGAGCTCCTCCCACCCGAGGTCTACGACTACTTCGCCGGCGGCGCCGGGGACGAGTGGACGCTTGCGGAGAACCGGCGTGCGTTCGACCGGTGGGTCATCCGGCCTCGGATGCTGACCGGAGGGTTCCCACCGGATCCCTCGACCGAGATCCTCGGCACTCGCGTCGCCTTCCCACTGCTCGTCGCGCCGTGGGCCTATCAGGGCAAGGCGCATCCAGACGGCGAGCCGGCCACGGCGCGCGCTGCCGGCAGGGCGGGAACGATCATGGCCGTCTCGACCACCGCGATGGACCTGCTCGAGGAGGTCGCGGCCGCGTCCGAGTTCACGAAGTGGTGGCAGCTCTACGTCTTCACCGACCGCGGCCTCACCGAGGAGATGCTCCACCGGGTCCACGCGGCGGGGTACGGGGCTCTGTGCTTCACCGTGGACTTCCCGGTCGGTGGGCTACGGCACCGCGACACGCGAAGCGGATTCGACATGCCGCAGGGCCTGCCGGATGACGACGAGGTGTACGACCCCGCCATCACGTGGGACGACCTCGCCTGGATGCGCGAGCGGGCGCCGCTCCCGCTGTTGGTGAAGGGGATCATGACCGCCGAGGACGCGCGGCTCGCCGTCGAGCACGGCGCCGACGGCATCGTCGTGTCGAACCACGGCGGCCGTCAGCTCGACGGAGTCGCCGCGGGCATCACGGTGCTGCCCGAGGTCGTCGAGGCCGTCGAGGGGCGGATCCCCGTGATCGTCGACGGCGGCGTCCGGCGCGGAACGGACATCTTCAAGGCGCTCGCCCTCGGCGCTTCCGCCGTCATGACGGCCCGGCCCGTGTGCTGGGGTCTCGCCGTCGACGGGGAGGAGGGTGTCGTGCAGGTACTCGGCATCCTCCGCGCCGAGTTCGAGAACACGATGGCGCTCGCCGGCGTGAAGACTGTCGGAGAGATCACGCGCGCCTTCGTGACCGGATAATGAAAGGAGCCGGCCCGAAGGCCGGCTCCCTCACGACCCCGTCGGTCAGAAGTTCGGTTCTCCTGCCCTCCG
>JBBDWS010000058.1:26211-33283 GCA_040902755.1 Actinomycetota bacterium
CGACGTTGTTCTTGACGTTGGCGGTCGCACCGAAACCGACCTGGATCCCGTTCTGCGCCGCGAACGGAACGCCGACGGGGCCCCAACCCGTGACCGTGTTGCCGGCGATCTTCGCCGCGACGGAGCCGTTCGCCACGATGCCGCCCTTGATGTAGCCGATGAGGTGTTGCCGGTGATGAGGACCTCGACGTCGGTGCCGGTGGCGTCGAACGGAGCTTTCCGCGCCTCGATCGCGTTGCCTTCCTGGCACCCGCTCTTGCGGTCGGGGGACATCCGTGCCTGGGACAAGGGATCAGGGCCCGTCCGCCGACCGGTTTCCGGGCAGAGCGTCACCGTCCGTGGCCGCCGTCGCGGGCGTCTGGGAGCATCCATCCGTGCCTGGGATCGATCTGCACACGCACACCGATCGTTCGGATGGGACCTTCGCGCCCGCCGAGCTCGTTCGGCTTGCCGCCGAGCGCGGGCTCGACGTCGTCGCGGTGACCGATCACGACACGACGGAAGGGCTCGATGAGGCGCTCGCGGCCGGATCCGAGGGCGGGGTGGAGATGGTCCCCGGCGTGGAACTCTCCGCCGAGTACGAGAACACGAGCATCCACGTCCTCTGTTACTGGATGGACGTCGCGAACGCCTCGCTGCAAGAAGAGCTCAGCCGCCTCCGCGACGAGCGGTTCCGCCGGGGGGAGTGGATGGTCGAGAAGCTTCGCGAGCTCGGCCTGCCGATCGAGTTCCAGCGGGTCCGCGAGATCGCCAAGGGCGGGAACATCGTCCGTCCGCACATCGCCCAGGCGATGGTCGAGGCCGGCCACGTCGAGACGGAGAAAGACGCGTTCGATCTCTGGATCGGCGACGGGAGGGCGGCGCACGTGCCGAAGCACGCGCTCGATCCGCTCGACGCGCTCGCCCTGATCAAGGGCGCGGGCGGTCTCTGCGTCCTCGCACACCCGGGGATGTGGGGAGAGGAGAGCTCGGTGCCCGAGGCGCTCATCGAGGCGATGGCCGGGGCGGGCATGGCCGGGCTCGAGGTCGATCACACCGATCACGACCCCGTGGAGCGCGAGCACTGGAGGAAGCTCGCCGACCGCCTGGGCTTGATCACTACCGGCGGCTCGGACTGCCACGGCACGCGCTACGACCCGATCCGCCTCGGCACCGCGCTCTGCGATCCCGCATCCTTCGCGGCCCTCCGCGAGCTCGCCCGGCGCTGAACCGCGGACCCTGGCAAGAGGAGCGCCCGCGTAGCATCGGGGTGTGGCAGGCAAGCGCATCCTCGTCGTGGGCGCCGGGTTCGCCGGCCTGTATGCGGCGATGGGCATGCGCGCGCTCGCGCGAGCTGGACACCGGATCACGGTGGTGAACCCTCAGAACTTCATGCAGTACCAACCGTTCCTGCCCGAGGTCGCCTCGGGGACGATCGACCCCCGCGCCGTGGCGGTGCCGCTTCGGACGACGCTGCGCCATTGCGAGATCGTGATCGGGGAGGTCGAACGGCTCGACCACGGAGCCCGTCAGGCGACGATCCGTCTCGCCGACGGGTCCGAGCGCGTGACGGAGTACGACGTGCTCGTCCTGACGCCGGGCTCGACGTCGCGCGTGTTGCCGATCCCCGGGCTCGCCGAGCACGGGATCGGGTTCAAGACCGTGCAGGAGGCGATCTACCTGCGGAACCGAGTGCTCTCGCGCCTGGACGTCGCGGCGGAGACCGAGGAGGAGCGCCGGCGCTCGGCGCTCACGTTCGTGTTCGTCGGCGGTGGGTACGCGGGGGTCGAGGCGCTGGGCGAGCTCGAGGACCTCGCGCGCGATGCGATCGCGACCTACCCCACACTCGCTGCCGAGGATATGCGGTGGCTCCTCGTCGACGTGGCGCCGAAGATCCTTCCCGAGCTCGGCCCGGAGCTTGCGGCCTACGCCGTCGAGCGGCTCGCCGAACGCGGGATCGAGGTGCTCGTCGAGACGCGGCTGGAGTCGTACGAGGACCGGATCGTGCGACTGTCCGGTGGACGGACCTTCGCCGCAGACACGCTCGTGTGGACGGCGGGGGTACGGCCATCCTCGCTCGCTCGGAACGCGGGTCTTCCCGTCGACGAGGCCGGCCGTGTCCACGTGGACGAGCACCTCCGCGTCGAGGGCGCCGAGGACGTGTGGGCCGCCGGCGACGCCGCGGCGGTGCCGGACCGCACGACCGGCGGCATCATGCCGCCGACGGCGCAGCACGGGATGCGCCAGGGACGACAGCTGGCCCGGAACCTCACCGCGTGGGTCGAGGGCGGGCGCCTCGAACCGTTCGTCCACCGCAACATCGGCGCCGTCTGCTCACTCGGCCGCTACAAGGGGATCGCGGTGATCTGGGGCGTGAAGCTGAGGGGCTTCCCCGCGTGGTTCGCGCACCGGAGCTATCACCTGTACGCGATGCCGACGTTCACTCGGAAGGCGAAGATCGCCGCGGACTGGACCGTCGCGCTGTTGTTCCCGCGCGATCTCGCGCAGCTCGGGTCGCTCGAGCACCCACGGGATCCGTTCGAGCGTGCGGTGAACGAGTGAGGGCTACTCGCGCTCGTTGATCTGAGCCGCCGCGGACAGCGTGGCGTTGCTCCGCTCCATGTCCGGCAGCTCGTGCCCGGCCGTCAGCTCGTGCACGGCCCAGTTCGTCAGGTCGCGGATCGAGATGATCCCCACGACCCCCTGGCCCTCGACGACGGGCAGGTGCCGGATGCGCAACCGCGCCATGTGCTCGGCGGCCTCCGCGATGTCCGTCTTGGGATCCACCGTGTCCACCGAGGTGGTCATCCGGTCGGCGACCTTCGTCGTCTTGGGATCCCCGCCTTCGGCGACGAGGTTGACGAGGTCGCGCTCGGTCACGATGCCGGCCAGGCGGTCGCCGTCCATCACGACGACGGACGAGATGGCGTTGTCGTGCAGGAGGGCCGCGACGTTCGCGTAGGTGTCGTTCGGCGTCGCCGTCTTCACGTCCGCGTGCATGATGTCCTTGACCTGCATCTTCGGTCCTCCCATCCGCCGAACGAGCCCAGTCTATCGGGGTCAGTGGTCCGAGCGCCCGCTGAAGTTGAACGACTCCACTTTCAGCCCGGGTACCCGTGAGGCGCTGAAGAAGAACTCGCTCGCGAGCTCGGTGTCGCGCCCGACCATGCTCGTCTGGGCGAGCGCCTCCAGGATGGATTGCGTGAACCGGAAGTTCTTGACGGGATGGGCGATCTCGCCGTGCTCGATCAGGAAGGTCCCGTCCCTTGTCATCCCGGTGATCGTCGACTCGAGCGGGTGCACGATGTTCGTGTAGTGGAACCGCGTCACCAGCAGGCCTCGTTCGGTCGAGGCGATCATCTCCTCGAGCGACGCCTCGCCCGGCTCCATGAACACGTTGAGGGGGAGCGGACCTGCGGAGTTCGGCGGCGGGAGGGCGTGACCGGTGCTCTGCCTGCCCGCCTGCTTCGCGGTTCGCAGGTCGTACACGCCGTCGCGGAACACGCCCTTGTCGATCAACATGACGCGCGAGCGCGGGACGCCCTCGAAGTCGAACGGAAGGCCGATCGTGCCGGCCTCGCGCGCGTCGTCGTAGAGCGTGATGGCGTCGGCGGCGACCTGCTGGCCCTCGCGCCCCGAAAGGCACGAGCGCTCCTCCAAGAGGAGACGACCACCCAAGCCCATCCATGAAAGGAACCCGACGAGCGTCGACACGGCCGCGGGCTCGAGCACGACGGTATAGCGGCCGGGATCGAGGTCGCGCGGCGCCTGCGAAGCGACGGCCTTGTCGGCGGCGCGCCGTCCGATCGTCGCGGGATCGACCTCGCCGACCGCCCTCGAGAACGTCTCGGCGAACCCGTTCCCGCCGTCGCCCCCGGTGACCACGGTCGTAAGCGAGGCCTGCGTCGTCGGAGCCCAGCAGACCTGGCCCTCCGTGTTCGCGACGGCGACCTCGCTCGCCATCGTCTCGAACGCGCCGGCGGCGCCGAACTCGTTCGCGCACGCGGCGACGAGCTCCGCGACGCCCTCGGCGCGGTGCTCCGGTGTCGTGTTCGCCGTCGCCTCGACGAAGCCCGAGTCATCCTGCACCGGGCTCGGCGGCGCGAGTCCGGGGAACAGCGGATCGGGCGCCACGACGCCGGCCATCTCCTTGGCGCTCTCGGCCGCCGCGACCACGCCCGCCGGCGAGAGGTCGTTCGTCCCGGCGATGCCCACCCGGCCGTCGAGGACGACGCGCACCCGGATGCCGGTGTCCTCCCGCCACGTGCTCTGGTGGATCGAGCTCTTGGCGAAGCGCGTGAGACCGCCCCATTCGTGCATGAACAGGACCTCGACGCCGTCGGCGCCCGGGAGATCCAGGGCGGCCTGGGACACCCGCCGGATCTCGTCGGGTCCGATGATCCCGGCCATCAAGCCACGGCCCCCCGGCACGGATCCGTCATCCGCGCACCCCGACCTGGACGTTCCGGAACCGGGCCGGAGCAGCGCCGTGCCCGACGCGGGCGACCTGGCTCGGTTGGCCCTTGCCGCAGTTCGGCGTGCCCCAGAGCGTCCAGTCTTCCCGGCCCCCGACGGCGTCGCACCCGCCCCAGAACTCGGTCGTGATCCCGGTGTAGTTCGGGTTCCGGACCATCTCGGTCAGCCGGCCGTCCTTGATCCGCCAGGCGATCTCGCACCCGAACTGGAAGTTCACCCGTTTGTCGTCGATGGACCACGACGCGTTCGTCGACATGAACAGGCCGTCCTTCGTGTCGCCGATGATGTCGGCGAGCGTGCCCTCGCGCGGCTCGATCGAGATGTTGGTCATGCGGATCAACGGCAGGTGCTGCCACCCGTCCGCCCGCATCGCGCCCGAGCTCGTGATGCCGAGGACGCTCGCGGTCTCGCGGCTCGAGATGAAGTTCTGGAAGATGCCGTCGACGATGATCGGGACGCGCTGAGCCGGCACGCCTTCGTCGTCCCAGCCGAACGAGCCGAGCCCACCCGGAAGCGTGGCATCCGCGGTGATCGAGACGAGGTCGCTCGCGTACCGGAGCGAGCCGCGATCGTCTGGCTTCAAGAAGGAGGATCCGGCGAACGCCTCCTCCATCCCGAGCACACGGTCGAGCTCGACGGGGTGACCGACGGACTCATGGATCTGGAGCTCGACCTGCCCCGAACCGAGGACGAGCGTGGTCACCTCGCTCGGGCATTCCTGCGCCGAGAGGAGCTCGACCGCCTCTCGCGCGGTCCGCTCGGCCTCCTGGATCAGGCCGATCTTCTGCACGTGCTCCCAGCCCCCGGCCGCGATGTGGCCGCGGAAGGAGTTGGGGAACGAGCGGTGCTGGAGCTCGCCCTCGCCGATCGCGGTCGCCTCGATCCCGGCCCCGGAGTGCACGGTGGTCTGGTCGATCGCCGTGCCCTCGCTGGTTGCGAGCCTCGTGTGACGCCGGAACAGGTCGATCCCCCCCTCGGCGAACGAGACGCCGTTCACGGTCTGTATGCGCCGCGTCGCCTCCATCAACAGGGCGACCTTCTCCTCGAGCGACACGTGGAAGGGGTCCTCGCGCATCGGGGAGTGCCAGGTGCCGGTCGCCGGCTCGACCTCGGTCAGGCGCACGCGCTCCATCGGGAGCCGCGAGGCCGCCTTCGCGATCTCGACGGCGAGCTTGGCCGTGCGGTCGAGCTCGGCGGGCTCGAGGCGCGCCGTCGCGGCGAACCCCCAGTACCCGTTCACCAGGACGCGGATGCCGATCCCCTCGGAACGCGACCGGTCGATCCCTTCCATCTCCTGGTTCCGGACGGTGATCGACTCGGACTCGTCGGTCACGACCCGGGCGTCGGCGTAGTCGGCGCCGGCGGCGCGTGCCGCCTCCACCGCCTGCTTCGCGACGTCGAGCATCCTCGCCCTCTCTCCGAGGTTGGCTCGGGCGAGATCCGACCGAGCCGGGCGGGAAAGACTACCCCGGTGGGCTCAGGCGGCGGACGCGCGCGCCGCGGGGAAGCGGTACTCCTGCGCGACGGAGTCGCAGGGATTGCCCCGGCCGAACTGCAGTCGCATGTCGGTGAGGTCCACGACCCACCAGAAGCTCGTTCCCGACCGACTCGGCCCCGGCGTCCGCTCGGGATGCCGGCACAGGCAGTCCGGCTCGCCCTCATGGTCCGCGAGGAAGCCGCGGAGCATCTCGACGGTGACCGACCCCGGCTCGGTCGACGCCAAGAGTTCGGCGCCGCGCGCGTAGCGCGCGCTCGAGTGCGCGACGTAGCTCGGGTCTCCTTCGTACCGAACCATCCGAGGGCACACGTAGTGGTTCGTGTGCACGAGATGGCCTCGGTCGTCCGAGGTCGTCAGCTCGGCATCGGTCGCCGAGCCTTCCACGTTCACGACCTCCGCCCTGGCATCGACGAGGACCTGGTTGTAGCTCGAGGCGCGATCGTGCCGTAGTGCCTCCCCGAGCGCGCGCTCGAGCGTGGGCTGGCGCAGCATCGACCGGTACTGAACCTCGCGAGGGACGCCGATCCGCTCGTCGAGCGGCGCGAGCTCGTTGCCCGACATCGAGATGCCCGCGTCGTTCCAGCCGCAGCTGATCCACACCCCGTTGCCGATCGCGAAGATCGTCGGCTCTCCGTCCACGGCGTACTCGATCGCGACGAGCTCGTCCTGGTAGCTCCTCGGCATGTCGTTGTTGTGCGCGATCAACACGTGGTCCTCGCGGGTCGCCGGAGGGACCGCGACCAGATCCGTGCACCGACCCTCGATCTGCCGGGCGTACGGCACGTACCAGATCTCCTCGATCACGCAGGCGAAGAGCGCGCGAGGATCGACATCCGCGGCCTCCGCGGCGCCCTCGAGCTCTTCCTCGTACCAGGGGTAGGCGGCGAACGTGACCTCGCGATATCGATCCGCCAGATCGAGCTGCTCGCGGCGGCTCCGGCCTTCGGGGATCGTCTGGCCTTCGAACGACGCCGCGCGCCGGATCGTCTGGCGGCAGGCGAGGCCGATCTGCGCCCCGGTCTCGCGGTGGGTCCCGCCGACCCGGAGGACCTGAAGCTGCGGAGGTGCGCTCACCGGGCCAGATGCTACCCGTCTGGACGTTGACCCTGGAGCCTTGTC
>JBBDWS010000059.1:0-33063 GCA_040902755.1 Actinomycetota bacterium
GGCGCCTCGGGCGAGGCTCGCCAGCACTGCCCCGGCGAGGATCAGCGCGCCGCCCACCGCCGTGCCGGCGCTCACGGACTCGCCGAGGTACAGGTACCCGAGGAGCGCCGCGGACAGGGGTTCGGTGGCGGAGACGATGGCGGTGCGCACCGCCCCGATGCGCTGCAGCGCCTCCATCAGACAGACGAACGCGCCGGCGGAGGCGAAGCCCATCACGACGATGGCCCACACGTCGTCCGAACCGGTCGGTGGCGTGAACCGGCTCGAGATCGCCGCGAAGAGGAACAGACCGGCCGAGGCTCCCCCGCTCACCCACATGGCGCTCGTCATGGGGTTCGTCTTGCGAAGCACGAAGTCGGCCCCGACGAGATAGCCGCTGAACGTCAGGGCCGCCGCCAACGCGAACACGACCCCGGCGACCTCGACCGAGAGTCCGGCGCCCGTCCCGGCCACGATCGCGGCGCCGGCGACCGCGCAGAGGAGCGCGATCATCGTGAGACGACCGGGGGCGCCTCGCCCGAGGCCCCACGCGCCGAGCATGACGAACACGGGGTACGTGAAGAACAGCAACGTGACGGCCGCCGCGGTTCCGTGCTGCGCGGCGGTGAAGAAGAAGGTCGCCTCGACCCCGTAACCGAACACGGCCAGGAGGGCGAGGCCTTTCCGCTCTCCCAGAGCGGCGACCAGCGGCCGGCCGAGCACGACGAGGCCGACCGTGAGCACGATCGCCGCGACCGCGAAACGGAACGCAAGCATGGATTCGACCGACATCCCGCGTTCGAGCACGCGCTTGCCGACCACGACGATGACCCCGAACTGCAACGACGCGAGCGCGGCAAGCGCACCGCCCACAACGTCGTTCCGAGTGCGGACATCCCTCGAGGCAGTCAACGCCTCAGTCGGCGTCGCCGAGCTCGATCCGCATCCGCTTGAAGTCCTTGCCTTTGTTCTCCGTCTTGGCGACGCGGACGCGGCCGACCTCGGCGGTCGAGCGGACGTGGGTTCCCCCGTCGGCCTGCTTGTCGAGGCCCTCGATGTCGATCACGCGGATCGGATCCACCGACTCGGGGATCAGGTTCACCTTCGTGCGGATCAGATCGGGATCCGCGAGCGCGTCGGACCTCGGAAGGAAGCTGACGCGTACCGCACGGTCGGTGGCCAGCTCCGCGTTCAGCTTCTCCTCCACCTCCCGGCCGAACTCCGGGGTGATCGTCTGCAGCTCGAAGTCCATCCGTGCGGCTCCCGGTTCCATGTTGCCGCCCGTGACCTTCGCGCCGTAGTCGCGGAACACGATCCCGGACAGCGCATGCAGCGCGGTGTGCGTCCTCATGAGCGTGTGACGCCGGTTCCAGTCGATCTCGGCGGTCACGGCGACCCCGACCGCCGGGAGATCGTCTTCCAGGACGTGCACCAACGCTCCGGACTGCTTGAGGGTATCGGCGACGCGGGCCTGCCCGCCCTCCCAGCGCAACGTCCCGGTGTCGCCGGGCTGTCCTCCTCCGCGCGCGTAGAAGACCGTGCGATCCAGCACCACCCCCTCGTCCGTGACCGCGGTGACGATCGCCTCGCAGGTTCGGGCGTACGCGTAGGTGGAGAAGAGCTCCTCGGTCACGCGCAGAGCCTAGCCGAAGGCAGGCTCAGGCCCGGCCGGCAGACGCCGATACACCTCTAGGGATGGCCTCGACCGAGAAGCCGCAACTCGTATTCCGGTTCGCCGTCGCGAGCCTGGCGGCGTTCGTCCTCGTCGGTGCGGCTGGCATGGTCCTCATGATCCGGTACGCGCGAGAACGAGCCGAACGCGCGGGGAGTTCCACTCAACCTTCGTCGCCGACGCGGTCCTCGCCCCGGCGCTCGCCGGCTTGGACCTCTCGAGGCCGCTCACGGACTCCGAGTACGAGCGCGTGCTCGGCGTCGTGCGCGAGCGCATCCTGACGAACGGGCGCGACGTCCGGGTCAAGGTCTTCAACGCCGACGGCACCATCGTCTTCTCCGATTCCCGCGAGATCGTCGGCCTCCGGTTCGAAGAGGAGGCCGGGGAGCTGGGCGAGATCTTCGACGGCGCCGTCGAGAGCGACATCTCCGAGCTCACCGCGGCCGAGAACGTCGAGGAACGCAAGTTCGCCGACAAGCTGCTGGAGGTCTACGTCCCCTTGCGGATGACCCGCGACGGTCCCGTGGTCGCGGTCGCCGAGCTCTATCAGGACTACGCGTTCATCCAGAACGACATCGATGCCTTCGTCGCGCGGATGGCGCCCTTGCTGGCGATCGCTCTCCTCGTGCTTTACGCGGCGACCCTGCCGATCGCGCATCGCGCCTCGCGCGAGCTCCGCCGGCGCAACGAGCGGCTGAACGAGCTCCTGGAGAACGAGCAGCGGACGGTGGCCGAGCTGCGCGACCTCAACCAGAGGATGGACGACTTCGTCGCGGCGGCTTCCCACGAGCTCCGAACCCCGAACCCCGCTGACCTCGATCATCGGCTACCTCGCCACGCTTCGGCATCCCGACCTCGGGAGCGACCCGGCGGTGCGGGCCGAGTTCCTCGAGGCGGCGGACGCGCAGACGAAGCGGCTGCTGCGTCTCATCACCAACCTGCTGTCGGCCTCGAACATGGAAGAGGGCTCACGCCCGGTCGCGATCGAACGCGTCGATCTCGCCGCCATCGCTCGATCGGTCGTGGCCGAACTCCCCGCAGCCGCCGAACGCGTTCGGATCGACATCCCGGCGGATCGGGCCGTCCCAACCGACCGCGGACGCATCACCGAGGTCCTGATGAACCTGATCGACAACGCCATGAAGTACTCGCCTCCCGACACGCCCGTCGAGGTCGGCGCGAGCGCGGATGCCGAGGGCTTCCGCCTCTGGGTGAGCGACCGCGGGGTCGGGATCGACGAGAGCGAGCAGTCGTCGATCTTCGAACGCTTCCATCAGGTCGACCAGTCGGCCACTCGACAGTTCGGCGGCGTCGGCTTGGGCCTGTATCTCAGCAGAGGTCTCGTTCAGGAGCTCGACGGAAGGATCGAGGTGACGAGCTCGCCTGCGCGTGGGAGCACGTTCACCGTCGTACTGCCCGCCGGCGCCATGCCGCAGGCTTCCCCCGAGCGGGTCCCTGCGACGACGGCCTGAGCGGCCGGCGCCTCAGGCTTCGAAGTTCTTCTCCCCCGCCCGGATCGCTACGGGTAGCCAGTTCTCCCCGGGAGGGATCGGACAGCTCCATTCGGGGTTGTAGGCGCAATAGGGGTTGTAGGCGTCGTTGAAGTCGACGACGACGTTGCCCTGTGCATCCGGTGGCGCGACCTCGAGGTAGCGGCCGGCCCCGTAGGTCTCCTTCCCGCTCGTGGCGTCGCGGAACGGAACGAACAGCTCGTGCATCTCGGGCGACGCGTACATCGTGACCGCCGCCGGCTCGCCATCGACCTCGAACCGCACGACTCCGGACCGGTGATACATCTGCTCCCCGCCGGTCGTCGTCTGCATGGCGATCGCCTCGTCGCGATCGACCCCATCGGTCTCGAGCGGCGCGCGGACGATCAACGCTTCGTTCTCGGAGAAGTAGTCGAGCCCCCGGAACGTCGCGCGCTGCGAGGCCGTCAGCGGCGAGTTCGGATGCTCTCGGAAGAACGCGTCCTTCTCCGCGCGGAACTCGCTCAGCTTGCTCACCGTTCCCCCTCCAACGCGCCCCTGCGGCTCATCCATCCCCCCCGATGAACGAGGAGACCCGCGAGACGAGCCCCGGAAGCTCCCGGAACAGCTGCTCCTGGCTCGCGAACGCGATCAGCTCCGAGTTCGGCAACAGCTCGGCGAGGATGCGCCCGACCTCGGCCGGGTGGATCTCATCGCCCTCGATGGACACGATCAACGTGGGCGTCCGGACGTCGCGGAGCCGTTCCCGGTCAGGGATCGGCCAGTCCTCGACGACGCCGTCGATCGCGCGCGCAAGGCCGTCAACGTCCTCGTGCTCCCACAGCATCCGGTCGAGCTCGAGCCGCCACGGCGTCTCGAGGTACATGCCGGTTCGCTCGGGATCCTCGAGGACCGCCGCGAGCGCCTCCTCCGGCGTCTTGCCCTCGATGTTCCCGGCAAGCGCGTGGTACCGGCCGGCGAGGGGGAAGGGAAGGTCGAGCCCCGCAGGCAGGAGCCACACCATCCGCTCGAACCGGTCGGGAACCCGGCAGACGAGGTTGCCGATCGCGCCGGCGCCGAGCGACGTGCCGACGGCCACGGTCGCGCCGAACTCATGGGCCACCGCATCGACGTCACGAGCGAAGTCCTCGAAGCGGAAACTGGTCCCCGGGCTGCTCGAGCGCCCGTGGCCCCGGAAGTCGAACCGGACCTTCTTCCCGGGAACGAACGAGGTGAACGCCGCGAGCTCGTTCCGGTTGTTGGTGAGGCCGTGCGCGAGCACCGTGACCGGCTCACCCTCGCCGTCCACCTCGCAGTACAACGTCGCGTCCGGCGTTCGAACCTCGGGCATCGGCGGGCTCATGCCTTGACGGCGTCGAGCGCCCTTCGGCCCTGCGCGAGGTGGAAGCGGTCGTGTCCGGCGATGAGCCGGAACGAGAGGTCCAGGCTCTCGGGTCCTCGCTCGCTGTGGAGCCCGACCCGCTCGCGCTCCTGCGGCGTGCTGCGGTTCCAGAAGTCGAGGTTCGCCTCCCGAAGTGTTGCCAGGAGTGCCAGCAGACGATCTGGATCGTCGTCTCGGTGGTGGAGCCGTCGCACCCACAGAGCCTGGTCGTAGCCGATCAAGGGAGGTTCGTCGTGAGCGACGATCCAACGGTAGCGACCCGAATACACGATCTCCGCGTCGGCTGCGTGCCCGAGGCACTCGAGGACGGACCACTCGTCGGGTTCCGGTCGTTCGCGCAGACGATCGTCCGCCTCCTCGACGAGCGCCCGCCACGCCGCGGGTGTCCCGGCCTGGACCTCGGCCGGGTCGTCGCGGCCGAGCAGGCCGAGCAGGTGTTCCTGGTAGGCCTTCGGCTCGTCGACCGGGTCCGGGGACCGCGCCTCGTTCACGGGCGGGTCTCCGCAGCGCTCTCGGAGAGGTCGTCCTGGGGAGCGAACTGGTCGCGGATCGAGCGCGCCCAGCGGGCGACGAGGGCCGTGAGCGCCAGGAACACGACCCCGGAGGCGACCAACAGGATCCCGGCCCGGTCGTCGTTCCACACGAGCACCAAGATCGCCGCCGGAACGATGAAACCGAGGTTGTATGCCACGTCGAACAGCGCGAACGCCCGCCCGCGGAAGTCGTCCGGCATCGCCTGCTGCACGATCGTGTCGGCGGAGATCTTCCCGAGGAAGAAGGCGAAGAAGCCGCAGAACAGCAGCGCCGAGAAGCCGGCCAGCCCCACGAGGAACCCGAGAACCAGGGCGCTGGCGCCGAGCAGCAGCATCGAGCCGAGCAGCAGTCGGACCGGCGGCACCCGGTCCTTCCACCGCTGCGCGAGGACCATGCCGAGCCCGCCGCCGACGAGGCCGCCGCCCCCGACGATCCCGAGCGCCACCGTGTCGGCGTCGCCGCTCGCGACCAGCGAGCGCGCGTACAGCGCG
The DNA here is from genome assembly GCA_040902755.1 of Actinomycetota bacterium. Taxonomy (GTDB): domain Bacteria; phylum Actinomycetota; class UBA4738; order UBA4738; family HRBIN12; genus CALGFI01. The sequence continues at coordinate 5,548 of JBBDWS010000059.1, forward strand.
AACACGCCGAGCGTGAATCCCCAGAACTGATAGCGGAGCATCTGGAACGACGAGAGGCCCAGCGCAGCCGCCGGCCGCTGCGCGACCTCGCGGATGCCGTCCACGATGTTCCGCACGACGCGCTTCGCCTCTTGCGCGAAGGTCGTCGTGTGCGGCGACACCTCCATCCGATGGATCCGTTTCGCGACCGCCGCGGCGACGACCAATGCGATGCCGCCCACGATCACCACGACCCACGAGGGCAGCGCTCCACCGGCGCCGAAGGCCACGCCCGCCCCGAGCACCTGGAAGAGCGCGCCGCCGGCCTGTGACAGCGCGTTGCCGTTCATCAGGTCCTTGCCGCGGAGCACGCCGGGCAACGCGGCCGATTTCACGGCGAGCATGATCCGGACGCACGCCTGCATCACGAGCATCGCGACCACGAGGCCGAGCGTCGCCGTGACGTTGCCCTCGGTCGTCTCCTTGCCCAGCGGGATCATGATCGCCGCGGCGATCAGCGCCGTCACGACGGCCGTCACGACGCTCGAGACGGCGAGCACACGCCGGCGTTCGAAGCGGTCGATGAGCACGCCGATGAACGGCGATGCGAACGTGTAGGGGACGTACAGCGCCAGGACCACCTTCAGCAGGTAGTCCGCGGAGGGAACCGTCGTGATGTCGAAGCCCTCCTGGCCGCCGAACGCGATGGACTTCGCGATCGAGCCGCGGACGAGACCGTCGGCCGCCATCACGAGGAACTGCACGCCCATCAGCGCGGCGAAGTCGGCGTTCGAGAAGGCCGAGAACATCTTGTTGAAGAAACCGCCGAACCCGTTCAGGACCCGGAGGATCGGCGCCTGGCCGAACCGAAGTACGGCCCCGCCGGCGGTGGCGAGCCCGAGCGTCGCCCACCCATCGGCCGTCGAGAACGGCGCGCGATGCACCGCCACAACGATCACGCCGGCGATGACGGTGAACGCGATCGAGATCCCCGGGATCAGCGAGATCTTGAGCCACGTGTCGTCGAGCTCGAAGAAGCGGGCCGCCAACAGGCCCGGCACGACCAGCAGGAGCCCGAGCGCGACGATCACCCACAGGTTGTGCCCGATGTTCCCGAGGATCCCCGGGTGATCGGCGTAGAACTCCGCGACCTCGGTCTCCGCCGCGCGGGCCTCGGCGATCGCGCCCTCCGACGGCGAGGTGAGGCCCGCACCCGTCACCACCGCGATGTCGTCGCCGAGCGCAAGCAGCGAGGCGTCGCCCGAGTCGAGCAGCTCCTCGTTCCCGGTTCCCTCGTTGAACTGACGGACGAGGAACGCGACGGGCGGGCCGCCGTAGTCCTCGCGCAAGTCGGTCAGCTCGTCGTGGAAGGCGCGCGACATCGTGTTGTAGGTGTCGTCGGTGAGAACGGTCGGCCGGTCCGCGAGGAAGTCCTCGACCACGCCGAAGTACGTCATCGAGCGCTTCACGGCGTCGCCCGGCAAGCCGGTGCGCGACACGTTCGTGAACGTCTTCGACCAGCCGTACGCCTGGTACGTGTCCGCGTAGTTCACGATGAACACGATCGGCGAGTCCTCGGGAGCGTCTGCGACGATCGCGCCCGCGGCCGACAGCGCCGTCCGGGTGGGCTGGTCGATCCACTGGCCTTCCGGATCTGCCCAGTTGGAGACCTCGCGCCCGTTCACCCAGATGAAGCCGAGTGACCCGACGATCAGAAGCGAAGCGAGGATGCCGGCGATCTTCGCGGCTCCCGTGCGTCCCGACAGCCACTTGATCGCCACGTACGCGCCGAGCCCCACGAGGGCGAACAGCGCGACGGTGGCGTTCATGAACCGGTAGTACGGGTACGCGGCGCCGGTGATCCACCCGAAGATGCCGATCAACGGCAGGAGCAGCATCGCGGAGATCGTTCCAAACTCGTCCGACGGCTCATGCGTACGGCGCGCGCGCCATATCGTCCAGCCGATCGCGAGGAGGACGAGCGGCACGACGATCATCGGTTGCAGCGAGTCAACCCAGCCTCCGAGGCGCTTCATGAACACCTCGCGGGTGTACGGCGGCGGCAACGCCGCGTCGGCGAGGGACCCGGCCACCCCCCACGGCGCCATGAGCCACGTGGCGAGCCCGAAGATCATCCCCGAACCCGTCGCCATCAACGACGGGCCGAGCTCCTTCAGCGCCGGCCCGAGGTGGAATCGGCTGGTCAAAACGCGGAGCCCGAACACCGCCATCAGCGAGGCGCCGAAGATCACGCACGTCGTCGGATGCGTGTAGGCGGCGACGATGCCCAGCACGAACAGCGCGGTCCTCGCGCCCCATGACGTTCGCCCGGGTTCGAAGAACGCGAGGATCATCGCCAGGAAGTACAGGACCGTCAGGTTGTCGAGGTATCCGACGTACGGGGTCGTGAGCGACAGGGCCGCCGTCGCGAGCATGACCAGGAGGAACAGCAGCGGGTCCCGGTGCTTGCGCCAGCTGAACGCGCCGAGCGCCAGCCCGGTGAGCACCGGGACGCCGACCATCATGAACGCGCTGAACGTGTACAGGTCGATCCCGGCGACCCGTTGGAGGATCGAGCCGTACAGCGGGACGGAAACGCGGTAGCCACCGCCGAACATGGACAGTGGACCCCAGTCGCCGGCGACGATGCCCGGGTCGTCGTTCATGATCACGTTCGAGCGCCACGTGTACCAGGCGGGGTCGCGCGTCGGGGCGCTGATCGAGGGGTCCTGCAGGTACGTCCAACCGAACGCAACCAGCAGGAAGGCGATCGCGATCGCGAGGACGAACGGACCGCCCAGCACCCGCCGGCGGGTCTTCGACACGCGAACAACCTCCTCCGGCCGGTCTTTCGTCAACGCCATATCCGCTACCTGCTCCTTCTATGACGCGCTATGACGCGCTCGCTATGACGCGCTCGCCAAGGCCTCGGGAAGGCACGGGAGCTTCCCAAGGATAGACGACGGCAAGACTGCGGCGAACACCGGCCGGCCCTCGTTCCCCGGTTGCGGCAGGTTCTGGTTCTTGAACGTGTCGGCCTGCGTCAGCCCGAGCATCCATCGGGACACCTGCGCGAGGGTGAAGCCGTTCGCGTCCAGCTCGTCGCGGTCGAGCCAGATCTCGGTGGGCCGCACCTTCTGCACGAGCGGGACCTCGTCGCCGTCGTCGAACGTGCGGGTCAGCCCCGACTCCAGCTTCGCGATGTCGATCATGAACGCGCCCGAAGTGACCGGGTCGCGTTGCGTTCCATGATCGGCCGTGAGCACCATCGCCCACTGCCCCTCGCCCACGGTCTCGTCCAGGAACTCGACGAAGCCGCGGAGCGCGGCGTCCTGCGTCTGCACCGCGTCGGACATCTCGACCCCGTCCGCGCTGAACAGGTGCCCGATCGTGTCGATGGCCTTGTAGTTGACGTACAGGAGATCGGGGACGTCGTCGGCTCCGAAACCCTCGTGCTCGATCACCGACTCGACGAGCGTCTGCTGGAACGGCGTGCGCGCCGGGCTGTCGAATCCGCTGGAGAGCTGGTCGAGGTTGTTGTCGCGCCACATCCCGTCGAACGCTCCGTCCTGCCGGTCGACGTCGTCGACGTAGCCGACGAGCGGCGGGAGTTCGTTCACGTAGGACGGCAGGTCGTAGAAGGGAGCCATGGCCGACGTGAGGTTCCAGCTCACGCTCTCCTCTCCGGCGGTCTCGCCGAACTCCTTCTCACGCGTGACCGCGAGGTCTCGGTCCGCGCCTCCCCACATCGCGCCGTGGCTCATCATCATGATGTGCGCCGAGAGCGTCGCGATCGCGCCGACCTTCGGCTCGTTGCCGTTCGCGAGGTCGTACAGGTCCGCCAGGGTTGGCTCGAGGAGGAAGGCCGGACCGTTCGCGTTCGGCTTCTGCATCCGGCCGTTCACGCGGATGTACTCGTCCACGAAGCCGTGGTGCATGGGGAACGTGCCGGTGCCGATCGTCGCGTGCCCGATCGGGGTGTTCGAGGGCGATGCCCCCACTGTGGCGTTCGTGAACCACGCGCCGTTCGGCCGGAGCGACTCGAGGTACGGCCAGCTCTCGGGCCATCGATCGAGCACGTCGTCGCCGCCCGAGTCCCAGATCACCGTAACCACGAGGCGGGGCAGGCTCCGTTCGGCTTCCGGAAGGAGGGCGGGGGCCAGGGCGCGCCCGTCGCGCGCGGAGAATGGGAACTTCAGCAAGGCACCGGTCGTCGGCGCGAGGTCGGCCAGTGTCACCGGGCGTTCGTAGACGCCCGGTCGAACGAATCCGGGGCCGTACAGCAACAGCGGGACTTCCTGTGTGTAGTCGAACGGCGTGGCGTGTGTCAGGCCGCCGTTCACGAAGTTCGGCTCCATGGGCACGATCTGGATATCGCCGCTGCGATCCAACCGGACGCCGCGCCAGGTCCGAAGGAGGACGTCTCGGTCGGTGTTCCGGCAGGCTTCCTCGGCGAGCGCCGTCGCCTGGACCGGCTCCTGGAGCGTGATCGACACCGTCCCACGCGGCGGCCCGATCTCGCCGCGCGGCCCGGACCCGCCCGTTGTCTCGGGCACCCCGTCCCCACCGGTGCACGCAGCCACCAGCGCGGCGAGCAGCAGCAGGACCGTGCGCGCTTGCATCCTCATCCCCGAGCCTCCGGAAGGCACTCGAGCCGGGGCAGGATCTCGATCGGGAACGCGGCCGCGAAGACCCGGTCTTCGAGCTCGTCCGACGGCACCCTCGAGGGGTCCGTCGCGCCCTGCTCTTTCGTGTAGTCGAGGACGAACCGTGCGATCTGCTGGAACGTGTATCCGCTCGCCTGCATCGCGTCTTCGTTCACGTAGATCTGGCTGGTCCGCACGGCCTGGAAGACCGAGCCCTGCACGGCCGAGGGGAACGCCGCCTCGAGGTCCTGCTCGAGCTGCCCGGGCGTCACCTGGAACGCGCCCGAGACCTCCGGGTCGAACTGGGCGCCGTGATCGGCGGTTAGCACGAGGACCCAGCTCCCCTGCCCGACCTGCTCGTCCAGGAACCCGATGAACCGGCCCAGGTCCTCGTCCTGCCGGCGGAGCGTGTCCTGCATCTCCGGGCTATTCGCGCTCCAGATGTGACTGACGTGATCGATGGCCTTGAAGTTCACGAACAGCAGGTCGGGGACCTCGTCGGCTCCGAAGCCCTCTCGCGCGAGGACCTCCTCGACCATCTGGCCCTGGTAGGGGATGCGAGCCGGCGTGGCCCAGCCCTGCTCGTACTGCTCGATCGAGTTCGTCAGCCACTTGCCGTCGCGCGCCCCATCGGCGCCGTCGACCTCTTCCGTGTAGGACGACAGCGGAGGCAGGTCGTTCACGTACTCGGGGAACTCGAAGTACGGCGAGAAGCGGCCCTGGAGGTTCCACGTCGTTCCCTCGGCGCCCTCGTTGATCGAGCGGCCGGGGACGCGAAGGACCGCGATGTCCCGGTCCCCGCCGCCCCACAACGCACCGTGGCTCGCCATGTTGAGGTGCCAGGTCACGCTCGCGAGCGCGCCGACGATCGGCTCGTTGCCCATCGCGCGGTCGTAGAGGTCGCCGAGCGTTGGCTCCATGAGCAGGACCGGGCCGAGCTCTCCCGCACGGACGAGGTCGTCGCCGATGCGGAACTCCGCGTCCGTCTGTCCCGTCCGCATGGGGAACGCGCCCGTGCCGATCGTGGCGTGTGTCGCCGGCGTGATCGAAGGGCTCGAGCCGACGCTCGCGTTCTCGTACCAGACCCCGCCGTCGATCAGCGAGCGTAGGACCGGCCAGTCCTCGGGATACGTGTCGAGAACGCTCCGGCCGCCGGCATCCCACACGAGGGTGACGATCAGCCGGGGCGGCTGCTCGGGCGGTGGGATCTCGCGAAGGACGCTCCCGTCGGGCGCCTCGAAGTCGAAACCGAGGAGCGCGGCCTGCGTCGGCGCGATGTCCGCGATGGTCACCGGGCGATCGATGCGCCCGAGGGCGGGAACCACGCCCGGGCCGTACCAGAGCACCGGGACGTCCTGCAGGTAGTCCCACGGTCCGGAGTGCGGGAAGTTCGATCCCACGAAGTTCGGCTCCTGGGGCACGAACGCGATCTGCCCCGACCGCCCGGGGTCGGTGCCGCGCCAGACGCGAAGGAGCTCCTGATGAGGCATCGCGCACGCGGCCCCCTCGAGAGCGCCAGGCGCCGGCGGTTCCGCGGACCCGACCGAGGTGGCGCTCGGTGAGGGGGCCTGCGGGTCCGGCGTCCCCTCGCCCCGGCTCTCGCCGCCGCCGGAGGTACACGCGGCGACTAGGATCGCCGTCGACAGCAAAACCGCTGAGACCCGGACCCTCACCCGCGCGCCTCGGGCAGGCACGGAAGGGAGCCCATGATCGAGGACGGGAAGGCCGCCTGGAAGACGGGGTCGCCGGCCTCTGCGGCGGGAACCGTCACGCCGGGGAGCGCCGTGTCGGCCTTCGTGAGTCCCATGACCCACTCGCTCACTTCGTCGAGCGTGTGTCCGTTCTGCCGCAGCTCTGCTTCGTTCACGAACACCTGGGTCGGCTGCACCAGCTCGACGATGTGGATGTCGTCGCCGTCGGTGTCGAACGTCGCGTTGATGCCGGAGGCGATCGGGGTCGACGAGATCGGGAATGCGCCGCTGATGTCCGGGTCCGGGATCGAGCCGTGATCGGCCGTCAGCGCGAGTGCCCACTGGCCCTCGCCGACGGTCGCGTCGAGGAAGTCGACGAGGACCTCGAGCTGCTCGTCCTGCGACCGGACCGCGTCCTGCATCTCGGGGCTGTTCACGGTCCACACGTGGCTGATGTAGTCGATCATCTTGAAGTTCACGAAGAGCAGGTCGGGCACGTCGTCGGCGCCGAAGCCCTCGCGCGAGATCAGCTCCATCAGCACGCGGGTCTGGTACGGGATGCGCGCCGGCGTGTCGAACCCCGACAGCAGCGGCGCGATCTCGTTCGCCCGCCAGCGGCCGTCGATCTGCCCGTCGGCGGCATCGACCGCGCGCACGTCGTCCTCGAACCCCGCGACCTCGTTGATGTAGTCCGGGAACCGGTAGTACGGCTGGAGCACGGGCGTGAGGTTCCACTCGAACCCCTCTGCTCCGAGCGTGTCCGCTCCCACCTTCTCGCGGATCACCGCGATGTCCTGGTCGCCGCCTCCCCACATGGCGCCGTGACCCAGCATCCCCAGGTGGATGCTCACCGTCCCGAGCTCTCCCACCACGGGCTCGTTCCCCATCGCGATGTCGTACAGATCCGCGAGGGTGGGATCGATCAGGTACGCCGGCCCGAGTCTCCACGGCGTCGTGAGCTCCTCCCCGATCCGGAGCCGGTGCGCCACGATGCCGTGGTCGTCCGGGAAGGTGCCGGTGCCGATCGTGGCGTGCGTCTGCGCGGTCGAGGTGGGCGAGGTGCCCACCGTCGCGCGCTCGTACCACGCGCCCTGGGGGATCAGTGACTCCAGATACGGCCAATCGTCCGGCCATCGGTTGAGGACGTTGCGGCCCGCCGCGTCCCACACGAGCGTGAGGATCAGCTTCGGGGGTTTGTCGTTCCCGGCGATCGCCTCTCGCATCGGCGAGCCGTCACGGGTGGCGAACGGGAAGTCCAGGAGCGCCGCTTGCGTGGGAGCGATGCCGGCCAGCGTGACCGGACGGTCGACGATGCCGGCCGGCGCGATGTGACCCGGTCCGTACCAGAACATCGGGATGTCCTGCGCGTAGGGCCACGGACCCACATGCGGGAGGCCCGAGCCGACGAAGTTCGGCTCGATCGGCAGGATCTGGAGCTCGGCGCTTCGGTCGTCACGGTTGCCGCGCCAGGTGCGGAGCAACCACTCATGCGGGAGCGAGCAGGCGAGGTCGGCCAGCCCCCCGGTCGCGAGCTCACCCTGCGGTTCCGAGGATCGTGGATCCTCGCTGGCCTGCGCGCCTCCCGACTGCGGCGACCTGGTGCCGGATGCATCGCCCCCGCCGGTCGTGCACGCCGCGCCGAGCACGAACAGGGCGGCGAGCAGCGCGAAAGCGCGACGGGAGGGGGTCACGATCGAGATACGAAACACCACGCAGCGTGGAACGACAACCCACGGCGGAAGGCAGGTTCCACGGTAGCGTGAGGCGCGTGTCCGGACGACGACTGCTCATGCTGCTCGTTGTGCTGGCGGCGATCGGCCTGCCCGCGGGCGTCCTGCAGGCGCTCTGCGTCGGCAGATCGTGCGAGGCAGAAGGCGGTGAGGCATCACGCGTGCCGTTCTGTCCTCTCCCCGCACCCCTTCGCGACCTCCTCACCAACGGGTACCGAGAGGGACGATCTCCGGACGTTCTCGGCGTGGTTCAGGACGCACCCGTGTACACGGAGATCGCAGGAACCCCGCTGTCCTGGCCCGCGGCCGGAACCGACGTCGACGACATCGCCGTCCCCCTCGCGTTCGCCGGTCCCGGGGTGCCTCGCGACGTCGAGCTACCTTCGGGACTGACGCTCGACCGCGTTGCGCCGACGATCGCCCAGATCCTCAGCTTCGAACGGCCCTTCCCCGACGTCCGCTCCGGGACCGCGATCGACGACATCGCGGGTGGCGATGCACCCACGCTCGTGTTGTTGATCGGATGGAAGGGCGTCGGCGCCGAGGATCTCTCGGCGCGCCCGGACGACTGGCCGTTCCTCGCCTCGTTGCTCGACGAGGGCGCGGGGACGCTCGAGGCGTCGACCGGATCGCTGCCGCTCGACCCCGCGGCCACACTCACCACGCTCGGCACGGGTGGCCTTCCTTCCCAACACGGGATCACGGGTTCGTTCGTCCGGAACGAGACGGGCGAGGTCGTCGCCGCGTTCGGCACCGGGGCGCCCGTGCCCGTGATCGCGACGCTTGCCGACGACCTCGACGCCCCCTCCTCGCCGGGTGTCCCGTCCCCGTTCGAGCAGCGTCCGGTCATCTCGCTGGTCGCGACCGACGACGGCGATCGAGGCCTCGTGGGCGGGGACTGGTACGAGAACCACGACACCGACCGCGTGATCCTTGCCGCCGGGGCAGAAGCAGTGTCGTCGGCGCGGTCGCTCCTGTCCGATCATCGCGACGACGGCGTGCCGGATCTCCTCGGTGTCGTGCTCGACGGTTCCATCCGGTCGATGGATCGGCGCAGCGAGCAGATCGCCGCGGCCGCCGGGGACGTCACGGACGGGTCGGTGCTCATCGTTATCGCGGGAACGGGCGCCGACTCGAGCTCGACGTCGGCGGAGCCGGACCGAGCGCTCGTTTCCGCCATCGAGGACGCCGTGCCCGGCGAGGCCCCGGTCGTCGCGGCCACCGTCCCCGGCGGGATCTTCCTCGACCAGCAGGCGCTCACCGAGGCGGGGGTCTCGGGTCAGGTCGCGGTCGATGCACTCCTCGGCGTGACGGGCCTGGACGGGCGGGAGATGATGGCGGACGCGTTCCAGGGCTTCGCCATTTCGTTCGCGAGGTACTGCTGAACCGTGAGGAGCGACTGATGGCCCTCGTCGCGCGCGGCCAACGGCTCGTCGGCACCCAAGCCGCCTTGATCGCCGCCGGGTTGGTCCTCATCGCCGCCGTCGCGGTTCGGATGGTCGACCCCCAACGGGTCGAGTGGGTTCGCACCTATCTCGTGATCTTCGGATCGCTGCTCGTGCAGGCACTGCCGTTCGTGATGCTCGGCGCGCTCGCCGCCGCGCTCGTCGAGGTGTTCGTGCCGGTCGGGGCGCTCGAGCGGCTCGGCCGTCTGCCGCGGCCGTTGCAGCTGCCGGCCGCGGCGCTCGCAGGGCTCGCGTTCCCGATCTGCGAGTGTGGCTCCGTACCGGTCGCCCGCCGCCTCGCCCAGCGCGGATTGATGCCGTCCGCGGCGGTGACGTTCATGCTCGCCGCGCCGGTGATCAACCCGGTCGTGATCGCCTCGACCTTCGTCGCCTACCGCGGACGATCGACCACATGGACGATGGTCGGCGGCCGGTTCCTGCTGGGGATGCTCGTCGCGATCGCGGTCGGGTGGGTGATCGGCGGTCGTTCCAAGGACGAGTTGCTGAAGCCCAACCCCGAGGAGGCGAACGAGCACCTCACGCATCTCGCGCGGCCCGAAGCTCGCTGGCGGCGGTTCTTCGTGCACCTCGGCAACGACTTCCTCTTCATGGGGCGGTACCTGATCCTCGGCGCGATGATCGCCGCCGCGATCCAGACCTTCCTTCCGGCCTCGGTGCTCACGAGCGTGGCCGACGTTCCGGTGGTGTCGATCGTCGTGATGATGGTGCTCGCGGCAGCGCTCTCGCTCTGTTCTGAGTCTGACGCGTTCGTCGCGGCTTCGTTCGTCCAGTTCGGACCATCGGCCCAGCGCGCGTTGCTCGTGTCCGGGGCGGTGGGGGGCGGGCAGCTGGTGCCCCGGTACGCGGGGTCGTTCCGGCGCGGGTTCGTCCGCGCGCGCGTCGTGGGGGGGTCCGCCCCGGCCCGCGTCGGAACGTTATGGGTCGGGGTGCTCGCGGGATGAGCGACGCACGCAACGAAGCCACCGGGGCGAACCTGCGCTGGAGCCCGGTGCGGGTCGCGGGCACCGTCGTGCTCGGGGCGTGGGCGGCGCTCTTCTGGTTCCTCCTCGCGTCCGGTAGGGACGCCTTCTACCTGTCGACGCGGACCGAGTGGGTCGTTCCCGTCGCGGCGGTCCTGCTCACGCTGGCCACCCTCGGCCGGCTCGCCTCGGCCCGTGCCGCACAACCGGAGCCGCTTCGGACCCGCGAGCTCGCCGTCATGATCGCGATGGTCGTCCCGGTGCTCCTGCTCACGATCCTTCCGCCGGCGACGCTCGGGTCGTTCTCGGCGGGCAAGCGTTCGGCCGTAGCCGGCGCGGGATTCTCCGCATCCTCGGGCGACATCGCGACCGGCGACCTGACGCTCGTCGACGTCGCCGTGGCACAGACGACGCCCGAGGGCGAGCGGGCGCTCGCGAAGCGCGCCGGCGAGCAGGTCGACTTCATCGGTTTCGTGACGCGGTACCCCGACACGCCGGCCGACGAGTTCCTGCTGACGCGGTACGTCGTGAGCTGTTGTGTCGCGGACGCAACGGTTGCCCAGGTTCGGATCGTGAACGTGACACCGGGAGCGTTCGAGGACAACGAGTGGGTCGAGGTCACCGGCACGATCTATCCGATCGGGCGCGAGGTGATCGTGAACGCGGGTGTCGGCGGGATCGTCGAGGTCGAGCGGCCCGAACGGCCCTACCTGTCGTTCTGAACGCAGCTTCGGCAGGTCCCGATCAGGTCGAGCTGGTGGCTCACCCCGGAGAAGCCGGCGCGTCCGCCGACCGCGGACACCGTCCTTGCCATCGAACGCTCGAGGTCCGGCGGCACCGTGACGTCTTCGACCTTCCCGCACGTCTTGCAGACGAGATGGTGGTGGTGCTTCGTCAGATCCTCGGCGAGCTCGTACCGGGCGAATTCCTCGCCGGTGACGACACGGTGGACGATCCCCGCCTGTTCGAGCACCGCGAGGTTGCGGTAGACCGAGCTCTGCGGGAGCCCGCGCCGGCCATCGGCGAGATCGGGGGTCGGGATGGGGTTCCCGGCGCGCCGAAGCGCCTCGACCAGTGCTCGGCGCTTCGGCGTGTATCGCTGCCCGACGGCTTGGAGACGCGTCTCGACGATCCGGTGAATCTCGATCACGGGGCCGACCGCTCCGTTCTGATCCGTGGGAGCGCGCCGCGGCGCGCGAGCGCGACGCCGGCGAACGCCACCGCCGCGACGAGCACGATCGTCCCGCCGGGTGCCAGGCCCCAGAAACGCGAAACGGCGAGTCCTACGACGACCGACAGAGCCCCGATCGCGGCGCTCCATCGGATCGTCGCTCGGAACGACCTGGCGAGCAGCTGGCCGCTGGCGACCGGCAGCACCATCATGGCCGCGATCAACAGGATGCCGACGATCCGCATCGCCGCGACAACGGAGACCGCGACCAGCACCGCGAGCACCGTGTTCACGAGACCGACCGGCAAGCCGGCGACACGCGACCACTCCTCGTCGCTCACCACGGCGAACAGCACCCGGCGGAAGACGAGCATCGTGGCGACGATGAGCACTCCGAGCCCCGCGATCACGGCGATCTCGGAATCGGAGACGGTAACGGCCTGTCCGAACAGATACGTGAGGAGGCTGGCGTCGAGCCCACCCCCCACGCTCGCGAGCACGACGCCGGCCGCGATGCCCGAGTAGAAGAAGAGCGCGAGCGCGAGATCGCCCGACGCCGCCCTTCGCGCACGTAACCACTCGAGCCCGAGCGCGCCGGCGACCGCAACGCCGAGGGCGCCCCAGATCGGCCAGATCCCCGCAACCAGGCCGGCGCCGATCCCCGCGAACGCGAGGTGTCCGATCCCGTCACCGACGAGGGAGATCCGCTTCTGCACGATGAACGTGCCGATCATCGGGGCGAAGATGCCGACGACGAGGCCGGCCACGAGCGCTCGCTGCATGAACCCGAGCTCGAAGGGATAGGGCAGAAGGTCGATCGGCCAGGGCATCAGCGCAGTCCCTCCAGCCAGAGCGGCAGGTCTTCGGGGTGGATGCCGAGGCTCACGCCCGATGCCGCCAGCTCGGCGGGCGGTCCGTCGAACAACACCCGGCGCTTCAGGACGATGACGCGGTCGAGGTCGGGAGCAACCGCGGACAGCTCGTGCGAAACGAGGAGGACGCCCGCGCCGTGCTCGGCGATCAGGTGTGTCAGGGACCCGCGGAACCGGCGCTGAGACTCCGCGTCGACGCCGGCGATCGGTTCGTCCAGGACCAGCAGGTCCGGTCCGCCGGCGAACGCGCGCGCGATGAACGCCCGCTGTTGCTGGCCGCCGGAGAGCTCGTTCAGTGGTCGCTGCGCGAGATCGTCGAGCCCGACCGACTCCATCGCGTGACGGACCTCCTCGTGATCCTCACGCCGGAGCGGGCGCCACCATCCCCGTCGGGCGAGACGCCCTGCCGCGACGATCTCCTCCACCGTCGCGGGCACCTCCGAGTCAAGGACCGGACGTTGGGGGACGTAGCCGATGCGGGCGCGCTCGGTGACCCGCGCGGGAGGGACGCCGAACAGGCGGACGGCGCCCGAGGAGGGCGAGAGCGTCCCGAGAAGGACCTTCAGAAGTGTCGACTTCCCGGAGCCGTTCGGTCCGACGAGTGCGACGAACTCGCCGGCGCGGACGGTGAGGTCCACATCCTCGAGAACGGGCTCCCGGCCATACGAGAAGCTGACGCCGTGCGCCTCCAGGATCGCCTCACCCGGGGAGGGAGCCGGACTCAGCGCGTTCGGGTGCCGGTCAGGAGCAGCCAAGACCCCTCCGGAGAGCATCCAGGTTCTGCCGCATCACCGAACGGTAGTCCTCTCCAGCCTCGAGTTGCTCCGGGGTCAGACCCTCGAGCGGGTTCAAGACCGCGGTCTGGACCCCGGCCTCCTCCGCGAGCGTCTCGGCCACCTCGGGCGATGCGAGCTCCTCCGTGAAGATGGTCGTCACGCCCTCGCGCTCGACGAGAGACGTCAGCTCGGCGAGGCGAGCGGGATCCACCTCGGCCTCGGGCGAGATCCCCGAGATCGACAGCTGCTCCAGGTCGTACGCCCCGGCGAGGTATCCGAAGGCGGCGTGATTCACGACGATCGTTCGGCTCCGGCATGTCGCGAGGTCCTCGGCGAACTCACGGTCCAGTGCCGAGAGCTCGGATCCGAACGCCTCGGCGCCGGCCCGGAACATCGCCGCCTGCGCGGGTTGAACCCGTGCCAGCGTCTCCGCGACCGCCTCGACGATCCCCCCGTATCGAGTCGGGTCGAGCCAGACGTGCGGGTCTGCCGGTACGTCCTCATCACCTTCCTGTTCGCCCGGCGGCGGCGAACGCAGGGAACCGGCGACGTCGAGCACATCGAGGACGATGCCCTCCGCATCGGCGATGCCCTCCTGGACCGCAGGTTGGAAACCACCGCCGATGTACAGGACGACGTCGGCCGTCACGATCGCTTCGAGGTCGTCCGGCGCGAGCTCGAGATCGTGAGGCTCGACGCCGGGTGGCGTCAGGTTCTCGACCGTCACGAGGTCGTTCCCGACGCGCTGCGCCGCCTCGGCCAACGGATAGAAACTCGCAACGACCACCAGGTCGTCGTCCCGCGCATCGCTCGAGGACCCGCAGGACGCTCCGAGAACTGCGATGGCGGCAAGGAGTGCGGCCATCGCGAACCGGAAGTGCGGCATCGCTCCCCCTCTCATCGCGAACGGATCGGTAGGCGGTCGTCAGCTCACATCGAATATGAGAATGATTCCTAGTTTCAGAAGCGACGCTACTCCCGCGAACCGGGTCCGTCAACCGCTCGAGCGCCGCCCGATCGCCTCGGCGAGTGCGGCCACCACCGCGTCGGTACCGAAACGCAGCTGACGTGCCCGGCGGACGAACGTGTCGGCAGCCTCAGCGAGGCGCGCCTCTCGTTGCGGAAGACGAGTTGGCGGTAGGGCGGAGACGAAGGTCCCTCGGCGCCCGCGCCCTGCGATCAGACCCGCGGACGCGAGATCGCGATAGGCCTTGGCGACCGTGTTCGGTGCGATCTCCAGCTCGGCGGCGAGGTCGCGGACCGTCGGCATCCGTTCCCCGGGTGCCAGGCGTCCCGAGTCGATCCGCGCCGCGAGAGCGGAACGGAGCTGCTCGGAGAGCGGTTCGCGGGACGTCGGGTCGAGCCGGATCCTCACCGCATCCATCATGCCTCCTCGGTCGAGCTCCGGCGCGCGTGTACCGTGTCGCCGATGACCGTCCGGGTGGGGATCGGGCTGTTCACGGGCCAGGTGCCCGCGGACTCGTCCCGCACCTTCGCGCAGGAGTACGGCGAGACGTTGGAGCTCGTGCGCCTGGCGGAGGCGGCGGGGTTCGACTCCGCATGGGTGAGCGAGCATCACGGCGCCTCCGACGGCTACCTGCCGTCGTTGCTGCCGATGCTCGCGGCGTTCGCGGCGTCGACCGAACGCATCCTGCTCGGCACCGGGATCGTGCTCGCGCCGTTCCACGACCCGCTGCGGCTCGCCGAGGACTCGGCCGTCGTCGACCAGCTCTCGGGCGGCAGGCTGTTGCTGGGACTCGGGGTCGGCTGGCGCGAGGAGGAGTTCCGTATGTTCGGCGTTCCCCGCGGCGAGCGGGCGGTTCGGACCGAAGAGACGATCGAGATCCTGCGCCGGGCCTGGACGGGCAGGCGCTTCTCCTTCGAGGGACGCGCGTTCCGTTACGACCGCGTGAAGGTCACGCCGCCACCCGCCCGGCTCACGGGGATCCCGATCTACCTCGGTGGCTACGCAGACAAAGCCGTTCGGCGAGCCGGGCGACTTGCCGACGGATACGTCGCGGACGCGGCGCCCGAGGAGACGCAACGGTACGTATCGCTCGTCGATGAAAGCGCGCGAGGCGCCGGGCGCGACCCGTCGACGCTCGCGCTGGTGCTGATCCAGAACGCGTTCGTCCAGACCGAGGGCGACGCCTGGGAGTGGGTCGCCGGAGGGGTGGCACATGCGTTCGGCGCGTACGACGCATGGGAAGCCGGAGCGGACACGCCGGAGAACGACTCGCTGACGATCGCGCCTCCCGACGAGGCCGAGCTTCGCAGGTTCACGCACGCCGGGACCCCCGAGGACGTCGCGAGCCGACTGAAGGAGATCCTCGCGCCGTTCTCGGGCCGCTCGGACCTCCACCTGGTGGTCCGGCTGCACTATCCCGGGATGGACCTCGAAACGGCATCGCGGGCGCTCGAGCTCTTCGCGGCGGAGGTCATGCCCGCGTTGAAGGAAGCCTGAGTGGCGCACGCCGGCGGGCGGCGCGAACGGACCGGGAGAGCCCGGCTCGCGGCCGCTGCGGCGGCGTTTTTCGCCGTCGCCACCGTCGTCGGGCTCGTCGTCCTGTGGCCGACTGGCGAGGGGCGCCCCAACGCCACCGTGCTTGGCGCCGCCCCCGAGGTCTATGCCGCCAGCATCGAAAGCGTCACCGAACAGCCCTGTGAGGGCGCCGCCGAGGGCTCCCCGGGATGCCGGATCGTCGTCTTCAGGCTCCTCGCCGGTCCCGACGAGGGAGGAACCGTCGAGCTGGAGCTGATCGCGAACTCGCCGCGGGTGACCGACCTCGACCCCGGCGACAGGGTCCTGATGGGTCGATTCCCCGACCTGCCGGAGGAACTTCGCTACGCCTTGCTGGACACCGACCGCCGGGCGACGCTGGTGTATCTCGTCGTTCTGTTCGCCGCGGCCGTCGTGGTGCTCGGCGGGATCCGCGGCTTCGCTTCCTTGGCGGGACTCGGCGCGACGGCCGTCGTCCTGCTCGCGTTCATCCTGCCCGCCATCCTGGAGGGTCACGACGCACTCGCCGTCGCCCTCGTCGGGGCGACCGCGATCGCGTTCCTGGCGCTCTACCTCTCGCACGGTTTCACGACCAGGACGACGGTGGCGCTGCTCGGCACGCTGGGTGGTTTGGTCTGCGTTGCCTTGCTGGCGCTCGCGTTCATGGCCCTGGCAGCGATCACGGGGTTCGGGAGCGAGGAAGCGTTCGTCGTCTCGGCCCTCGGGACCCAGATCGACCTCCGCGGCCTCGTCCTCGGAGGGATCGTGATCGGGGCGCTCGGCGCGATCGACGACATGACGGTCACGCAGGCTTCCGCCGTCTGGGAGCTTCGGTCCACCGATCCGGGCATCTCGCGCAAGGCGCTGCTCCGCTCCGGGATGCGGATCGGCCGGGACCACGTCGCGAGCACCGTGAACACGCTCGTTCTCGCCTACGCGGGAGCGTCGATGCCGCTGTTGATCCTCTTCGTGTTGTCCGAGCAGTCCTTCGGCACCGTGGCGAACAGCGAGGTCCTCGCCACGGAGATCGTCCGGACGCTCGTCGGCAGCATCGGGCTCGTCGTGTCGGTCCCGATCACCACCTGGCTGGCGGTTACGCTCGCCGGACCGAACGCGAGCGATCGTGAGGCCGCCGCGCGCGGGCCGGGCGGCGACGGGGACGGCGAGGACGCACCGCCGGCACCTGAGGACGTGCCGATCCCGCGTCGCCGACGCGACGCGATCTTCTGATCCGGTCTCAGACCATCGTTCGGACGCTCAGTCCGCCATCAGCGTGCGAGTCGGACCCGCCCGGCGGGCCGCCCGGCGAGGGCCGCCGGGCCGGCGTGAACGAGTCCGTCGCGACGCAGCGTTTCGACGGCTTCTCGGATCCTGTCGGACGGGAACCCCGTCCCCCGGGCGATCGCGTCCAGCGACGAGGACCCGCTCCGGCGAAGGGCGTCGACGACCGCTCCCCGCACTTGCCGTGAGGAACCCTCGAAACGTCCTTGTCTGCGCCGAGCCGCACTCGGCATGGCGCCCTCGGCCAGGAAGCGGCATCCGAACGCGATCGGACAGACGTCGCACCGCGGGAGCGGGCGGCAGATCTCGCGGCCGAGGTCCATGAGCGCCTGGTTCCAGGTCGAGGGGTCGTCGCGGTCGAGCCACCGGCCGGCGAGCTCGCGCAGGTCGGCGGGCGCGATCTCCTCGGCATCGCGTCCCGCCCACACGCGCGCGACGATGCGCCGGACGTTCGTGTCGAGCGCCGCGACGGGCTCGCCGAACGCGAGCGACGCGACCGCCGCCGCCGTGTAGGCGCCGATGCCCGGGAGGCGGCGAAGGAGCTCCGGGTCGCGCGGCACACGCCCTCGATGGTCATCGACCAGGGACCGCGCCGTCTCTGAGAGCGCCACCGCGCGACGGTTGTACCCCGAGCCCGGCCCAGGCCCGGACGACGTCGTCGCGCGGGGCCCCCGCGAGGTCCTGCAAGGTCGGGAACCGGTCGAGGAACCGGCCGAACGCCGGGGCGACGCGCGAAGCCTGGGTCTGTTGGAGCATCACCTCGGAGACCAGGATCGCGTATGGATCGGTCGAGCCGCGCCAGGGGTACCGGCGGCGGCGGGGACCGAACCAGGCACGCAGGGCTTCCGTGAGCGCGCGCGCCTCGCTACGCTCCTGCCGGAGATCATGGTCACCGTCCGCGACGTGATGAGCACCGACCTCGTAACCGTCGAGCCCTCCACGAGCGTCGCGGAAGCCGCCACGGTCATGGGCGGGCGACACGTCGGATCCGCCATCGTGCTCGGTGACGGCGCGGTCAGCGGGATCTTCACCGAGCGCGATGTCCTTCGCGCCCTCGCGACCGACTTCGACGCGGCCCATCACGCCGTCGAGCAGTGGATGACCCGGGATCCCGCGACGATCGCGCCCGAGGCAGAGGTTCGCGACGCCCGCGACCTGATGCTCGAACGCGGCTTCCGCCACCTGCCGGTGGTGGAAAACGGGAACCTCGTCGGCATCGTGTCGCTCCGAGACCTCCTCCGGGGCGAGCCCTAGAAGCCGGTCCTCGCTCGCTCGGGAAGCTCGGCCGCCGCCTCCCGCAGCGCCGCGAAGACCTCCTTGAAGACCTGCCCGGGGAATCCGGGAGGCTGGCTCTTCTCCCCGCCCATCGCGCCGCGGACAGCCGACGCCGTGATCTCCACCGACTTCTCGAACAGCACCCAGTCGAACTCTCGAGCCATCTCTTCCTCCTACTCGTATTGGCTACTCATATGCGCGAATGCCGGTCAGCGCCTCGCCGACGATCAGCGTGTGGATCTCGTTCGTCCCTTCGTACGTCAAGACGGACTCCAGGTTGTTCATGTGGCGGATCACCGGGTACTCGAGCGTGATCCCGCTCGCCCCCAGGATCCCGCGCGCCTCGCGCGCGACCCGGAGCGCCTCGCGGACGTTGTTCATCTTCCCCATGCTCACGTGCTGCGGCAGGAGCGATCCGTCGTCCTTCTTCCGTCCGAGATGCAACGCCAGCAGCATCCCCTTGTTGAGCTCGACAGCCATGTCGGCGAGCTTGCGCTGCGTCAGCTGGAAGCCCCCGATCGGGCGGCCCCACTGCTCCCGCGTCTTGGAGTACTCGAGCGCGCTCTCGAAACAGGCTCGTGCGGCGCCCATCGCGCCCCACACGATGCCGAACCGCGCCTCGGTGAGGCACGCCAGGGGGCCTCTCAACCCCTCGGCGCCGGGCAGCAGCGCGTCGTCGGGAACGCGGACCTCGTCCAGGACGAGCTCGGAGGTCACCGACGCGCGGAGCGACAGCTTGCGGTGGATGTCCTTCGTCGAGAAGCCGGCCGTGTCGGTGGGAACGAGGAACCCTCGGATGCCCTCGTCCGTCTTCGCCCAGACGACGGCGACGTCGGCGATCCCGCCGTTCGTGATCCACGTCTTGGTCCCGTGCAGCACCCACCCGTCGCCCTCGCGCCGGGCCGTCGTGCGCATCCGCCCCGGGTCCGAGCCGACATCGGGCTCCGTGAGACCGAAGCAGCCGATCACCTCGCCTCGCGCCATCGGTGGGAGCCACCGCCGCTTCTGCTCCTCGCTTCCGAAGCGATGGATCGGGAACATACATAGCGACCCCTGAACCGACACGAACGACCGGAACCCCGAATCCCCCGCTTCCAGCTCCAGGCAGGCCAGGCCGTACGAGACGGCGTTCGTGCCGGCGCACCCGTACCCCTCGAGGTGCATCCCGAGAAGCCCCAGGTCGGCAACGCCCTTGACCACCTCGCGGGGGAACTCGCCGCGCTCGAACCAGTCCGAGATCCCGGGCAGGACCTTGTCGCCGACGAAGCCGTGGACGGCGTCTCGGATCGCCCGCTCCTCATCGGACAGAAGCGGATCGACGCCGAGGAAGTCGAGCGGATCTGGAGCGCGGCCCATGACGGTCCGCTAGCCTAGCGCGGGAGAAGAACCCCATGGCCGTCAGGTCCGTCAGGTGGATGACCCCACATCTCCCGGACGGAGCAGGAACGAAGAGCGATGCTGTTCCCGACCACGGATTTCGCCATCTTCTTCGCGGTCGTGTTCGCGCTGCACTGGGCGCTGAACCCCTACCGACGCGCGTGGAAGTGGTTCATGCTCGCCGCGAGCTACGCCTTCTACGCGTGGTGGGACTGGCGTCTCGTGTCTCTCCTCGTGCTGGTGAGCGCCACGGCGTGCCTCGGCGCGATCTGGGTGGAACGCCAGGACGACGAACGCAAACGCCGGCGCCGGACGGCCCTTTCGGTGGTCGCGCTCCTGCTCCCGCTCGCGTGGTTCAAGTACTACGGGTTCTTCGCCTTCAGTCTGGCGGACGCGTTCGACGGCATCGGCATCTCGGCTCCCCTGCCGCTGTTGCAGGTCGTGCTGCCGATCGGGATCTCGTTCTACACGTTCATGGCGATCAGCTACGTCGTGGACGTCTCCCGGCTCGAGATCGTCCCGGCGCCCTGGCTCGACGTGTTCGTGTACCTCGCGTTCTTCCCGCACCTGGTCGCCGGCCCCATCGTGCGAGGGGAAGAGCTCCTGCCGCAGATCCGCCGGCCTCGCGACTCCGGCGGGATCGACGTCTCGCTTGCCGGGTACCTGATCTTCGGCGGCTTGTTCAAGAAGATCGTCGTCTCGACCTTCCTCGCGACCCAGCTCGTCGATCCGGTGTTCGGGGCACCTGGGGCGCACTCGGCGCTCGAGACGCTCGTCGCGATCTACGCGTACGCCATCGTCATCTACACCGACTTCAGCGCGTACAGCGACATCGCGATCGGTGCCGCCCTGCTGCTCGGCTTCGAGTTCCCGAAGAACTTCGACCGGCCGTACTCGGCCACGTCCCTCCGCGACTTCTGGAGGCGATGGCACATCACGTTGTCGCGGTGGTTGCGGGACTACGTGTACATCCCGCTCGGCGGGAGCCGGCGCGGCGAGGTCGGGATCGCGGTCAGCGTGATGGTGACGATGCTCGTCGGCGGCCTGTGGCACGGGGCCGGGTGGACGTTCGTCGCATGGGGCGCTCTGCACGGCCTCGGGCAGGTCGTCGGACGATGGCGCCGGCGCACGCGGATCGCTCGCGGGCTCCCGGGCGATCCCGTGTCGGCCGCCGCGATCGCCCGGGCGCGCATCCTCACGTTCCACCTCGTGTGCCTGGGGTGGGTGTTCTTCCGGGCGGAGTCGTTCGGCTCGGCGTTCGACGTGCTCGGCAGGCTGGCGACGGGTTGGAGCCACGGATCACCGCTGGTCACCCCATTGGTCGTGCTTGCGATCGGCGGCATGCTGCTGCTGCAGAACCTGCCGAGGACTCCAGCGGTACGTCTGCAAGTCGTCCTCTCGCGCGCGGGACCCGCCCTGCAGGGTGCCGCCTTCGCGATCGTCCTGTTCGCCATCACCGCCGTCGGCCCGACGGGCGTGGCGCCCTTCATCTACTTCCGGTTCTGACGATGGCTCAGACGCTGCTGTCGCCGCTGCCCTCACTGGACGATCCCGAGCCCCGGGCGGGGGCGCCCCCCCCCCGCCGGCGGACCATGACGCCCCCTCGGGCGCTCCTCACGATCGTCGTGTGCCTCGGGTTGTGGGGACTCCTTTTCAGCCCCGTGCTCGAGCGCAGCGCCGAGAGCGGGCCCGTCGGTGCCAGGAGGACGGCCGCGCTCGTCGTTCTTCGTCCTCTGGCGGCGCTCTCGAACGCGCTCTCGGTAGGCCGCACGACCGACGCGGTGTTGCGAGCCCTCGGGCGCGATCCCGATGCCCCTGCCGGTGGCGAGCTGGTGTTGCCGGACTTCGACCTCCCGCCCCTGCCCTCGCTCCAGCCGGAGACGTCGCCGCCACCGCCGCCGAGTCCCGAGGCCGAGACGCACTCGGGCGCTCCGTCCCCGAGCAAGGCCGGTTCGAACAGTCCCACGCCGTCGCCGGATCCCGAACCCGCGCCGGACCAGATCCGCAACCCGACCGAGGACGACAAGTTGCGCGTGGCGATCGTCGGCGACTCCCTCTCCCAGGGCCTGGGGCCGGCGGTCGCGCGGCTGTTCGACGCGGACGTGAGCCGGGTGCTCCCGCTCGGGCGGCAGTCGACGGGCCTTGCGCGGCAGGACTACTTCAACTGGCGCGCGGCGATGCACAAGATCGTCACCGAGTTCCGGCCGGACCTCGTGTTCGTCATGCTCGGGTCCAACGACGACCAAGCACAGATCACCCCGGAGGGAAACGCGGTCCGCCTCGGGAGCACCGCCTGGGTCCAGGGCTACCGGGCGCGCGCGACCGAGTTCCTCGAAGAGGCGACCTCGGCAGGCACCCGGGTCGTCTGGGTCGGCATCCCGGTCGTCGCCGAACGCCAACGCTGGGAGTTCTACCGGCGCGTGAACGACATCTACGAGGACGTCGCCGTCGACGCCGGCCCACTCGCCACCTACGTGGACGCTTGGAGGCTCTTCCAGGGGCGCGATGGCGGCTACACGGCGTACCTGCGGAACGATCGCGGCGATCTCCAGCAGATGCGCGCGGGCGACGGGCTCCACCTCACACCTACGGGCTACGGCTACCTCGGCCGCTCCGCGATCCAAGCCGCGGCCGAGGCGTTCGGTCTCCCGCAGAGGGCGGTCGTCTTCCGGATCTGACGGATCTGAAGATCCAGTGCCGGGTTGTCGAAAGACCGGAACCTCCATTCGTCGTTAGGGTGACGGCGATCGATGGGATCGCCCTGCGCGGAAGGGGAAACCATGAAGTTCGCGCTCCTGATCTACGGCGACGAGAAGGCCTGGGAGAACGCGTCGGAGGCCGACCAAGCGAAGATGTACGCGGGGCACGAGGCCTTCGGCAAGTGGCTCGCGGAGACCGGGTGGGCTCGCGGCGGCGAGGAGCTCCACTCGAGCCAACAGGCGAAGACGGTCCGGACGAACGAGAGCGAAAGCGTCGTCGCGGATGGCCCGTTCGCCGAAACCAAGGAGCAGCTGGGCGGCATCTACCTGATCGAGTGCGACACCGTCGACCAGGCGGTGGAGGCCGCGAAGCGGATCCCGGCGACGACCGTCGAGGTTCGCCCGATCGTCGGCGAGGCCGACCAGCCGAGCTGAGAGGAAACAGAGCGCATGCGATACCTGGTGTTGATCTACGCAGAGGAGATGGATCGCCCCGACATGTCTCCGGAAGAGCAAGCCGCCGAGATGCAGCGCTGGGACGACTACACGCGATGGCTACACGAGAAGGGATGGCACCTCGGCGGGGAGGCGTTGCAGCCGACCTCGACGGCGACGACGGTTCGGGAGAAGGACGGCAAGACCGTCACCACTGACGGACCCTTCACCGAGACGAAGGTACTCTAGCGTCCGTGCCTGCGGTATCGGCCGTTCGGGGATTCCAGCTAGAAATCGGCCTCCCGGAGTCCTTCCAAGATCGTCTGCGCTGCTGCATCATGCTCGACCGCTTCACTCTGCTGACCAGGCCAAATGTCCCGGGTTCCTGTGCAATCTGTCGCGCCAAGGGAGAAGTTGGGTCCGGACCGAGGATCTGTTCCGGAACGAGCCCGTGACGACGGCGCCGCTCACGCGGCTCTCCGCGGACGACGAAGGTCTCCCGAATGGGACAGAGCGATGATCACCGCGTACGTGCTCATCCAGGTCCAAGTGGGCAGATCAGCGGAGGTGGGTGCGGGGGTCGCACGAATAGAGGGCGTGATCTCCGCCGACGTCGTGACGGGTCCCTACGACGTCATCGCAATGGCGGAGAGCGGGAGCATGGATGACCTCGGCAAGCTCGTAGTGGCGAGGATCCAGGCGGTCGACGGCGTCACCCGCACCCTGACCTGTCCAGTCATCAAGTTCTGAGAAACCGCAGGCGGCTAGGGTGCGCGATCACCCGGACAGGCCAAGGACGGTGGTCAGCGCCGCCAGGACCAACAAGGATGTACCCTGACATTCAACCGGCCATGGCCAATGCGCATAGATCAGTTCACCTTCGGCTCCATCCGCATCGACGGCGTGATCTAACGAGCACGACGTGGTGATCGCTATGGGCCGGGTCCGCAAGCGTAAGAAGAAGTCGTCGAAACCCTTCCGCGATGCCTTCGGCCACACCCCGCTGTCTATCGAGGAGAACATCCCCTGGGACTACCGGCGCCTGGTGGTCGGGACCGGGGCCGACGGTGCCCTTCCCGTGATGGACGAGGGCAAGCGAGAGGCCGCTCGTCGCGAGGTGCAGTTGCTGACTGTCCCGACCAGTGAGGCCATCCGGGCGCTGCAGGCCGAGCCGACGGAGGCGAACGCGATCTTGCACGTGACCTACTGATCCATTACGCACGGGTCTCTGCTTGGTGGGCGAGCCGCGAGACGACGGGTCGCGGTCGCCATCCCTCAAGGGCGGGATGACCGCGGTACGTCTACTGCCTAACGGAACGGGCGGAGGCAAGCTTCCCGCCACCCGCTCGGCGGTAGAAGGGGGTATTCCCCGCAGCGTGGTCCGTCGTGTCAACGATGTCCTCGATCTCCGGCGCGACCCCACGCACCATGACCTCGAACCCCTGGCGCAGGGTGACTTTGGATGCCGCACAACCCTGGCACCCGCCACTCATGGCGATGAAAAGGCTTCCGTCCCGGACGTCGACGATCGAGATCTGTCCACCGTGAGCTGCGATGGAACGGTTGACCTCCCGGTCCAAGAGTTCCTGAACGACGGCACGGATCTCAGCGTCAGTCCGATCGAGGGTGCGAGCGTTGCGGTGAGCCTCGAGGATGGCCGGCACTCCGGTGAGCAGCAGCGTCCGGATGGCCTTCCCGATCGCCGACTTCAGCCCAGACCAGGAGGTGCTCGGCTCCTTCCCGACGGTCACGACGTCGTCGGCGACGAGCACATAGGCAACGCCGGGAAGCGCGAACAACCGCTCAGGGAGCGGGGACCCGGCGGCGCGCTCCTTGTCGTCGAAGAAGAACGGGCCGCCGGGATGCACCGACCGGCTCACCGTGAACTTGCACGCGTCGGGGTCGGCGAGCAGAGTCTCTGCACGGATCCTGATGGTCGGATCGACCAGTGGAACATCAGACATCTTCCATGACCTTTCCTGCGTCGAGCTCCCCGAGGGCCCGCAGGTGCTCGAAGGAGTAGATCCCAGTGCTGTGGCCGTCGTTCCAACTGATGGTGATGGCGTAGTTGCCGACGCTTGAGATCACGCGCGGAGTTATGTCAGGCCGCACGCTCTTCGGGTCCAAGAGCGGCCGCCCGCTAGCCTCCTCGATGCAGACGGCACAGGGGCATGCCAGTCGAAGGTCTCGGACGTCGAAGTCGTCACTGTGCCCATCCTCCCAGAGCAGGGACAGCGTTCGCGCATCTCGCCGGCGGAAGCCAACCGGCGTTGTCCGAGACCCCGACGGTCGAACGGCGCTCTCGACCCAGGCGGCCTCGCCCTCGCCCGTCTCCCACGTCCACGCGAATGGCCTTAGCGCCGTGGTCGGGAGTCCTTCGAGCCGGCCAGCGAGCGTCGTGGCGATCGCCCGGTAGGCCTGGGCTGCGACCGAGTTCGGTCTATCAACGACGATCGGTCGTCCCTCGTCCCCGCCGGTGACGATGTCGCCGTCGAGGGGTATCGCACCAAGGAACGGGACCCCGAGCTGCCCGCTCATCCGCTCGCCGCCGCCGCGGCGGAAGACATCCGTGTCCTTCCCGCAGTGCGGGCAGGTGAACGTGCGCATGTTCTCGATGATGCCAAGGATGGGGACATGCACAGTCTCGAACATCCGCAGCCCACGGCGGGCAATCTTGAGACTCACGTCCTGCGGCGTCGTCACGATGATCGCCCCCGACAGCGGGAAGCTCTGAGCCAGCGTCAACTGGGTGTCACCCGTTCCTGGGGGGAGGTCGAGGATCAGGGCGTCTAGCTGTCCCCATTGCACGGAGCCGATAAAGAAGCTCAGGAACTTGCCCACCATCGGTCCACGCAGGATCGCCGGGTCGTCGTCCCCCCTCAACATGCCCATCGAGATGACCTTGAGGCCGTGCGGCTCCGGAGGGATCATCCTTCGGTCCGAGTTCGCTTCCGGTTGCTGACCAGTGGGAAGACCCAGCATTCCGGGGATGCTCGGCCCGAACAGATCGGCGTCGAGCAGCCCAATCCGGCCCCCGACGTGCTGGAGCGCGAGCGCGAGATTGACGCTGACGGTGGACTTGCCCACGCCCCCCTTTCCACTGCCCACCGCGATGAGGTGCCGGATCCCTGGCAGCCTTTCCGGACTTTCGGATGGCTGGGCCGACGCGCCAGGCGCGTGGTCGTGGCCATGGCTCGAGTCGGTGGTCTGCATAGTTCAGGCTCCTCTCCCCCTCAGCGCCAGGCGTCCCCGAACCTCGGTCGGCTTCGGGAGCGCCGGCACGCGCACAACCTCGTCGAGCTTTGCGTCGAGCCCGGCGGCGATCGCTTCGGCGAAGCGCGTCAGCGCCTCATCACGGTCCTCGTAGACGAACCGTCGTGAGTGCCCGTTCTCCTGAATCGTCAGGTGGTAGACGTGCATGGCTTCCATGCTAGTCCTCGTCAGTTCGCACTCCCACTCGCACCAGTTCGGCCGCACTACTTGCAGTGCCAGTCCGGCTGCCATCGCCCGAAAGGGCGGCTACTCCTAGTCCGATGTAATCTCGATTCCTCTAGGGGAGGTGGGCGAATGGAGCGGGCCCTAGGCTCCGGCGACGGCGACCGGTCACCCGGCGATGCCCTAGGCCGGCCTCTCCGGGACCTGAGAGTCTCGGTCACCGACCGCTGCAACTTCCGCTGCGTCTACTGCATGCCGAAGGAGGTCTTCGGTCGCGACTTCCAGTTCCTCGAGCGAGAGGAGCTGCTGACGTTCGAGGAGATCGCTCGGCTCGCCCGCGTCTTCGTCGCCTGCGGCGTGCGGAAGATCCGCGTCACCGGAGGGGAGCCCCTCGTGCGGCGGAACATAGAGCGCCTGATCGAGCAGCTGGCGGAGATCGACGGTCTTCGCGACCTCACCATGACGACGAACGGCGCGCTGCTCGCGTCAAAGGCTCGGACGCTTCGCGAGGCCGGCCTCCAGCGAGTAACGGTCAGCCTCGACTCGCTGGAGGACGACGTCTTCAAGGCCATGAACGACGTCGGCTTCCCGGTCGCTCGGGTGCTCGAGGGCATCGAGGCTGCGGCGCGGGCGGCGTTGACGCCCGTCAAGGTCAACATGGTGGTCAAACGCGGCGTCAACGATCACAGCGTGCTCGACATGGCCGATCATTTCCGGGGGACGGGGCAGGTCCTTCGCTTCATCGAGTACATGGACGTGGGCACGACCAACGGCTGGAGGCTCGAGGACGTGGTTCCCGCCGCCGAGATCGTCCGGTCGATCGACGCCCTCTGGCCGCTCGAGCCCGTCGAGCCGAACTACCGGGGCGAGGTCGCGAGGCGCTACCGGTATTGCGACGGTGCCGGCGAGATCGGCGTCATCGCCTCCGTGACGCAGCCGTTCTGCCGCGTCTGCACACGCGCCCGGCTCTCCGCCGACGGCCAGCTCTATACCTGCCTGTTCGCCTCGCGGGGCCACGACCTCAGGTCTCTGCTCCGCGGGGGCGCGAGCGACAACGAGATCGCGGAGCGCCTCACCACCATCTGGACAAGGCGGACGGACCGCTTCTCCGAGCTCCGCACCGCTGAAACACGTCCGCTGCCCAAGGTGGAGATGTCGCGGATCGGCGGCTAGCCCGAGTTCGTCTCGGCCCCCGGCCAGCCAGAGTTCCACGGCCTCACGAGC
>JBBDWS010000060.1:0-4956 GCA_040902755.1 Actinomycetota bacterium
CGGTGAGATCCCCCGCCCTCAGGCTCCTGGCGCTCGGCGCCGCGGTGTCCGCCCTGGCGCTCGGACTCCTCCTGGCCGGCGA
Organism: Actinomycetota bacterium; assembly: GCA_040902755.1. Lineage (GTDB taxonomy): Bacteria > Actinomycetota > UBA4738 > UBA4738 > HRBIN12 > CALGFI01. The sequence continues at coordinate 83 of JBBDWS010000060.1, forward strand.
GGAGGAACGCCCCTACGTGATCACCGCGATCGACTATCACTTCCACGACGCGCACCCGACGTTCCCGATCGGGCCCGGGAGGGACCTCGTGATCAAGAACGCGGGCAGGAACCGCCACAACGTGACGATCCCGGCGCTGGACTACTCGATGGACGTCGACCCGGAGGGTCAGCTGGTGATCGAGGACGTCGCGACGCGGTTCGGCCGGGCCGGCCGGTATCCGTTCGTCTGCCTCATCCACGAAGACCGCGGCATGTCGGGAACGATCGTCATCGCGGACGGTTGATCGAGACGGAGAGCGCGTCGCATCCTGGAGGGGTGGGGCCCGAAAAACAGATCGACGGGCCGAGGAACCTTTGGATCCGCTCACGCCTTCCCCATACGCGAGCGTTGTCTACTCGGTTCCTCGACCCGTCAAAAGGTGGCCCCGAGCGACCCGGACTCCCGGTCGACCGATGCGTTCTCCGTTCCGGTGGAGCCGCCCTTCGGACTTGCGTCCGTTGGTCGGTCCGCCGACCCGGAGGCGCTTCTGCCTCCCGGTCCCTGCGACCGCTCGGGACCGGAGCGAACAGTAGCGACGGACCCTCGGCGTGTCAACGCGATACGAACGGCTGCGCCGCAACGCTCGCGAAGCGACGCCGCTGGTAGCCGCGTCGCGGTCTTTACGAAGAAAGAGTGACAAACGAAAGCGGGAACCGTCGCGAGTCGCGCGAGCGTTCAGCGACGCGCGGCGTTGACGACCGCGGAACGTGACGAGAGCGACGTGTACGGATGCAGATACAGTGCCCCGACGACCACGAGGTAGGTGAGATACGCGACCACCTCGAACACCGTCGGATCGGCGTTGTAGCCGAGCAGACCGCGAAGGGATCGCACCGACGCCGTCGTCGTCGGGAAGCGTCGCGGACAGATCGAAGGCGGTCCCTTCGAGGATGGGGAACCATCCCGCCTCCTGCAACTCGTGCGTCGAGAAAGCGAACAGACCGGCCGCGACGACGATGAGGATCGCCCCGGTCACCTTGAAGAAGGTCCGAAGGTTCATACGGATCCCGCCCCGGTACAGGAGCACGCCGAGGACGACCGCCAGCGCGAAACCCAGGACGGCTCCGAGCAGCTGGGCCCCGACGGCTCCGCCTTCGACGGCGGTTCCCTCGGCCGCGGCGAACAGGAACAGCGCGGTCTCCACGCCTTCACGCAGGACGGCGAAGAACGCCAGCGCCGACAGCGCGAGCGCTCCGGCCATGAGCGTTGAATCCACCTTGTGCTGGAGCTCGGACTTGATCCGGGCTCCCTGCCGGCGCATCCAGAAGATCATCCAGGTGAGGACGCCCATCGCGGTCAGCGTGACGAGGCCCTCGAAGAGCTGTTCGGCCGTCCCCTCGAATTCGGCGCCGACCGCGAAGATCACCGCCCCGGTCGCCGCGGACAGCAGGACGGCCATTCCGGTTCCCCACCGCACCAGCCGCGAACGGTCCGCGCTCGCGGAGGTCGAAGCCGTGGGCGGCTGGAGCGTCGTCCGATCGCGCTAGGATCAGCCGCCGTGACCCCTCGCGAGACCGAAGCGCCCAAGCGGCTCTTCCTCCTCGACGGCCACAGCCTCAGCTATCGAGCCTTCTTCGCCCTTCCGACCAGCCTCGCGACGACCACCGGACAGGTCACGAACGCCGTGTACGGCTTCACGTCGATGCTGATCAAGCTCCTGGCCGAGGAGAAGCCGGACCTGATCGCCGTCGCCTTCGACGTCGGTGCCCCCACGGTGCGTCTGGAGAAGTACGCCGAGTACAAGGCGGGCAGGCCCGAGGCGCCGGACGAGTTCCGCCAGCAGCTCGGGCTCATCGTGGAGGTCCTGGAGACCCTGCGGATCCCGGTGATCGGGATCGAAGGGCACGAGGCCGACGATGCCATCGCGACCTTGGCGGTTCGCGCGGTCGAGCAGGGGATCGACTCGGTCATCGTGACCGCGGACCGGGACTTCTTCCAGCTCGTACGGCAGGAGATCACGGTGATGTTCAACGTGAAGGGGATCTCCGACATCCGCCGGTACGACGTGGCTGCGGTGACCGAGCGCTTCGGCCTTCCGCCGGCGAAATACGTGGACTACGTCGCCCTGAAGGGCGACACCTCGGACAACATCCCGGGCGTTCCCGGCGTCGGCGAGAAGACCGCGTCCAAGCTGGTCCAGGACTTCGGCTCGATCGAGGAGCTCCTCGGTCGGACAGCGGAGCTGAAGGGCAAGCTCAAGGAGTCCATCGAGGCCGCCGGAGAGCAGCTCGTCCTTAACAAGGAGCTCGCCCAGCTCAACACCGATCTCGACCTGGACGTCCGCCCGGAGGACGCCGTCATGGGGGAGTGGGACGTCGACGCCGTCCGGCGCCTGTTCACCTCGCTCGAGTTCCGAACGCTGTTCGAGCGCCTGGAGGAGGTCGGCCGGAGCGCGAAGCCCGCCGTCGAGGTCGCCGAGCTCGACCTGCGGGAGACGACGCCGAAGGAGCTGACCCGCATCCTCGTCTCCGACGCGCCCAAGGCAGTACGGATCGCGATGGAGGACGGCGCCATCGCCGGCGTGGCGGCATCCGCCGGCGGGGGTCAGGCGGCGTACGCGCCGGTGAAGAAGGCGTCGGAGGTGACCGAGGGCCTCCAGAGCGAGATGCCGAAATGGACCCATGACGCCAAGGACACCGAAACGGCTGCGCTCGCAGCAGACACCGCCCTGGGCGGGGTCGCGTTCGACACGATGCTCGCCGGGTACCTGCTCGATCCCGGTGGCGGGAACTACGAGCTGCGCGCCCTCGGGGAGACCTTTCTGGGAAACGACGTGCTGGGGTCGGTGGAGGAGGAGACCGAGGGCCAGCTGTTCGGAGACGACGCCTGGAGGACGCCGGCCGCCGAGGCCGCGGCGATCGCGCTCCTTGCGCCCGTGATGGCCGAGCGCATCGACAGGGCCGGGTTGCGGAAGCTCCTCGACGACGTGGAGCTGCCGCTGTCGTCGGTCCTCGCGCGCATGCAGGCGGCCGGCATCGCCCTGGACGTTGCCTATCTCGAGGAGATGGCCGAGGGCGTGGGCGACGAGATGGCAACCCTCCAGACGGAGATCTACCGGCATGCGGGACGCGAGTTCAACCTGAACTCGCCTCCACAGCTGCGTCAGATCCTGTACGAGGAGCTCCGGCTCTCTCCGGGCAAGAAGACCTCGAAGGGCCAGCTGTCCACGGACGCTTCGGTGCTGGAGAAGCTCCGGGACGCGCATCCGATCGTCGACGCCCTGCTGCGTTGGCGTGAGCTCGACAAGCTCAACTCGACGTATCTCGAGGCGCTTCCACGCCAGGTCGATCCTCGTGACGGCCGGATCCACACGACGTTCAACCAGACAGGCGCGGCCACCGGCCGGCTTTCGAGCTCGAACCCGAACCTGCAGAACATCCCGGTGCGAGGCGAGCTCGGTCGGAAGATCCGGCGGGCGTTCATCCCGGGTTCGAAGGATCAGCTGCTGCTCGTTGCGGATTACTCGCAGATCGAGTTGCGGATCCTCGCGCACCTCGCCGGCGACGAGGGTCTGAAGGCCGCGTTCGGATCCGGGACGGACATCCACACCGCGACCTCGGCGAAGGTCTTCGGGCTCCCCGAGGACCAGGTCGACCCGGCTACGAGAAGCCGCGCGAAGGCGATCAACTACGGCCTCGCCTACGGGATGAACGCGTGGGGGCTCGCCTCACGGCTCGAGATCACCGCGGAGGAGGCGCAGGAGTTCATCGACGCGTACTTCGAGAGCTTCCCGCAGATCCGGGACTTCCTCGACCGCCAGGTGGCCCGGGCCGCTGCGGAGGGGTTCACCGAGACCATCCTGGGACGGCGCCGATACATCCCCGAGCTCCAGGCAGCGAACCCACGCGTCCGAGACATGGGCCGCAGGATGGCCCTGAACGCCCCGATCCAGGGGAGCGCGGCCGACGTGTTCAAGCTCGGGATGCTGCGGGTGGACGCGGCGCTCCGAGCCTCGAACCTCGAGGTTCGGATGCTGCTCACCGTCCACGACGAGCTCGTCTTCGAGGTGGCCGCGGACCAGGTAGAAGAGGCCGCCGCGCTCGTCAAGGAGGAGATGGAGGCGGCGCACCAGCTCTCGGTGCCTCTGAGGGCGGACATCGGGTGGGGGTCCAACTGGGCCGAGGCCGTTCCCGCCGGCCACTGACCACCCGCTCGCGTTGACGGCGTTTCCGCAGGACAACTACCATCCCTCCTGGGACGGCGCCGATACATCCCCGAGCTCCAGGCAGCGAACCCACGCGTCCGAGACATGGGCCGCAGGATGGCCCTGAACGCCCCGATCCAGGGGAGCGCGGCCGACGTGTTCAAGCTCGGGATGCTGCGGGTGGACGCGGCGCTCCGAGCCTCGAACCTCGAGGTTCGGATGCTGCTCACCGTCCACGACGAGCTCGTCTTCGAGGTGGCCGCGGACCAGGTAGAAGAGGCCGCCGCGCTCGTCAAGGAGGAGATGGAGGCGGCGCACCAGCTCTCGGTGCCTCTGAGGGCGGACATCGGGTGGGGGTCCAACTGGGCCGAGGCCGTTCCCGCCGGCCACTGACCACCCGCTCGCGTTGACGGCGTTTCCGCAGGACAACTACCATCCCTGAGCCGCGCGGGCATCTTCGCGCCCGGCGAAATCCCTGAACGCCGGGGGCGCGCCTTGCGCGGCGAGAGGAGATGGTCCGGATCGAGACGACGAGTGAGACCCAGGCCGAGCCTGCGCCCGCGGCTGCGCCTGAGCGCGACTTCACTCCCGAGGAGCTTCGCGAGGCGATCGAGACCTCGCTGCGCGACTTCAAGGACGGCGACATCGTCGAGGGCGAGATCGTCAAGATCGACCGCGACGAGGTCCT
>JBBDWS010000061.1:0-4949 GCA_040902755.1 Actinomycetota bacterium
GCCAGGAACTCCTGCACGACGTCGCGGTCGCCGACGGCGTCGATCGAGTTGGCGAACCGGTCCTCGAACCCGAGCCGTTCGGCCGCGCGCGTGGGGTCCAGATTCAGCGTCGACGTCGCCAGCGCGCCCGCGCCGAGCGGCGACACGTTCGCGCGGCCGCGCCAGCCGTGGAACCGGTCGAGGTCGCGCGCGAGCGCCCACGCATGCGCGAGCAGGTGATGGCCGAGCGTGACGGGCTGCGCGAGCCGCCCGTGCGTCGTCCCCGGCATAACCGTTTCCGACTGCGTCCGGGCGTGATCGATCAGGGCGCGCACCAGCCGGACGAGACCCTCCTCGATCCGGCGGTGGGCGGCGAGGAGCCACAGTCGCAGGTCGGTCATCACCAGGTCGTTCCGGGAGCGCCCGGCGTGGAGCTTGGCCCCAACGTCACCGAGCCGATCCGTCACGGCCCGCTCGATCGCCGAGTGCACGTCCTCGTCGGCGGGATGGAACTCGAAGGTCCCGGCGGAGATCTCGTCGCCGACCTCGCGCAGAGTCTTCTCGAGCCGAGCGGCCTCGTCCGCGGTGAGGAGGCCCGCGTCCTCGAGTGAACGTGCGTGCGCGACCGAGACCTCGACATCCTGCGGCGCGAGGCGGACGTCGAAGGCGAGGCTCCGTCCCAGCGCCGCGGCCTCGGGCGCCGGCGGGGTCGAGAAACGCCCGGCCCAGAGCGGCGTGTCGCGTTCGGTCACGGCTCGGGGCCTCCCTGCTTGGCGGACCACACTTTGAGCGGCAGCCCCCACAGCTTCACGAAACCCTCGGCGTGACGCTGGTCGAACGCGTCCTCGCTCCCGTACGTCGCGAGCGACAAGTCGTAGAGCGATGCGTCCGAACGCCGGCCCACCACCGTGCACGCACCCGGCGAGAACGCCAAACGCACCTCACCGGTCACGTGGCGCTGGGTGGAACCGACGAAGGCGTCGAGCGCCGCGCGAAGCGGGCTGAACCACAAGCCGTCGTACACGAGATCGGCCCAGCGCTGCTCGATCCCGGGTTTGAAGTGCGCGAGCTCGCGCTCGAGCGTGAGGTCCTCGAGCGCGCGGTGCGCCGCGATGATCGCGAGCGCGCCCGGCACCTCGTACAGCTCGCGCGACTTGATGCCGACGCGGCGGTTCTCGACCATGTCGACGCGTCCGAATCCGTACCGCCCGCCGAGCGCATCGACCGAGCGGATCAGCTCGGGCAACGGCGTCGGCGCGCCGTCGAGTGCCACCGGCAGCCCGCCCTCGAACCCGATCGCGAGCTCGGCGGGCTCGCCGGGGCGGTCGGCAGACGCCGCGGTGCGCTCGAAGGCATCTTCGGGCGGCGCCGCCCACGGGTCCTCGAGCGCGCCGCACTCGACGGTGCGACCCCACAGGTTCTCGTCGACCGAGTAAGCCGACGCCACGCTCGCGAGCGGGATCCCCCACTCGCCGGCGAGCCCGACCGCCTTCTCGCGCGGGATCCCGGGGTCGCGGATGGGAGCGAGGACCTTGAGGTCGGGCGCGAGCACGCCGAACGAGACCTCGAAGCGAACCTGGTCGTTGCCTTTGCCGGTGCACCCGTGCGCGACGACCTGCGCGCCCACCTCGCGCGCGACGCGAACGACCTCGTCCGCGATCAACGGTCGCGCGAGCCCGCTCACCATCGGGTACTTGCCCTCGTAGAGCCCGTTGGCCGCGATCGCCCGCGCGAGGAACTCGTTCGCGAAGCGATCGACGGCGTCGACGACCCGGACCTGCGCCGCACCCGCCAGCTCGCCGCGGCGCCCGATCTCGCCCACGTCCTCGTGCTGCCCCACATCGACCGCGACGGCATGGACCTCGTACCCGCGATCGGACAGCCACCGGATCGCGACCGAGGTGTCCAGGCCGCCCGAGTACGCGAGAACGGCACGCTCCATCTCTTTACTCCCCTCCCCCATCGGAACGATCGCCCCCGGCGATCGCGTTCAGCACACGCTCGACCGCGCGCGCCGAGGTCCCCTTCGGCGGCACCACGAGGATCGTGTCGTCGCCGGCGATCGTTCCCGCGACCTCCGCGAGCGCCGCACGATCCATCGCTTCGGCGAGCGCGTTCGCCGCTCCCGGCGGCGTCCGGATCACGACGAGATCCCCGGCTCCCTCGGTCATCGAGAGCGCGAACTCGTGGAGCGCGTGCCTCAGCGTCGAGGCCGGTGGCGGTACGTCACGCCCCGGCATGACGTACCGGAGACCCCGCGCATCGTGCACGCGCGCGAGCCCGAGCTCCTCGACGTCGCGGCTGATCGTCGACTGGGTGGCCTCGAGGCCGAGTCCGCGCAGCTGCGCGCGGATCTCCTCCTGGCTCGCGAGCCGCTCCCGAGAGACCAGCGAGAGGATCGCCTGCTGCCGCTTGGACTTCGTCACACCGCCGTTGCGGTTCACGGCGCGTCCTCGGGCGTGGCGGTGATCATCGTGCCGATCCCTTCGGGAGTGAACAGCTCCAGGACCAGCGCGTGCTCGACGCGGCCGTCCAGCAGGTGGACGCGCGGGACACCGGCCTTGAGCGCCCGGACCGCGCTCTCCAGCTTCGGGATCATCCCGCCGTCGACCACAGCGGCCTGCGCGAGGAGGTCGAGCGTCTCCTCCACGCCGAGCTCGGACAGCAGGTCGCCGCCCGGACCGATCACGCCCGGGACGTCGTTCAGGTAGACGAGCTTCTGGGCCTCGAGCCCGACCGCGAGCTCGGCGGCCATCACGTCGGCATTCACGTTGAACGGATGACCGCCGGCGTCGGCGGCGATCGACGCGACGACGGGAACGAACCCATTGTCCATCAGCGTCCGCAAGATCTCGGCGTTCACGCGCACGACCTCTCCGACGTATCCGAGATCCGGCTCGGCCTGCTTACGGGCGACGGCGAGCCCGGCGTCCACCCCCGACAGACCGACGGCCGGAACGTCGCCCGCCACGAGCGACGCCACGAGCTCCGTGTTGAGCTTGCCGGCGAGCACCATCGTCGCCACGTCGAGCGTTTCGAGATCCGTCACCCGGACCCCGTCGACGAACGACGACGCTAGACCGAGCCGCTCGGAGAGCTCGGTCATCTGCGGTCCCCCGCCGTGGACGACGACGGGAAGGATGCCGGCGTGCTGGAGGAGCGAGATGTCTCCCGCGAACGAGCGGGACAGCGGCGGACCGTCCAGCGCGGCCCCGCCAACCTTGATCACGATGACCTTGCCACGATGATCGTGCATGAACGGCAGCGCCTCGATCAGGGTCCGCGCCTTCGCAACGGTCCGCTCGCGAACCTGGGGCGGGAGCGGGCGCGTCATGTCGTGTACTCCGAGTTGATCTTCACGTACTCGTGCGAGAGGTCCACGCCGAGCGCGCGGCTCTCGCCGGGCCCGCCGCCGACCGAGACGGACAGGACGATGTCGTGCTCCCGCAGGACCGCCCGGGCGGCCTCGGCCCCGCCGTCGTCGAAATAGGAGGTCAGGATCTCCCCGCCCAAGATCACCCGCACGTTGCCGATCGAGACCTCGACGAGCTGGGGAAGGAACTGCACTCCCGAGGACCCGATCGCCTGAAGGATCCGGCCGGGATTGGGGTCCCCGCCGAACACGGCCGTCTTCACGAGTAGCGAATCGGCGATCGCCTTGGCGATGACCCGGGCGTCGCCCTCTCGCTCCGCCCCGGTCACCTCGACGAGGATCACGTGCGTGGCGCCCTCGGCGTCGGCGGCGAGTTGCAGCAGCAGTGAGGCTGCGACCTCGTCCAGCGCCTCCGCGACCTGCTCCCACCCCGGCGTGCCGGGAAGCACGAGATCTCCGGCGGCGGCCGCGCTCGAGAGGAGCAGAACGGTGTCGTTCGTGCTCGTGCACCCGTCGACGGTGAGCGATTCGAAACGCGGCTCGAGCACCTCGGTCGCGAGGCGCCCGATGTCGGCCGGCGGGATCGGCGCGTCCGTCGTGACGAACGCGAGCATCGTCGCGAGCTTCAGATCGGGGTCGATCATCCCGACGCCCTTGGCGCATCCGCCCACCCGGTACGGCCCGCGCTCGGCGCTCGCCTGCTTGCTCACCGTGTCCGTCGTCATGATCGCCTCCGCGAAGGCGTCGCCCCCGTCCTCGGAGAGCGCGTCGACGAGCCCTGGCAGCCCGGCCAGGTACTCGTCCAGATGGAGCGGCTCACCGATGACGCCGGTCGAGCACATGAGGACGACGGACGGGTCCACACCGAGCGCGTCCGCGACCGCGGCCGACGACGCCTCGGCGTCCCGGTCGCCTTGGATGCCCGTTCCGGCGTTCGCCTGGCCGCTGTTCACCACGACCGCTTGCGCAAGGTTCCGGCCGAGACGGCGCCGGGAGAGTTTGACCGGTGCGGCGGCGAACAGGTTCGTCGTGAACAACCCGGCCGCGCTGCGAGGTTCGTCACCGACGAGCAGGCCGAGGTCGGGCCGGCCCGAGGGCTTCATCCCCGCCGTCACGCCGGCGGCCCGGAACCCGCGCGGGAAGGTCACGCTCACGGGTACACCCCGATGCTCGGCAGCGCCGTCGTCTCGTCGAACCCGGCCAAGAGGTTCATGTTCTGGATCGCCTGTCCGGCCGCACCCTTCACGAGATTGTCCAGCGCGCCGACGACGGCGGCCGTTCCCGATCGCGGGTCGACCGACGCCTGCAGCTCGACGACATTGGAACCGCGGACGCGTTTGGTGTCGGCCATCGCGCCGGGCGGCAGCACGCGGACGAACGGCTCGCCTTGATACGCCTCGGCAAGCGCCGACACGAGAGCGTCGGTGGTCGTTCCCTCCGGCGCCTTCACGTAGCACGTCGTCAGGACCCCGCGCACCGCCGGCACGAGATGCGGCGCGAAGGTGACGCGCACGTCCACCCCCGTCGCGAGCGCGAGCGCGTGCTCCATCTCGGGCGTGTGCTGGTGCGATGGGAACCGGTAGGGGCGGATGCTCTC
>JBBDWS010000062.1:0-4659 GCA_040902755.1 Actinomycetota bacterium
CGATCGGCTCATCGCTGCTCTCCAGGCGAGGCCGCCCACACGCTTGAATCGAGCGCTGAGTGAGGCTGGTCCGTCCTTCGACGGGCCACTCCCTACGACGAGCTCGAGGCGTCGATCGGGTCGAGGGGGTGGCGCGTGGGACCGTTCTTGACCGCGCCGTCGCTCTCGTACCGGCTGCCGTGGCACGGACAGTCCCACGTCTTCGCCCGGTGGTTCCATCCCACCGTGCACCCGAGGTGCTTGCACTTGGGTGAGAGCAGGACGAGCTCACCTGCCTCGTCTCGGTAGGCGGCGACCTTCTTCCCGTCGAGCTCGACGATCGCCCCTTCGCCGGGCTCGAGGTCTGCGGACGAGCGGCCGACGGTGTTGACGATCAGCACGTCGCAGGGCGCCTGGTGCGACACCTTGTCCGGGACCGCGCCGGCGAGGAACCGCAGGCTGCCGCTCATCCCCTTGTTCCCGACGACGACCAGGTCGTGGCCCTCGACCCCGGCGAGCTCGGCGATCTGCTCGCCGGGGTCGCCCTTCAGGAGGCGCACGGGCACGTCGCGGCCGCCGAGTCGCTCTGCGGTGTCGCGGAGGACGATCTCCCCCAGCGGCTCGTCCCCGACGTGGACGAGCGTGATCCCCGCTCCGTGGAGCTTGGCGAACTCCGCGCCGACCCGGGCCGCGCGATCTGCGGTCGGCGATCCGTCCGTTGCGATGAGCACGCTCGCGTACTGGCCGGCCTGCTTCGCGGGATCGGGCTTGGAGGTCCGAACGATCAGCAGGTCGCACGGCATGTGATGGGAGACGCGGTCGGGCACACCGCCCAGCCGGAACGTCCGGTGGTCGCTCATCCCCACATCGCCCACGACGAGGAGGTCCGCATCCCACCGGTCGGCGAGCTCGACGATCCCATCGGCCGGCTCGGCCTGGATCGGCTCGGACTCGGCCGGGACGCCGGAGGTCTTCGCGCGGGCTCGGGATACCTGGAGGGCCTCGACCGACTTCCGCCGACTCTCCCCGTCCGTGAACGCCGAGACGAACAGCACCCGGCCTCCCGAGGATTTCGCGAGCCGGAGCGCGACCGCCTCGGCCGCCGCCGCCGTCAGCGAGCCGTCCGTTCCGACCGCGATCGTCCCGTACATCGTCGTCCCCCTCAGAAGGGCTTGATGACCATCAGGTAGGCGATGAACGCGATCGACACCAGACCCACCGCCACGACGACGATCGGCTGGTTGGACCGCAGCATCGCATCGAGCTGCTCGGGGCCGACCGCCGAGCTGCCCGACTCCTCGATCGTCATGACCTCGCGGATCTTCTTGTAGTACCGCGTGGGAACCGCGTACATGAAGAGCATGTTCGCCACGAACACCCCGAGCGCGACCCAGATCCAGCCCTGATCCCACCAGTGGCCGTTGAACCCGGCCCAGATGCCGCCGCCGAGGAGCAGGAGGGTCGAGACGTAGAACACGGCGAGCGACGAGCTCGAGACTTGGAGCATCACGCGGATCCGGTCCGGGTTCCGCTCGTGACGCAGGCGGAGCGCCATCGCGGCGGCGACGCCGTGCGTGAACATGAACCCGAGCACGCCGAGGATGTGGACCAGCACGAGCCACTCGTACACGCCGGCCTTCCCCTCCCTCGTGCTCCGGGCGGGCCAACCCTATCGAAGTGGACGTTCAACGTTTGACACGCTCCACCCCCGACCCTAGCGTTCGCGTTCCGCCCGAGCGGAGGTCTCGCCCGTGAAGCGCAGCGCCACGATCCTGTCGACCGGTTTCCTTATCGCCACCTCGCTGGTGGCGGCGCCCATCGCGAACGCCGCGTTCCCCGGCACGAACGGCGACATCGCGTTCAGCCGGTTCACCCACGACCAAACCGACATCTGGGTGGTCGCGCCCGACTCCACGAGCACGGTCCGCCTCACCAACACGCGGCGCGCCAACGAGGGCATGCCCGACTGGAACGCCGCGGGCACGCGCGTGGCCTTCTCGAAATGCGGCCGCGGCAAGCTCTCGAACTGTGAGATCTGGACGATGAACGCCGACGGCAGCGACCCGACGCGGCTCACGAACACGCTCGACGCGCAGGAGACGTGGCCGACGTGGTCTCCCGACGGCACGCAGATCGCCTACACGTCGAACGCCTCCGACGGCTTCCAGGACATCTGGGTGATGGACTCGGACGGCACGGGCCAGATGCAGCTCACATTCACAACCGGGATCTTCGACGCGTTCCCGGAGTGGTCGCCCGACGGCACCAAGATCGCGTTCACCAGCGACCGGATGGACTTCGACGACATCTGGGTCATCGACGACGACGGAGCCAACCCGACACGGCTGACGAGCGGCCCGAAGATCGACGAGCGCCCCGACTGGTCGCCCGACGGCGCGAGGATCGCGTTCTCGCGGAATGGGAACATCTTCACGATGGACGCCGATGGCACGGACCCGACGAAGCTGACCGACAACCGGCGTCACGAGTTCGCGCCGGCGTTCTCGCCCGACGGGACGCGGATCGCCTTCAACAAGGAGGGCCGCAACGGCCGGTTCGGCGTCTGGATCATGCTCGCCGACGGATCGTCGCCCGAGCAGCAGACGTTCGGCCGGTTCGACTTCTTCCCGGACTGGCAGCCGGTCTGACGCGGGGACCGAACGAAGAGGCCTAGGCTTCCTTCGCCGCGAAGAGGCGCCAGGTCCCCGGTACGCCCTTGAGCTCGCGTTCGTCTCGGTCATCGAAGAGGAAGCTCGATCCGGCGAGCAGGTCCGTCACCGTGCTCGACACGAGCACCTCGCCGTCGCCGGCGAGCGCTGCCACTCGCGCCGCGATGTGGACGGCCAACCCGCCGAGATCGGCGCCGCGCACCTCGACCTCGCCCGTGTGGACCCCGGCGCGGATCTCGAGGCCGAACCCGTCCCCCTTGGTCGAGACCTCGCGGCCGCCGAACCGGTCGAGCTCCGCGCGCAAGAGGGCGTGATGCTGATCGAGCACGTCCCGCCACCGGCGATCCCCCATCTCCGCCGCGAGCGTGGTCGAGTTCACGATGTCGGTGTCGATGAGGAGAAGGTCGAGCTCTCCGCTCCCGACGACCTGGAACGCCAGATGAAGGTCGCCGTTCCGTGCGTATCGGGTCTGCGGGCGATCCGGCATGCGACGGGGATTCTAGGTCGATTCGCGGGCCGACCCGCGCGCACGTATGGTCACCCTCGCTCCGGCGTCACGGGGTTCGCGGAGGGAGGGCCGTGTCCGAGCAACAGAGATCCCAGCGCGTGCCGGCCTCGCTCCTCGCCGGCGTGATCATCGGGTTCGTCGAGGCGCTGCTCGCGGTCTCGTTCGCAGCCCTCGTGTTCGGCGGACGGCTGATCTTCAGCCTCGACGACGGTATCGGCCTGTACCTCGGGGCGGCCGCGATCACGCTCGCGTTCGTGGCGTGGAGGGCGGGCTCTCGAGGTGTGGTCGGCGGCGTCCAGGAAGCGACGGCGGCCGTCCTGGCCGTCCTCGCCACGACCACCGCTCTGGACAGCTTCGGCAGCTCGGACCGGGCGTTCCTGACCGTCATCGCGGCAACGTTCGTCGTGATGATCCTGACCGGAGCCGCGCTCCTCGTGCTCGGGACGCTCCGGAAGGGCAACCTCCTCCGGTTCGTGCCGTACCCCGTGGCCGGCGGGTTCCTCGCCGGGATCGGATGGCTGCTGATGAAGGGCGGGATCGGGATCGCCTCGAACGAGCACTTTTCCTTGATGACGATGGAGGACCTCCTGGAGCGGGACGCCCTGACGCGATGGGTCCCGGCGCTCGCCTTCGGGGTCGTCCTGCTGGTGGCGAGCAGGACCCTGCGGCGCCCGGTCGTGGTCCCGGCGCTCCTGGGGATCGGGCTGGCGGGGTTCGCGTGCGTCACGCTCCTCACCGGGACGTCGCTCGAGGAGGCACGGGCGGGGAGGTGGCTCCTTGGGTCGTTCGGGCCGGAACCGTTGTGGCAGTGGTGGATGCCGCTCGCCCTCAGCCGCGCCGACTGGTCGACTGTGCTCAAGCAGGCTCCCGCCATCCTCGCCGCGGTGTTCGTCGCCGTGGTGGTGGCCTCGTACCACGTGAGCGGCACCGAGCCGATCGTCCGCCGGAACCTCGACACGAACCGGGAGCTGCGCGACACCGGGATCCTGCACGTCGTCTCCGGCGCGCTCGCCGGCATCCCCGGGTTTCATGCCCTCCGCTCGACCGCGCTCGCGTCGGGCATGCGCGCCGATGCGCGCATCGCGGGACTCGTTGCCGCGCTCGTCCCGCTCGCCGCCGTGTTCGCTGCCGGCGTGATCGGCGTGCTCCCGCGGATGCTCGTCGGCGGCGTGCTCGTGTTCCTCGGCCTCGCCGTGATCGTGGAGTGGGTCTGGGACAAGCGGCGGACGCTGCAACGGGTCGAGTACGTCGTCGTCCTGGTGATCCTCGCCGGGTTCATCGCACGGGGGCTCCTGCCCGGTGTCGTGATCGGCCTCGTGATGGCCGTCGTCCTCCTCGCCGTGAGCTACGGGCGGATCGAGCTGATGCGCGAGATCGCGTTCGGCGACACGTACCGCAGCAACGTCGACCGGCCCGCGGCCGAGCGCGCGGCCCTGCGGGAGATGAGCGACCGGGTCCAGATCCTGCGCGTGCACGGGTTCGTGTTCTTCGGCTCGGCGAACG
>JBBDWS010000063.1:0-4588 GCA_040902755.1 Actinomycetota bacterium
CGAACGGCACGCCGGCCGGCACCGTCAGGTTGGTCGGGTTGAACGCGATGTCCTGGGCGACGAGCTCGACGACGGGGACCCCTCCGTCGGGTTCCGGTTCTTCACCCTCATCCCCCCCGGCGACGAGCGCGAGGGCGATCCCGCCGGCCAGCATCGCGACGCCCGACGTGGCGGCGACCATCGCGGCGATCGTCGAGCCGCGGACCGTCGTCCGGCCGGCCGCGATCGCAGCGATCACCATGATGCCGAGCGCCGCGACGACGGCCGTGACCGTCGCCGTCGTCGCCGTGAGTCCGAGCAGGATCCTCGAGAACCCCCAGAGGATCAGCGCGATGAACAGGAGGATGCCGACCGGCAGGAGGAGCGGAAGGAGCAGCCGGTCGCGGACGTCCTTCCTCATCTCGGCCTCATCTCGGCCTCACTTCGCGAGCCCCGCCCGGACGTCCCGCTCGACCTCGCGGAGCGCGAGCGCGTCCCACCCGTCTCGCTCCCTCGCGTGCCAGTTGAAGAAGATGACCACGATGAAGCCCCACAGGATCAACCCGCCGCCGAGCTTCATGATCAGCCCGGCGACCAGCTGGTCGGTGGCCGCCGAGATCCCCCAGATCCTGGGGAACGTTCCATACACCGGATACAGGAGCGTCTGACCGAACGTGAGGAACGACGCCGGGATCGTCGGCGCGAGCGATTGGAGGAACAGGTACAGCAGCTGCCCCGGCAGCGGGAGGGCCGGACGCTCCGGGAGCGGAGACAGGACCGGCCACCACATCACGACCGCCGAGAGGACGATCAGCACGTGCAGGGAGAAGTGCAGCGGCTCCGAGCCCACGGAGGCCTCGACCACCTCGGGCCAGTGGGTGAACAGGAGCACCGCGTTGAAGAAGACGAGCGCGACCACGGGACGGGTGGCGAACCCGAAGAGTCGCCCGATGGCCCTCGGCCGCAGGATCGCACGCCACATCCAGGCCGGGATCCCCGCCACCAGCAGCGGCGCGGCGATCAGCGTGTAGACCATGTGCTGGACCATGTGAGCGGAGTAGAGGTAGCCCTCGGCCAGGTCGTGCATCGGCCATCCCGAGGCGAACCAGAGCAGCCCCATCCCGGCGGTGAACAACGTGGTCCGCCGGCGGCGCTCATGAGGGTCGGCCTCCGGCGCCGTCAGCCCGTGCCGGCGAACGGCGAGGAGGTACGCCACCCACACCCCTCCGAGGAGGAGCCAGACATCCGGATGGGCGTGCCAGGTGGGCATCGGCTACCCCGCGAAGACCCGGAACGTGAGCAGCACGATGAGGAACAGGGTGATCGCCCCCGCGAGGCCCATCATGAAGAACCGGGCGTAGGTCCGGCTGTCGAACTTCAGATGCATGAACCAGAGCACGACAAGCGTGAACTTGACCAGCGCGAACAGGAACAGGAGCGGGATCAGGAGGTCCTCGATCGCTTCGATGTAATAGATCGCGACCTCGGCCGCGGTGATGATCGCGAGGATGATCGCGATCCGGATGTACTCCTTCGGGCTCGGGTGTCGAGCGACGTGACCGGAGCCCTGGTGCGGCCCCGCAGCGACCTCGGTCCCGGCCTGCGGGGAGAGCTGGGTCGCGCGCTTCGCCTCGCTCATGCGGGGTTCCCCGTCGGGATCAGGTAGATGACCGTGAAGATCACGATCCACACGATGTCGACGAAGTGCCAATAGAGCCCGACCATCTCGACGGTCTCGGCCTTCTCGGGCCCGAGGCGGCCGGAGAACGAGAACGTGAGGAGCGTCAGCAGCATCAAGATCCCGATCGCGACGTGGGTTCCGTGGAACCCTGTCAGCACGTAGAAGCTGGTGCTGAACAGGTTCGTCGTGAGCGTGAGCTCCTCATGAGCGAACGTCGTGAACTCGTAGACCTGGCCGCCGACGAACGTCATGCCGAGCAACGCCGTCGCGAGCAGCCACACCCGCGACCGGCCGACGTCGCCCCGCTGCAGCGCCGCGAGCGCGAGCACCATCGTGAGCGAGCTCGCGAGGAGCACGAACGAGGAGACCGACGTGTACGGGATGTCGAAGACGTCGTTCGGATAGGGACCGACGACGCTCGCACCTCGGTAGAGCACGTACGTCGAGATCAGCGCGCCGAACAGCATGCAGTCCGACGCGAGGAAGAGCCACATGGCGAGCTTGATGTTCGGCAGGCCCGTGCTCGTCGCCGGGTGCTCGCTCTCGTAGGCGTGGACCTCCATCGCGTCGCTCGCCATCAGCGCATCACTCCGCCGAGGGTTCCAGGATCCAGCCGTAGAACCCGGCGAGCACCAGGACCATCCCGGCGCCGACCAGCCACCAGTTGAAGATGAGGCCGTACGCCGCGATCGGCAGTCCGAGCGCCGCGATCAACGGGAAGTAGGACGGTCCCGGCAGGTGGATCCCGTGCCCGCCACCGTGTCCGCCGCCGTGCGGGTCGCCGTGTGCCTCACCGGATCCGCCGGCCGGCACGGGCACCACGCGGCCGCCCTGCGTCTGCGAGTACTTGCGGTGCCACAGCTCGTCCAAGGAGTGGACGACGGGCACCTCGTCGAAGTTGTACTCGGGAGGCGGCGACGTCGTGGTCCACTCGAGCGTTCGCGCGTCCCAGGGATCGGCCTCCATCTCCTTCGGCTTGCGGAAGCTCGCCACCGCGTTCACGAGGAAGATCAGCACGCTGACCGCGATCAGGAACGCGCCGATCGACGACACGAGGTTCCAGAAGCTGAGGCCGAGCGACTCCGGATAGCTCTGGATCCGTCTCGGCATCCCCTGCATTCCCAGGATGTGCATCGGCCCGAACGTCATGTTGAAACCGATCAGCATGAGCCAGAAGTTCAGCTTGCCGATCCGCTCGCCCAGCATCCGGCCGAACACCTTCGGCCACCAGTAGTAGATGCCGCCGAACAGCCCGAAGATCGCGCCGCCGAACAGCACGTAGTGGAAGTGCGCGACGATGTAGTACGTGTCGGTCTGCTGGTAGTCCGACGGCACGACGGCATGCGTGACCCCGGACAGCCCGCCGATCACGAACATCGCGATGAACCCGACCGAGAACAGCATCGGCGTCGTGAACCGGATGTCGCCCCTCCAGAGAGTCCCGAGCCAGTTGAAGATCTTCACGCCCGTCGGAACCGCGATGATCAGCGTCGAGATGCCGAACGCGGTGTTGGCCACCGGTCCGAGCCCGACGGCGAACATGTGGTGCGCCCAGACGCCGAAGCCGATGAACCCGATCGCGATGCCGCTGAAGACCACGAACTGGTAGCCGAAGAGCGGCTTGCGCGCGAACACCGGCAGGATCTCCGAGACGATCCCCATCGCCGGCAGGATCAGGATGTACACCTCGGGATGGCCGAACAGCCAGAACAGGTGCTGCCACAGCACCGGGTCCCCTCCCGCCGCCGGATCGAAGAAGTGGGTCCCGAACCGGCGATCGAAGAACAGCTCGGTCAGCCCGATCGTGATGATCGGCAGCGAGAAGGCGAGGAGCAGCTGAACGACGAGTCCCATCCAGATGAACACCGGCATCCGGAACAGCGTCATGCCCGGCGCCCGCATGTTGATGACCGTCACGGCGAGGTTGATCGCGGAGACCGTGGACGCGATGCCGGTGATGAGCAACCCGAGCGAGTAGAAGGTCATCCCCAGCGACGGGTCCACGGTGGAGTTCGGCGGGTACCCGAACCACCCGCCGTTCGGAGCGCCGCCGAGGAACCAGCTCGAGTAGATGAACAGCCCGCCGAACAGGAACGCCCAGTAGCTGTACGCGTTCAGCCGCGGGAACGCGACGTCGCGGGCACCGATCATGAGCGGGATCAGGTAGTTGAAGAACGCGGCCGACAGCGGCATGACCACGAGGAACACCATCGTGATGCCGTGCATCGTGAACATCTCGTTGTAGACGCTCGCCGAAAGTATGGCCTGGTCGGGCTGCGCCAGCTGGATCCGGATCAGCAGGGCCTCGGCCCCGCCGATGATGAAGAAGGCGAAGGCCGTGATGCCGTACAGGATCCCGATCTTCTTGTGGTCCACGGTCGTGAACCAGCTCCAGAATCCCGTCGTCGCGGTCGGCCGGCGCAGCAGGCCGCGAGGCCGTTCGGCCGGGACGCTCACGCTCGCCATCGCTCTTGCTTCACCTCACTCCAGCGTGTCCAGGTAGGCGATCAGTTGTTCGATCTCCTCCGGCGAGAGCTCGTAGTCCGGCATCAACGAGCCGGGCTTCATCGCCGGAGGGTCGTCGAGCCATCGTCGCAGGTTCTCGTCGTTGTTCTCGAACATGCAGCCCGCGAAACACTCACGGCTCGCGAAGTGCGTGAGATCCGGCGCGTTGTTCGAGCCGCGGATCGTCTCGCCGCTCGGATCCCGCAGACCGGCGACGGCGTGGCACTCCGTGCACCCGGCGGGGCCGGCCTCGAGGAACACCTGAAGCCCCTCCGCCGCCGCTCCGTCCGGTGGCGCGGCAGGCGCCTGCTGGTCGGCCACCCAGCGTTCGAAGTCCTCCGGCGTGTGCGCGACGACGGTGAACCGCATGTACGCGTGCGAGAGGCCGCAGAACTCCTTGCACTGGCCCTCGTAGGTGCCCGG
>JBBDWS010000064.1:0-4563 GCA_040902755.1 Actinomycetota bacterium
GACGTTGGGCAGCCGGTCGTGGTGCATGGTCTCGAGCCATCCGGCCTCGCGCATCAGGCCGACCACCCAGTCCGAGAGGGCCACGAGGTCCCAGCCCGTGTCGCGTCCCTGGTCGAAGAACGGCACGAGGGTGGCGAAGAACTGCTGGTTGTCCGCGATCACCTCTCGATACTTGACCGCGACGTCGTGCTCTTCCTCGAAGGCCTCCAGCGTCGGCCGGTGTCCCCCACGGGCCCGGTCGATGTAGAGCGGCCACTGCGCGACCGAGAGCTCCCCGGCCTTCGGTGGCAGGGTCGCGCGCGGCGTAACCGGTTGGTCCGAGCCGCAGGCCGCGAGCAGCGCTGCGAGCGTTCCCGCCCCGAGCGCTCCTCGGCCAGCCCCGCGCAGCACCTGACGCCGAGAGATCGGCCGCTCCATCCACCGGCCCAGGTCGCCCTCCATCTCGTATCCCACCTTCCCGCTCGATCGTCGCGTCGCCGTGTATCCTGCCCACTGACCAAGCGCTTGGTCAAGACAGGGCGGCCCTCGGTATCCTCGCCCGGCCATGAGCAGAATCCTGACCGTCCTCGGGGCGCAGGTGCGTCCGGTCGCGTTCGATCCCGACGCGACGCTCGACAAGTTCGAAGACGAGGTCCAGGTCGCACGCAAGGCCTTCGGCGAGGCCGACCTTCTCCTGTTCCCCGAGCTCTATCTCACGGGCGACGACCCGTTCTCTCCACAGGCACGCTCGGGCTTCGAAGGGGAGGTCGCTGAGAAGATACCGGGCCCCCTCACCGAGCGTGTCGGCAAGATCGCGGCTCGCGCGCGCCGCTGGATCTGCGCCGGCTCCATCTTCGAGCGGGGCTCCAAGGGATCAGTTCACAACACCGCGATCGTATTCGACGCCGAGGGACACCTCGTAGCGACCTACCGAAAGCTGTTCCCCTGGCAGCCGTTCGAGACGAGCACTCCGGGGACACGGCAGGCTCCGGTGTTCGAGATCCCGGGGACCGGTCGCGTGGGCCTGATGATCTGCTACGACGGCTGGTTCCCCGAGGTCGCGCGTGGCCTCGCCCTGCAGGGAGCCGAGCTTCTCCTACACCCCACGCTCACGACGACCCCCGATCGCGAGCAGGAACTCGTGCTTGCCCGCGCGAACGCGATCGCGAACCAGTGCTACGTGCTGAACGTGAACGCCGTGCCCAGCATCGGCGGCGGGCGCTCGATCGGAGTCGACCCGGAAGGCCGGGTGTTGTTCGAGCTCGGCCAGCGAGAGGAGTTCGTCCTCGAGGCGCTCGACCTCGATCGCGTGACGCACGTCCGCCGGCACGGAACGCGTGGCCTGAACCGCGTGCTGCAACACGTCGAGGCCGCTCCGAAGGCCGTCTTCGAGCCCTATCGGCGTCTGCTTCGTCGTCGCTGACGGCCTCCCACCAGCTGCTCGAACGTTCGGCCGAGGACGCGTTCCGTCGGCAGCCCGGGATCGAGCGACTGCTGCTGGACGAGCCCATCTGCGGCAACGGCGAACGCCTCGCCCACGCTCGCCGCGTCGAAGCCGTCGAGACCAAGCTCCTCACCGACCTGGCGGAACAGCGTCACGAACGGGGCGCGCCACCGCGCGAACTCGCTCGCCAGACGCTCGCGGACGGCCTTGTCTTGTAGCGCCAGGACGAACAGGGACTGATGCACGCGCATCGTCTCGATCGTTGCGGGCTCGGCGATCCACGCGATCACCTCTCGCATCCGCTTCTCGGCGCTGCCAGGTCCGTCGACCAGCTCCTCGAGCGGCTCGACCCAGTCGCGCCGGGCGTGCACGAGCAGCGCGAGCCCGAGGTCACGCTTATCTCGGAAGTGGTAGTGCACCATCCCGTGCGACACGCCCGCGAGGTCGGCGACCCGCCGCGTCGTGAAGCGCTCGAGCCCCTCCTCCGCCAGCACCCGCCGGGCTGCATCCAGGATCCGCGCGCGAGTCGCCGCCGCCCGTGCGGCTCGGTTCGCACTCGGGGTCTCTTTCGTCCTCGGAGTTGCCATCGCTGGTCCCCATCATGACGAACGCGGGCGCTCCGCATCGCGCTCTCGCGCGGACGGATCCTCGGGACGGCGGCCGACGGGAGCTCATTCACCTGCCTTCAGCAGGCCGATCATCCGATTTGACCGAGCGCTTGGTCAGTTAGAGAATCGAAGGGTCCCCGCTGGGAGGAGGTACCAGCATGCGTCGTCCTGAGGACGGCATCAGCCGCCGCGATTTCCTCGAGGGGGTGCTGATCGCAGCCGGCGGTCTTGCGGTTCTCGGCTCCTCGCCGATGAGGGCCTTGGCCCATTACGAGGAGGGAGCTACGTTCCCGCCCGACGGCAGTATCGGGACGGATCCGAGGGTCCTTCGGGGCGGCAACCTGCGCGACGCGTTCACCCCAGCGCACTGGCTCCGCGACGAGCGTCTGACGTGGTCGACGAACAGCGTCACCGTCGCCCCGAGCGCCGTCGACCCGACTAGCGGAACGTTCACGATCAGGGAAGACAACGGAGCGTACGACCTCATCGTCGTCGGAGCAGGGATCAGCGGGTTCTCGGCCGCCTTCTTCGCGAACCAGTTGAAGCCGAACGCGAAGATCCTGATCCTCGACAACAACTTCACGCCGGGAGGCAACTCGACCCGTGACGACGGCAGCCCCGCCCTCCCGGTCAAGGGCTCGGCCGCCGCGGCGTACCTCGTGTACCCGTACGACACGTTCCTTTTCGACTTCTACGACGGCATCGGCCTCGAATGGCCCGACTGGCTCGTGGCCGACCCGGGCTACAACTACTTCTTCGACTCGAACATGCCGCAGACCTCTCTCGACGTGTGGAACGGCACGACCGGCTGGGTGAACGACGTGTACAACGTCCACGGCATCGACAACATGCCGTTTCCGACGCACGTGAGGCAGGACTTCCACAAGGCGCGGCAGGACTTCCGCGGCTGGTACAACACGAACGGTTCCCCGACCGATCCGCCGGACAACTCGGATCCGAAGTACGACTACCTGGCGCACGAGTCTCTGCGCACCTACCTGACGGTGGACAAGGGATTCCACCCGGCGGTCGCCGACTTCTACGATCAGTACGCGGCCGACGCGCTCGCGAGCGTGGGGGCCCATTGCAACGCGTACTCCTCGATCAGCTTCCTGGGCGCCGAATACTTCCCGTCGATCGCGTTCCCCGGCGGAAACAACTACGTGATCCGTCGCGCGATCAAGCGGCTGATCCCCAACGCCATCGCCGGCACGACGTTCGACGAGGTGCTGAACAACCCGATCGACCTAAGGGAGGCCGACAAGCGGACGAACACCGTGCGGGTGCGCGTCGGGACCAACGTGCTTCGCGTGGACCAGACGCTCACCGGCGCGACGGTCAGCTACTACCAGGACGGCAAGTTCTTCCGCGCGAGCTGCAAGGCGGTGATCCTGGCGGGACAGATGCACACCGCGCACCGGGTCGCCGAGCACCTCATGGGGTCGGAGCAACTCGAGGCGGCGCGTGCGTACCGGCACATCCCGGTGCCGATCGCCAACGTGGCGGTCAACAACAGCCAGTTCCTCGTGAACGCGGGACCCGCGTACGACTACTACTGGTACGGCAGCCGCTACTGGCAGGACGCCGTCATGGCCGACTGGGTGTTGGTCGACGAGGACGAGGAGCGGCAGAACGACGGGTCGCGCCCCAACGTGCTCACGTTCTACAGCGGGTTCTTCCAGGATCCGGCCACCGAGCGACGGGACGAGCGAGTCGCGTTGCTCCAGACGCCGTTCGGCGACTACGAGGCTTCGCTCCGAGAGGACATGGAGCGCGTCTGGGGACCCAGCGGGTTCGTGTGGGACCGCGACGTCACGGCCGTGTACTTGTATCGGTGGGGGCACGGGATGGTGCACCCGTACGTGGGATGGACGTTCGGACAGCCGATCACCGGCCCGGGCGGCCAGGTGGTCAGGACAGAGAGCGACCGCCACCGCGCACGCCGGCAGATCGGGCGCATCAGCTTTGCGGCGCAAGACTCGGAAGGGGCTCCCGCGATCGAGGACGCGATCTTCGCGGGAAAACGTACAGCGGAGGAAGCGTCGCTTTACCTCTGACTACGGACCGGGGAGGGGTGATGTGCTCCCATATCGACTTGCCGAACGCGCAGAGGCTGACGATCGCAGCCTCTGCCACCGTGGCAGGACCCCGACGACCACGCCGGCGGGAAGGCGACCGGAGCGACCGACGCGCCACGAGGTCCCAGCCCGTGTCGCGTCCCTGGTCGAAGAAGGGCACGAGGGGGGCGAAGAACTGTTGGTTGTCCGCGATCACATCTCGATACTTGACCGCGACGTCGTGTTCCTCCTCGAAGGCCTCCAGCGTCGGCCGGTGTCCGCCCCGTGCCCGGTCGATGTAGAGCGGCCACTGCGCGACCGAGAGCTCCCCGGCCTTCGGTGGCAGGGTCGCGCGCGGCGTAACCGGTTGGTCCGAGCCGCAGGCCGCGAGCAGCGCTGCGAGCGTTCCCGCCCCGAGCGCTCCTCGGCCAGCCCCGCGCAGCACCTGACGCCGAGAGATCGGCCGCTCCATCCA
>JBBDWS010000065.1:0-29860 GCA_040902755.1 Actinomycetota bacterium
CCCCCCCCCCCCCCCCCCCCCCCCCCCCCCCCCCCCCCCCCCCCCCCCCCCGCAACATCACGCGCACGAGCAGTGGACGTCGGCCTCGCCGCACCCCTGACACAGGAGTGTGCAGTAGCGGTCAGAGCCGCCGTGCAGGTGGTTGACGTCGTGCTCGTCGGCTTCCGCTCCGCAGATCGCGCACTTCCATCCCGCCGTGGGACCGCCACACTTCGGACACTCCATCGTGATCCTCCCGTCGAGCAGCCTACGTCGCCTGACGCTGCGCGAGGATCCCACGGAGCGCGACCAGCGCTCCGACCACGAAGATCACGACCGCGAGGTAGATCAGTCCGAGGTGCCCGAGCGTGTCGAACGAGTTCGGGTAGTGCGCCGGCAGGGCGATGGCGAGCGCGAGGACAGGTGCCGAGACGGCGCCGACCCAGGCGAACGCGTCTCCCCGACGGACGTACCTGAGCAGGAACAGTACGGCGACCCCGGTCGCGGCGATGAAACCGGACACCGCGATGTGCAGGTGGCCGACGTAGTGGAACAGCGACGGGCTGAACGCGGTGATCTGGTCCTTGCTCACGTCCACCTCGTTCGGCCCGATCCCGAGCTCCAGGAACGAGTCCGTGAAGTTCCTGATCAGGAACAGCACGGCGTATCCGATGAACCCGATGGCTGCGGCTCCCATGAGCCAGGTCCCCAGGCGCAGAGCGCTCTCCTGGGATGTCGCGTGGGTGCGGGTGACGGCTGTGGTCGCCATCGCTCCTCCTCCCTTTCCATCCGGGATCCCATCGGACCCTCTACCGGGAAAGGACGGCCGCTGCCGCGCTGAGATTGCGTCGCGAACCGGATGCAATAACTTCATCCTCCGACACGTCCTTACCCTAGAGGGCTTTCCTCCGCGGAGGGCCCCGATCGTGAGGGGAACGGGAAGGCCCGTGGGGAGCACGACGACGCAGAAGGACGACTTCGAGGCCGTGGCCCTCGTCCAGCTCCCTCGTCTCTACTCCCTTGCGCGCCGGCTCGCCGGCGACGGAGCCGAAGACCTGGTGCAGGAGTGCTTGATGCGCGCCTACCGGTCGTTCGACTCCCTGAGCGCGCCCGAGGCGGGCGGCCGATGGCTGCAGACCATCCTGGTGAACACGTTCCGCGACGGGTTGCGGAAAGACGCGCGGCGCGTCGAGGAAGTGCCGGTGGACGACATCGACGACTTCTCCCTCTACCGCACGATCGCCGACGAGGATCCGCTCCCGTACTCGGATTCGTTGCACCTGGATTTCCTCCTCTCCTTCGGTCGTGAGGACGTCCACGAGGTGTTGAAACGGATGCCCGAGATCTACCGCGTGCCGCTCGTTCTCCGATACATCCATGGATTCGCCACGAAGGAGGTCGCAAGGATGCTCCACGCCCCATTGGGAACCGTGCTCGCGCGTCTGCATCGCGGACGGAAACTCTTCGAGCGCGAGCTGTGGACGTACGCGCAAGAGGTCGATCTGCTCCAGGGAAGCGGGCCGGGATGAGCGAGCGCGTGATCCCGTGCTCCGAAGCCGTCCGCCAACTCTGGGACTACCTCGACAACGTGCTTTCACCCGAGGACCAGGCCAAGGTTGATGGACACCTCGCCTTCTGCCGTCGGTGCTGCGGCGAGCTGGAATTCGCCAAGGAGCTCCAGACCTTCCTCGCCTCGCACGAGGTCCAGGAGATCCCCGCTCACGTCAAGGAACGGCTGGAGCGGTTCGTCCAAGACCTGTAGGCCGAGAGCCACGGGCCAAAGAGTTGGGGAGGGAGCGACGTGCCCGAAGATCTGCTCTTCCAAAGCGAGATCAAAGAGGTCGTCCGCAAGGCCTACGCCGGCATCGACGCGGGAGCCGGTCGCCCGGCGGCGCAGCGCCTGTACTCCGAGGCCGAGTTGGGCGCCCTGCCGCCATCCGCCGTCGACTGGGCACTCGGCGTGGGGAACCCCGTCCGCCACGCCGCCCTTCAGCCCGGCGAGACCGTCCTGGACGTGGGCTGCGGGGCGGGCATCGACACGATCCTGGCGGCGCGAGCCGTCGGCCCGACGGGGCGCGCGATCGGACTCGACCTGCTCGATGAGATGTGCGAGCGCGCGAGGGCCCATGCGAAAGCGGCCGGAGTCGCTCCGTGGACCGAGTTCGTTCGGGGAGAGATGGAGGACATCCCTCTGCCGGACGCATCGGTCGACGTGGTGATCTCGAACGGGGTGATCAACCTCTCGCCCCGGAAGTCCCGCGTGCTCGCCGAGATCCGCCGCGTCCTTCGGCCCGGCGGCAGGCTCTCGGTCGCCGACCTCACGGTCAACGACGAGCTTCCGACGGAGCTGCAGACGAACGATGCTGCCTGGGCCGGGTGAGTGTCCGGAGCCCTGGCGGAGCGTGCCTTCGCCGCGAAGATCGAGAAGATGGGATTCACCGACGTCTGGATCGGCGAGCGCGTCTCGTACGGTGTCGAGCAGGCGGCGCTCTACCCGTTGTTCACGCCGGCCCTCATCGATCTGATGCGCGAACTGATCCCTCCGGACCGGCAGGCGACGGTCGCAGTGAGCGTGATCGCGAAGGCGAGGAAAGGGGAGGTGTTCGATGGCAAGTCTCGATGAGCTTCTGAAGATCGACGGCGTGGCTGCAGCCGGTGAGTTCGGTAAGGACGGCCGCCTCGTGGACTACAAGGCCAACATGGACATGTCTCGGGACATGGCCGAGATGAGTGCCCAGTTCTGCGCGACGGTCTCGATGCTGTTCGACACGCTGGGAGGAGCGTTCACCCAGATGAGCGGCATGAATTGGTCTCCCCAGCAGGGGTGGGCCTATTCGGGTGGAGATTGGACGGTCGCGATCGGCGAGGGTGGGACGAAGGGCGTCTTCATCGAGACGGCCAAAGCCGACTTCAACCGTCTGTTCCAGGAGCTCGTGGGAGGACGGTAGGGCTGGAACCTCGGCGGGCCGAGGGTCCACAATCGGCTCGATGGATGCCTGCGCTTCCTGTGGTGCCGCGATCTCCGAGGCGGCACGGTTCTGTCCGACCTGCGGCGCGCCCGTGGCGGGTGGCCAAGGCCCCGACCAGAGCGAACGGAAGCTCGCCACGGTCGTCTTCGCAGACTTGGTGGGCTCGACCGAGCTCGGTGGCCTGCTGGACCCGGAGCGAACGAGGGCGATGCTCGAACGCTTCTACGACGCCATGGCCGCCGAGATCGAAACCGCCGGCGGGACCATCGAGAAGTTCATCGGCGACGCCGTGATGGCGGTGTTCGGCGCCCCTGCATCGCTCGAGGATCACGCCGAGCGCGCGCTGCACGGGGCGCTGGCGATGCAGCGACGCCTGCACGAAATCTTCGGCGAGACGCTCGCGCTGCGGATCGGGGTCAACACGGGCGAAGTAGTCGTCGGCAAGCCGCGCGAGGGCAGCTCCTTCGTCACGGGCGATCCGGTCAACGTGGCGGCGCGGCTGGAGCAGGCCGCGGAGCCGGGCGAGGTCCTCGTCGGCGAGCGAACGGTCGCGACGGCGCGAGGGGCATTCGAGTTCGGGGAGCGTCGAACGATCCAGGCAAAGGGGAAACCGGAAGGGGTCGAGTGCCGATGCCTCGTGCGCGGACTCTCGCTCATGCGTCCGCGCGGTGTCGGAGGCCTTCGCCGCGCGTTCGTTGGCCGTGACGAAGAGATGAAGCTGCTTGAGCGAGCCTACGCGGAGGTCGAGGACCGGCGGGAACCGCAACTCGTGACGATCCTCGGGGATGCCGGTGTCGGCAAGACGAGGATCGTGCGCGAGTTCTGGGAACGCCTGGGCGGCCGCTCGCCGGAGACGGTGCGCCGCACCGGACGGTGCCTTTCGTACGGCCAGGGCATCACCTACTGGCCGCTTGCGGAGGTGCTGAAGGAGCATCTCGGGATCCTCGAGAGCGACCCGCCGGCGGTGGTGTTCGAGCGACTCGGGTCGCGCGAGATCTTGGGGCTGACGCTCGGGCACGATGTGGCCCATGGCCTGCACCCCCTCGCCGCGCGCGATCGCTTCCAGGACGCGTGGGTCGAGTTCCTCGAGGAGATCGTCGCGGAGCGTCCCACCGTCGTGCTGATCGAAGACGTCCACTGGGGCGAGGAGCAGCTGCTGGACCTTCTGGAACGACTCGTCCGCGACACGCGTGGACCCCTCCTTCTGATCGCGACCGCACGGCCGGAGTTCCTCGAGCAGCGACCCGGCTGGGGCGCTCGTCTCCATGGAACGAGGGTGGAGCTCGAGGCGCTCTCGGCGGAGGACGCGGTTCGGATGCTCGACGAGCTGCTCGGCGGGAGGCTCCCGGCCGGGCTGCGCGAGGTCGTCGTCCAACGTGCGGAGGGGAATCCCTTCTTCGTCGAGGAGCTGCTCGGGACCTTGATCGATCGGCAGTTGCTCGAACGGCAGAACGGCTCGTGGCGCTTGGCGCAGCTGCCATCGGACTTCGTCGTTCCGGACACCGTGCAGGCGGTCGTCGCGGCACGGATCGATCTCCTCGACCCCGATGAGAAGCAGGCGCTCCAGGCCGCGTCCGTCATCGGTCGGATCTTCTGGGCAGGGCCCGTGTACGAGCTCGTTCAGGAGGCGGAGCCGGATCTGCGGGTCCTCGAGGAGCGCGACTTCATCCGACGTCGAGCCGGCTCCTCGATCGCGGGTGACCGCGAGTACGCGATCAAGCACGCCCTGACGCGCGAGGTCGCGTACGCGAGTCTGCCGAAAGCCAGACGGGCGAGACTGCACGCCGCCTTCGCGCGCTGGATAGAGCGGAACGGTGAGGGACGGGACGAGTACG
Source organism: Actinomycetota bacterium (assembly GCA_040902755.1). Classification (GTDB taxonomy): domain Bacteria; phylum Actinomycetota; class UBA4738; order UBA4738; family HRBIN12; genus CALGFI01. The sequence goes on from JBBDWS010000065.1 coordinate 4,784, forward strand.
CGCCGCTCCTCGCGCACCACTACGCGGAAGCGGTCCGACCGGAGGACTCCGATCTGGCGTGGGGGGGCGCAGAGAGCGAGCTCGCCGAGCTGCGAGCACACGCGCTCGCGTGGCTCCGCCGCGCAGCCGAGCTCGCGATCGGCCGCTTCGAGATCGACGACGGCCTTGCGCTGCTCCACCGGGCTCTAGACCTCGAGCCGGACGAGGCCGATCGGGCTGCGCTCTGGCGGGAGGTCGGACGCGCCAACGTATTCAAGTTCGACGGCGAGGCGTTCTGGGTCGCGATGCAGAACTCGCTGGAGGGGAGCGACCGGGCGACCTCCGCCGACACGTACAGCCAGCTCGCGTTCCATACGGCTACGCGCGCCGCGATGTGGAAGCGTCGGCCGGACCGCGAGTTGATCGAGGGGTGGATCGAACAGGCGCTTGACCTATCCGAGCCGGAGACGCCTGCACGGGCGCGGGCGTTGATCGCGCGCGCGTACTTCGATCCAGAGCGATTCGGCGCGGCAGCCCAAGAGGCCAGTGAGCTGGCCGACCGCATCGACGACATGGAGCTGCGTTCATGGGCGTGGGATGCCCGCTCCACGGTGGCTTTCTCCCGAGGCGACTATGAGGAAGCGTTGGACTGGGTCAAGCGCCGCTTCGAGATCTTGCCGATCGTTACCGATCCCGATCACATCGCGTTGATGTACATGTTCGGGCTCTCGGCGTACCTCGCGACCGGTCGCCTCGAGGAAGCGCGCCGGATCTCCAAGGCGCATGACGATGTGGCGAGCAACCTTACGCCGCATCATCGGATGCATGCCGCCATGCTGTTGATCGCCGTGGAGCAGGCGGCCGGCCGCTGGGATGTGGTGCACGACCTCCAGTCTCGGGCTGAGTCTGCGGTCGCCGCCAACATCGCGACCCCGTGCTCGTCCAACGCCTCTTCGCTGCTCCTGTGTGCTCTCGCGAACGTGCACCTCGGCAACGAGAAGGAGGCGCGCCGCCTCGAGCGCAGTGTTGAAGATCTGGGCATGGAGGGGTACGGCGACTCGTTCGCCCCCCGGTACATCGAGATCGCCATCGCCCGGGGTGACCTGGCTGAGGTCGAGCGGAAGCTCAGCGAGTGGAGCCCCGAAGGGTTCCTGGATGTCGACGGCTTGATCGCGCGGCTCAACGCTCTCGTGGTTCTCGAGCGACGCGCGGAGATCGAAGAGGAGGCGCCGGCACTCGTGAAGCCACGGACGTATCTCGAGCCGTTCGCCCTTCGTGCGCTCGGCTACGCGCGTGGGGACGACGGACTGATCCAGCAGGCGATCGAGAGGTTCGAGGCGATGGGTCTTGACTGGCACGCGGCAAAGACGAGAGATCTCATCTCGCAAGGATGATGGAGGATCATGCGGCCGGTGCCTACTCACAGGTTGGCGCCGGTTGATTTTGGTCGCGCCAAACGGCGCTGAGGAGGTTGCGTGGAGTTCGGCGTGCACTTGCCGCTGCTGGCCTGGGATGAGGAACCGTTCGATCCGGCATCCCTGACGGAGTACGTGCGAACCGCCGACCGGCTCGGCTTCTCGGCGGTGTCGGTCAACGACCATCTGCAGCACCGCAGGCCGTGGCTGGACGGGCTCACCGCGCTGGCGTCGGTGCTCGGGGCGAGCGGTGACATGACGCTGGCGACGACGATCGCGCTCGCGGTCGTCCGAACGCCAGTGCCGCTCGCGAAGGCACTCGCTGCGATCGACCTCCTTTCGGGCGATCGCCTGGTCGTCGGGCTCGGTCCCGGTTCGTACAAGCCCGATTACGACGCGTCGGGCGTGTCGTGGGAGGAACGGTGGCCCCGGTTCGACGAGGCCGTCCGCGCGTTACGCGCGCTATGGCGTCCCGACGGGGATGTGTTCGAGGGCGAGTTCTACTCCACGCGAGGTGTCCGCTTGGAGCCCGGACCCGCGCAGGCGGGAGGACCGCCGATCTGGATCGGGAGTTGGGGATCGGACGCCGGGCTTCGACGGGTCGCTCGCTTGGGAGACGGATGGCTTGCCTCGGGCTACAACACCACGCCCGAAAAGTTCACCGAGGGAACGGCGCGCCTGCGCGAGCTGCTCCCCGCTCACGGGAAGGATCCGGAAGCCTTCGGGAACGCGCTCGTGACGATGATGATCCACGTCGAGGACGACCGGACGAAGGCCCATCGCGTGCTGGAGGAGTGGGTGGGACCGGCCCTCGGCCGCACGCCGGACGAGCTCGGCGACCGGCTCCTCGTCGCGTCGGCGGAGGACTGCGCCGAGCGGCTCTCGCGCTTTGCGGCGGCCGGTGTCCAGCGCGTGTTCCTGTGGCCGGTCGGGCCTCCGATCCGCCAGCTCGAGCTGTTCCGCGAGCGGGTGGCACCGCTGATCTCCGAGTAACAAGGGGAGGCCTCGCCCGGAGGCCTCCCCGAAGTGCCGATCAGGCGTGGCTCACATCTCCACGATCTCGTAGACGGTGACGCTGCCTCCGCCCTCGAGGACGGGCGAGCCCTTCGCGAGGTCCGTCGCGGCATCGAGCGAGGCCGCGGTGACGATCGTGTAGCCGGTGTGCGGCGAGCCCTTCGCCCCGTCCGTGATCGATCCGTCGCTGCCGACGGTCTTAGCCTGGGCGAACGGGTTCCCGCCGTCCTTCAGGCTCGAGCCGATGGTCCCGTACCAGTCGGTCCAGGCCTTCATCACCTTGGCCTGCTCCTCCTCGGTCTCGGGCATGCTGCCGCCGCTGTAGAGCAGCGCGAAGTCCGTCATGACCTCCTCCTTCCCGGCCCTGTGGGCCGTGCTCGTCCGACACCCGTACGACGAACGGGCCTGGCGGCTTTCGACACAGGCCGGTTCGCGGGCTACTGAGTCGCGAGGACGAGCCGGGAACGGAGCAGGCGGATGGTGGCCGCATCGCCGGAGCGCGTCACGCGTTCGTCCGAGGAACGCCCCCAGAGCCACAGCAGGACGTCGGAGGGGTCGCCTCCCAGGGTGGCATCCGCATCTCCGGCCTCTTCGGCGATGCTCACCGACTCCCGCTCGAGCGTGACGCGCCAGGTCCGTCCGCCGGTCGAGATCGCCACGGTCTGCCCCGTCGCTGCATCGTCCGGCTCATCCGACCAGTCACCTGCGAGCATGATGACGAGGATCTCGTCCACGCCGTCGACCGCGAGCTCGGCGTCCACCGGTGTCGGAGCTCCGATCGCCAGCTCGCCATCGATCCGGTGGACGGCGGTCTCCTGCGCCATCCGTCTCGCCCAGAAGCCCACGGTCTGATCCGGAGGCCACCAGGTCGCGGACGGGGTGGAAGGACCGCTCGAGGCGAACATCGCGAGCAGCCGCTGGTGAGCGTCGCCGAGCCACTCGAGGGGATCGCGGTCCGCCGGCCACTCGGGCGGCCACGGGTCGGGGGCGTGTCCGAGCTCGGTGCAGGCGATCTTATGCTCGTAGACCTCGGCCACGTGGGAGACGAGATCGCTCACGGTCCAACCGGGACACGAGGGAACCGCGTTCGAAAGGCCGCCGCTCGCGGCATCGGCGAGCCGTTGTCCGTCCTGCCGGACGTGTTCGACATAGGTCGCGTAGTCCACGGGTCGAGGATAGCCTCCTTGGCGAGTCGCCCCGCGTCGGCGGCCTGGAAAGGGAGATGGACGGATGGCTCAGCGCCAGCTGATGTTCGCCACGACGACTTCGGCGACATCCAGCGCGTCACCGGAGGCCGTCTACGACCTCATCGCGGACCTCCGCGCGCACCTGGAGTGGTCGGGCGAACGGGCGAGCAGCGACCAGTTCAAGTTGCTCTCGATCGAGGCACCGGAGGGCCCGGCGACGGTCGGGACGACGTTCTCGTCTTCGGGGTCCGCCGGCAAGGACACCTTCCATGACCGGTCGGTCGTCACGGAGGCGTCGAGGCCGAACCGGTTCGTGATCGAGACCGACGCGCGCCTCGAGCGCAAGAGGGCCAAGACGTGGGAGGCACACTTCTCGCACCGGTACGACATGCAGCCTGACGAGAGCGGAACACGGATCGTCTACACCGACACGGTGGAGCGTGTGAACTACCTCCCGTACTGGTTGAAGCCCTGGGCGCGGCCGATCTTCCGGATCCTCGTCAATCGCGCGGACGTGAAGCAGTTGCGGAACTTGGCCCGGCTCGCCGAGGAACGCTCGGCGCGCTGAGGTCGGGCGATCCCGACCTCCGATCCGGGTCTAGCGGCGACTCCACAACGTCCGGCGGCGCGATCCCCTTCGGACCAGCAACACGAGCACGAGAGCCACGAGGATCGACGCGATCCAATCCACGCCCTCGGTCTCCTCGAAGACCGCCCCGGCGAGCCAGCCGCCGATGACGGCGCCGATCACGCCGATGACGAGCGTCGCCAGCAAGCTCATCGAGGTGCGCCCGGGAACGAGCAGGCGCGCCAGCACACCCACGATCAGGCCGATCACGATGTAGGTCAGGATCGAAGAGATGTCGAGATCGAGCCGGATGCGGTCGCCGTTCTGCGCCAGCAAGGGCACGAACGCGAGCGGTGCCGCCTCGCTGTGGGAACCCATCTTCGGACCTCCAGGGATCGGGTCCAGGAACGATACCCGGGCCCGGCCTCCCCGAATCTCGAGCTACATCACTTGGAACGTCTCGTACACCGTGATCTTCGCGTCGCCCAGGAGGACAGGGCACCCCTTCGCCATCGAAACGGCGTCGTCGAGTGAGTCCGCTTTGATGACGGAGTAGCCGGTCGCCATCGTTCCAACGGGACCGCCGGTGACCGAGCCGTCAGCGGAGATGGTCTTGGCGGCAGGGGTGAACGGATTCCCGCCGTCCTTCAAGGAATCCCCGAGCTCCCCCATCCAGTCGGTCCAGGCCTTCATCACGGCGGCCGTCTCCTCGTCGGATTCGGGCATCTTGCCTCCGCTGTAGAGCAAGACGTAGTCGCTCATCGGCGTCCCCTTCCCGTGCCAGTGCCTACGACCGGCCGAGATCCAGCATTCCACGTCTCCACAGATCGCGCATCTGGCTCGACCTCGTCCGCGATCGCTGGAGCCGCTCGGTTAGAAATCGCGCCGACCCGCGAAGTGCGCGGCCGCATCGGGCCGGGTCAGCTCGTACAGCGCGATCCGGTGGCCTCCCGGCGTTCGGAACGAGCAGACAGGCCCCTGCGGGATCTCGAACGTGTGCTCCCGCTGCCAGCCGCGCGATCCAAGCTCCCCGAGCGCCGCCTCGAGATCGGGCACGTGGTGCACCATGATCGCGCGGTCGCCCTCGACGTGGTCGGTCAGAAGCAGTAGGGGAGGGCCCTCGGTGAGCTCGAGCGCCGCGACCCTGGTTCCCATCCCCTCGATGGCGAACACGACCCGTGCCCCCAGGACCTCGGCGAAGTACGTCATGTCCGCGGCGACGTCCCGGCTCGGCGTGTAGAGGAAGTCGAGCTGTTCGAACGGCGGGAGGGGCTCGCCGGTCATCGCGGGATGACGCTTCTCGGCACGTCGGGGAGGATAGCCCCCGTGGAACAAGACGAGGCCCTGACACGGCTGCGGTCGGCTCGAGTGGGCCGGCTCGCGACGCTGACACCCGAGGGTAAGCCGCACGTGGTCCCCTTCGTGTTCGTCGTCATGGATCGGAACTCCGCGACCCGGCTGTACTGGATGGTGGACGAGAAGCCGAAGCGCTCGAAGGAGCTCCAGCGGCTGCGGAACATCGAGCACCAGCCCGCCGTGGAGCTGGTCGTCGACGAGTACGACGAGGACTGGGACACGCTCTGGTGGGTGCGGGCGCGCGGCACCGCTCGCGTGGTGGTCGAGACCGACGAGCGGGACGCCGCGCTCGGCCTGCTCCGGGCGAAGTACCCCCAGTACGGGTCGACGGATGATCCAGGTCTGGTCGTCGCGATCGAGGTCGAGACGATCACGGGCTGGGAACCCACCCCAGACTCGGCGCCGCAGGAGTAGCGAGCGAGTTCTCCGACCTCCGGTGGAGGGGTGCCACGCTTACGCGGCGGGTGTTCCCACCCTTCCGGCCGGAGGGCCGACGTGCCACCATCGGGCGCATGAGGCCGGGTAGCACATGACCGTGGTGGCCGCACGCCGGCTCGCGTGGGGCCTGCTGTTCCTGGCGATCGCGATCGCGACAGCCGGGATGGTTCTCGTCGTCCTGAACGACTCCGGAGCGCTCGAGCAGTCCGTCTTCGTGCTCATCTTCATGGCGATGGCACTCGTCGGAGCGTTGATCGCGTCACGCCGGCCCGAGAACGCGATCGGCTGGCTGATGATCGGATTCACGCTGATGATCGCAATGGCGTTCGTCGGCGAGGGGGCCGCGATCTACTCGTTCGAGACGAACCCCGGCGCGATCCCGGGAGCGAGATGGTTGGCGTGGGTCGGCGGCTGGGGATGGGCCGCCGGCATCGGTCCGATGATCACCTTCCTGTTCCTCCCGTTCCCCGACGGGCACCTGCCGTCGCGTCGGTGGCGCCCGTTCGGCTGGGCCATCGGCGTGCTGATCGTCGCGCTCGTCGTCCTCGCAGCCGTCGACCCGAACCTCGAGATGCCGGGGGGCGCTTCGAATCCGCTCGGGATCGAGGCGAGCGGCCAGGGGATCGAAGCGGCGGTGGGGATCGGGTTCCTGCTCCTCGTCGTGTTCGCGGTCGCGTCGGTGGCCTCGCTCATCGCCCGTTATCGGCGGTCGGTCGGCGACGAGCGGGAGCAGATCAAGTGGCTGATGTTCGCGGGCGGTCTTCTGGCGATCTGGATCGCCCTCCAGACGATCGGCACGGGGGCCGGCATCCCCTGGCTCGTCGACTCGTTCGCCGCGACCGCGCTTTCCGCCCTCGCATTCCTCGCGATCCCCTTGGCGGTCGGCATCGCGATGCTTCGACACCGGTTCTACGACGTGAACCTCGTGATCCGCAAAACCGTCGTGGTCGCGCTCCTCGTGGCGTTCATCAGCCTGGTCTACATCGCGATCGTGGTCGGTCTCGGCGCCGCCTTCTTCAGCACGTCATCCGGCGGTCCGTTGCCGATCATCGCGGCCGTCGTCATCGCCCTCGCGTTCCAGCCCGTTCGGGCGCGGGCGAACCGGCTCGCGAACCGGCTGATCCTCGGCGAACGGGCGACGCCGTACGAGGTCCTGTCCGCGTTCTCCGAACGGCTCTCGGGGACCTACGCGACCGAGGACCTGCTGCCACGGATGGCGAGGATCCTCGGCGAGGGCACGCGCGCGCAGCGCGCCGAGGTGTGGCTCCGGGTCGGCGACTCACTCCGGCCGGCCGCGGCTTGGCCTTCCGGGGCCGAGTCAACTCCGACCGCGGCCCCGCTCGTCGACGGCGAGATGCCGCCGCTGAACGGGTCGCGCGCGCTTCCCGTCCGTCACGAGGGCGAGCTCCTCGGCGCGATCTCGGTCACGAAGCCGCCGAGCGAACCGCTCTCGCACGAGGAGGAGCAGCTGCTCGAGCATCTCGCCGCGCAGGCCGGGCTCGTGCTTCGGAACGCCGGCCTGACCGAGGAGCTCCGCGCGCGCCTCGACGAGCTCCAGGCGTCGCGCCAGCGGATCGTCGCCGCGCAGGACCAGGAACGGCGCCGGCTCGAACGCGACCTGCACGACGGCGCGCAGCAGCAGCTCGTCGCGCTCGCGGTGAAGCAGCGCATGGCCGAGATGTTCGTCGGCAAGGACCCGGAGCGAGCCGTCGCGCTGCTGTCCGAGCTCCAGGCGGACACGGCGGCCGCGCTCGACAACCTGCGCGACCTCGCCCGCGGGATCTATCCGCCGCTGCTTGCCGACAAGGGGCTGCCCGCGGCACTCGAGGCGCAGGCCTCGAAGGCCGCGGTGAGCACTCGCGTGGTGCCGGACGGGGTTGGGCGGTACCCACAGGAGGCCGAGGCGGCCGTCTACTTCTGCTGTCTCGAGGCGCTGCAGAACGTGGGCAAGTACGCGGAGGCGTCGAACGTGGTCGTCACCCTCCACGACGAGGGCGACGCCCTGACCTTCGCGGTGCAGGACGACGGCCGTGGGTTCGATCCGTCGTCGGCGCCGCCCGGATCGGGCATGCAGAACATGAAGGATCGCCTCGCCGCGCTCGGTGGAACGTTCGAAGTCCGGTCATCGCCCGGAGACGGCACCACGATCCAGGGTCGGATCCCGGTTCGGGCTGCGGGATCGGGATAGCGCGCCTCGCTCCCCAAGTCGGTCGAACCGGCTGAGCTACGATCCAGCCGTCGCCCCGGAAACCGCCAGGAAACGCTCGACGTCGCGGATCTCCGCGTCGAGAGCGGATGAGCGAGCGAGACGCCCGAACGGACGGAGCCGAACGCGCGCCCCCGCCCCGCCTCGGTCGACCGTCCAGGTGGCCACGGCTCGGCCGTCGACGAGGGCGACGCCGCGGACCCAGCCGCCGCCCCGGTTCACCTCCCTCGCGTACCGGGCGGGGACGGCGAACGAGCGGTCTCGCCACCCGAGGAGGTAGGGGTCGAAGGCCGGGATCAGCCGGACGACGTCGGCGGGGGTTGCGGGCCTCCGCGCCCTGGGACGGAGCGTCCCGCCCGGCGCCCTCGTCAGCTCGGGAGTGAGGTCCTCGAAGGCCTGCCGAGCGGCTCGCGTGCCGAAACCGGACCACGTGGCGAGATCCTCTGCACTGGCCGGCGCGTGCGCGGCGAGGTATCGCCGGGCGAGCTCGGTCTTGTCGCGCCCGTCGTCGCCGGCCCCGGGGATCCAGTCCTCGAGCAGGACGAACGCGTTCTCGCCGCCGCGCTGCGGACCGAAACAGACGCGGCCGGTCAACGCGGCGAACCGGAGGAGGTGATACGCGGCCTGACCATCCAGCTGCACGCCTCGCGACCGCAGCCGCTCGGCGGCCTCCGCGCGGGTCAGCGGGCCGTCCGAAAGAGCCTGTTCGAGATGCCGGATCGCCTCGTCGGGTTCGTCCACGCCGAGCTGGCCGAGTCGCCGGCGCGCTCCGGCCATCTGGCCGGGCGCGAGGATCCTCGTGAGCCACCGGACATCCTCTCGAAGCACGAGGTGCAGGGTTCCGCGCATCGCCCAGGTCCTGACGACCGAACGATCCGCCTCGAGCGCGTCGCGCACGTCTGCGTGCGCCGGGTTCCTGGTGCGGGCTCGTAGGGCAAGTGGCACGGTCGACGGGAGCTGCGCCTGGACGCCGACCAGACGCTCCACCAACTGGGGCACGCCGCGGGACGAGGGGCGGTGCAGGAGCTGAGCGCCGACCCGGGCCCGCCGCAACGCGGCGCCGTTACGTTCCGTCGGGGTCGCTCGCGATCGTCTTCAGCGTGGACCACGCGTTCATCGCCGGCGGGAAGCCGGCGAGCACGGCCGTCTGCAGGATGACCTCCTGCAGCTCCTCGACGCTGAGGCCGGCCTTCAGCGACGAGCGAAGGTGGATCGGCAGCTGGGACGAGCGGCCGAGCGCCACGAGCACCGCGACCGTCGCGATCTGCCGGTCGCGAAGCGAAAGTCCCGGACGCGAGTAGACGTCGCCGTACGCGACCTCGAGGATCATCCGGCCCAGGTCGCCGAGCCCCTCGACCGTGGCGAGGGACCGCTCGCCGTGGATCTCGAGCATCCGCTGCCGTCCTCGTTCGAGCGCCGGTTCCTCGTCCATCTCCACCCCCGTATCGGTCCGACGTGCGTTCCGTGTGGCGAACGCCGACGCTACCCGGTCGGCCCTCCGGCCGCTGCGATACTTCGCGCGTGGACGAGCCGACGCGCGACCAGCGGGTCATCCTGGGGAACACCGGGCAGAACGTGCTCGGTCTCGCGATCGGGGCGCTCGCCACCTTCGCGGCACAGGTCATCCTGACGCGTCGCCTGGGCGACGCAGGGTTCGGCGTCGTCACGTTGGCCACGCAGTTCGCGTTCATCGCGGCGGCCGCGACACGGTTCGGCATGGACGTCGCGAACGTTCGCCTCGTGGCGATCCTCGTGGGGCGCGGCCAGGCGGCTCGCGCGCGCGGTCTCGTGCGGCGGTCCGTGGCGATCGCGGCTGCCGTCTCGTTCCCGTTCGGGCTCGCGGTCTTCCTCTTGGCGCCGTCCCTCGCCGAGGCGTTCAGCGCGAGACCCGAGACCGCGGAGGGAGCATTCCGCGCGGCCGCCGTCGCGATCCCGGTAGGTGCGCTCGCGTTCACATTCATGGGCGCGACCCGTGGACTGAAGATCATGCGCTTCACGCTCTACGCCCAGTGGATCGCGCAGCCGATCGGGTGGATCGCGTTCACGCTCGCGTTCTGGGCGGCGCTCGAGGACACGCCGGACGTGGCGTCGGCGGCCTTCGCCGCCTCGTGGGCACTGGCCCTCGCGATCGCTTGGTACGGCTGGCAGAAGGAGCAGTCTCGATTCTCCGGCGCCGCCGCCGGCGATGGCATCCGCGAGGAACGGTTCGGATCGCTCCTGCGCTTCGGCGCGCTGCGAGCCCCGGCGACGCTGTTTAGCCAGCTGATCTTCTGGACCGACTTCTTCGTGCTCTCGCTGCTGTGGAGCGACCAGGGACCGGCCGGAGCGGCCGCGACGGGCGTGTACGGCGCCGTGCTCCGGGCGGGACAGTCGCTGTTCCTGTTCCTCACGTCGGTCTCGCTCACGTTCAGCCCGTTCGTCGCCGACCTGCACCACCGGGGCGAGACCGAGCGGCTCGACGTTCTCTACAAGCAGGTGACGCGGTGGACGCTCGCCGCGACGATCCCGGTGCTGCTCCTGCTGGCCGTCCTCCCCGGCCCGGTGTTGCGGATCTTCGGCGGCGAGTTCGTTCAGGGGGAGACCGCGCTGCGGATCCTGATCGTCGGGATGATCGTCCCGGTGATGGTCGGCACCGTCGGGTTCATCCTGATCATGGCCGGCCGGACCGGGTGGGACCTGCTCGTGTACGCGGGTGGATTCGCGATCGACGTCGTGCTCGCGCTCGCGCTCGCGCGGCCGGAAGCGCTCGGGATCGAGGGGGCCGCGATCGCGCAGGCGGCGACGCTCACCGTGAGCGCGGTTGTCCGCCTGATGTTGGTGCGCCGGTTCCTCGGGATCTGGCCGTTCGACGCCGGCTACCTCCGGCTCGCGCCCGCCGCCGCCGCCGGGGGCGTCGTCATGGCGGTCGTGCACGCGATCATGCCCGCCGAGCGGTGGCTGCTCGACCTGCTCGTGTCGTTCGCGGCGGGGAGCGCCGTGTACGTGGTCGCCCTCGTCGCGTTCGGCCTTCCCGTGCACGAGCGCACGGTGCTGTTCCGGCTGGCTCGGAAGGTTCTGGGTCGCGACCGCGCCGCGGCGTGATCGAGGTCCGGTCTCCGCGAGGACGAGCGGGGATGGGTTCGCTCGACGATCCGCGAGCGGTGGGGCTCGGAGGTCGTCGTCGCCCACGGGGTCGTGTACGAGCCCACGCACCTTCCTGGGTTCGTCGCCGAGGACGAGGGCAGACCGGCCGGCCTGCTCACGTACGTCCTCGAGGGCGACGCGTGCGAGGTCGTGACGATCGACGCCTTCGAAAATGGACGAGGCATCGGCACGGCGTTGATCGGCGCCGTCAAGGAGCTCGGCGCTCGACGGCTCTGGCTGGTCACGACGAACGACAACGCTCGCGCGCAGCGGTTCTACGAACGGCGCGGGTTCATCCTCGTTGCGGTCCACGAAGGGGCGGTCGATCGTTCTCGCCTGGAGAAGCCTGAGATCCCGCTCGTCGGGAACGGTGGCGTCGAGATCCACGACGAGTTCGAGTACGGGCTCCGTCCGGCGTAGGACGGCTGGGCGCTGCTTAACCGCCCGAGCCGGCGTCGTCGGACCGCGGCGTGAACTCGTTGCAGGTGTCCGAGGCATGGATCACGCCCCGCACGAGGCGGCAACCGCCGATCGCGAGCCGGGGGAACATGAGCTTGCACACCTGGCACCGGACCTCGGGCTTGGGAGCCGGCCGGTAGTTCGCTTGCTCCTTCGAGAGACCCCAGACCTTCGGCACGGTCCCATCCTGGATCTCGACCCCGCCGCGCGCAAGCGGACCACGGTCTCGGATGTGCGACCGCGGCTCGGCCCGTCGGGCTCCGGCGCTAGCCTGTCGTTCGAACGACGAAGAAGAAGGAGGCATCGATGACCGCAGCCGTACTCGGGATCGTCACCCTCGGCGTCGACGACCTCGCTCGCGCCTCGGCGTTCTACGAGGCCATGGGCTTGGAGCGCGCCGAGTCATCGCAGGACGAGATCGTCTGGTTCCGCACGCCGCACTCGTACCTCGGGTTGTTCGGCAGAGATGCGCTCGCCGCGGACGCCGGGATCGAGCCCGGGGGTAGGACCGCGTTCGACGGTGTGACGTTCGCGATCAACGTCGGATCGGAGGCCGAGGCGGACGAGCTCTTCGCCCGGGCCGAGGCCGCAGGGGCTCAGATCCTGAAGCCGCTCGGGAAGACCGACTGGGGCGGGTATTCCGGCTACTTCGCCGATCTGGACGGCCATCCGTGGGAGGTCGCGTACAACCCGTTCTTCCCGATCGACCAGGACGGACGTCTGACGATCCCCTGACCTCGGAGGTGAAGGCCGCTCACCGTGTGCGGCGGGTGGGTCAGGACTCGCGCGCCTCAGCGGCGAGCTGGAGCGCCCTCGCGACCGCGCCCTCAGCCGAGGTCGCCCGTACGATGGCGTCCACGGACTCGCCTGCCTTCCGAAGCTCCCACGTCCCGAGCCCCACGACCGGCCTGCCCATCTTGAGCGCAAGGGCGATCTCGGAGAGCGTGCCGAACTCGCCGTGCACCGCGATCACGACGTCGGCGGTTCGCACGACGATCGCGTTCCGGGCCTCGCCCATGCCCGTCGCGACTGCGACGGTCAGATAAGGATTGCCCTCCAGGCGCGACGAGGTGGGGAGGATCCCGACCGTCTTCCCGCCGGCCTTCGTCGCGCCGCCGGCCGCGGCCTCCATGACGCCGCCCATGCCCCCGCAGACCAGCACCGCGCCGGCCTCCGCGACCAGCCGGCCCACAGCCTCGCCGATCGCGAGCTCCGCCGGTGTCCCGGCCGAGGGCCCGACGACGGCGACATACAGCTCTTTCAACCCCAGCTCCTTCTGCTCCGACGGACCTTCGCTCCGCGAAGCTCCCTCTGTGGGCTACCGCTTCGCTACTTGAGCCCTTTCCCGAGCATCGCAGCTAGCAACGCTACCGCAGCGGCCTTGTCGAGCGGCTCGTTGCCGTTCCCGCATTTCGGCGACTGCACGCACGAGGGACAGCCGTACGGGCACGGGCAGTTCATGACCGTCTCGAGGGTGGCGTCGAGCCAGCGCTCCGCGGTTCGGTATCCGCGCTCGGTGATGCCCGCTCCACCTGGGTAGCCGTCGTACACGAAGATCGCGCACGAGCTCGTGTCGGGGTGATACGCGGTCGAGACGCCTCCGACGTCCCAGCGGTCGCACGTCGCGACGAGGGGGAGCAGCCCGATCGCGGCGTGTTCGGCCGCGTGCGCCGCGCCCGGCAGCGCGCTTTCTTTGATCGCCGCGCGGTGGATCGTCTCGGGCGGGATCGCCCACCACACCGCCTTGGTCTCGAGGGTTTGCGGAGGCAGCGCGAGTGGCGTCACGTCGAGGATCTCACCCGTCGCCACCATCTTGCGCGCGAACGCGACGACCTGGTTCGTCACGTGCACCGTTCCGTAGAACGCGGGAACGCCTCCACTCGTCACGCCCTCCTCGTCCACCGACTCGACGAGGATGTCCGTGGTGTCCCGCGCCTGCGTGTAGTAGTCGGGATCGCTCCGCGCGACGAGCGCGGCATGGCCGGTCAGGTCGAGCTCGAGTACCTCGAACTGCTCGCCCTGGTGCAGGTAGACCGCTCCCGGATGGACCTGCGTGTACGCGCGGGACTCGTCCACGGTGCCGAGGAGCTCCCCGGTCTCGCCGATCACGATGGAGAACGTGTGACCGCCGGTGCTCCGCAGATCCACGGTGCGGTGCGGCATCTCGCGTCCGCGATGGTGCCAGAGGTTCCGCCGGCGAGCGATCTCGCCACGCGCCTCGAGCCGGGCGAGGGCATCCCCCGCGTCCGGCCAGTACGCGTCGACCTCCTCGTCCGAGAGCGGGTACTCGCGGGCCGCGCACGCGAGGTGCGGTTCGAGCACGAACGGGTTCGTCGGGTCCACGACCGCGGCCTCCGGCGGCTTGTCGAACAGGTCGGCCGGGTGCGTCACGAGGAACTGGTCGAGCGGGTCGTCCTGCGCCACGAGCACGGCGAGCGAGCCACCGCTCCGGCGTCCGGCGCGGCCGGCCTGCTGCCACATCGAGGCGCGGGTCCCTGGGTAGCCGACGAGCACCGCCGCGTCGAGCGAGCCGATGTCGATCCCCAGCTCGAGGGCGTTCGTCGCCGCGACCACGATCAGCTCGTCGTTCGCCAGCCGGCGTTCGAGCTCGCGCCGCTCCTCGGCCAGGTAGCCGGCGCGGTACGCCTTGACCTTGGTTCGCAGCTCCGGATCGAGCTCACGGCGCGCGAACTCGGCCAGGAGCTCGGCGGCTCGGCGCGACCGTGTGAACCCGATCGACTTGATCCCGGACTCGGCCATCCGCGAGATGAGCTGGGACGCCTCGGTGAGCGCGCTGCGCCGGGCGCCGGACTCCTCGTCGATGATCGGCGGGTTCATGAGGGCGAACAGCTTCTCGCCGGTGGGCGAGGCATCCTCCGTCACCTGGTCGAACGGCAGGCCCACGAGCCGTTCCGCGAGCTCGGCCGGGTTGCCGACGGTGGCGCTCGTGAGGACGAAGCGCGGATCCCCGCCGTAGTGCGCGACCAGCCGCCGGAGCCGGCGCAGCACGTGCGCGACGTGAGAGCCGAACACGCCGCGCGCGACGTGCGCCTCGTCGACGACGACGAGCGACAGTCGCAGGAAGAAGTCGGCCCAGCGCGGGTGGTCCGGCAGGACCGACGCGTGCAGCATGTCGGGGTTCGACATCACGAGGTTCGCGTTCCTGCGGATGAGCGGCCGCTCCGCCCTGGGCGTGTCGCCGTCGTACACGGAGGCGCGGACCTGGGGGAGCTTCAGCTCGCGAACCTGGCGCAACTGGTCTCGGGCGAGCGCCTTCGTCGGGAAGAGGTACAGGGCGGTCCGTTTCTGGTCGTTCACCGCCTCTGCCGCGAACGCGAGGTTGTAGACGAGCGTCTTGCCCGACGCCGTTCCGGTCGAGACGACGACGTTGCGTCCCGACCGCACCGCGTCGAGCGCGGCCCGCTGGTGCGCGTACAGCCCCGTGATGCCGATCAGGCCGAGGCGGTCGACGACGAGCGCGGGGATGTCCTCGGGGAACGGGCCGGGATCGCTCGGCCGCGCGGGGAGCTCGCGGACGTGCACGAACGAATCCTCACGTTCCAGAGAGTTGAGGAAGGCTCGCGGGTCCATGCCAGCGATGGTAGCCGCGCCCTCCGCGAGCGCGGCGGCCTCACTCGCCGACGACCTCGGTCTCGCTTTCCTTGTTGAGCTTCCGGTACGGGGTGACGAAGCCGTCGCGGACCAGTGGGACGATGAGGTGGCGTTCCCTCACGAAGATCACCAGTCCGAGCGCGATGTAGACGATCGAGACCCCGATCCGCTCGGCAGCCTGCAACGACTCCGGCACGAGGCCGCCGATGATGAACTGCGCCCAGAACAGTCCGAACAGCAGCATCGCCTCGCGGGTGGTGATCGAGAGCGTGAGGAGGACCGCGAGGGCGAAGAACGACTGGGCCGCCGTGAGGAGCAACTCTTCGCGCTGATGGGCGTCGATCGGGAGGCCGTGGAGCCCTCCCGCGCCGATGCTGAACACGATCGGCAGCGTCCCGACCAGCAGCGTCCACTGGTTCACCTTCGACGACACGAGCGTTCCCAGGCCGGCGTTCGTGTTCAGCCGCCAGGCATACAGGCCTGCGATGAGGAGCTCGGGTGCCTCCGATGCGAGGGGCGCCAGCCACTGGACCAGGAGGAACTCGTTGATCCCGAGCTCGGCGCCGCTCGCGACCAGTGCTTCGGCGAACCGCTCCGCCACGAGCAGGATGATCGTCGCGGCGAAGACGAACATCGTGATCACGGAGATCCGGCGATTACGTTTCGTGAAGGTTCCGATCAGCCGGGCCGGTCCGACCAGGTGCGGTTCCTCGGCCGGTGCGCGAGAGATCCGCACGGTGTACGCGACGAAGATGGCGACGAGGACGGCCGCGTCAACCGGAGTGATGGAGTGCTTCAGCGGGAGGGTGAGTGAGTAGACGGTCGCGAGCGCGAGGAACGAGACCTCGACCGCGTGGCTCCGCTCGAGCGTGATCGCACGCAGGACGGGAGGACGCTTGCGTGAGCGGTAGTACGCGATGAACACGACGAGCGACCAGCCGATGCCGATCAGCAGACGATTGGCTCCCGTCATGTTCGCCAGAGCGAGCGAGCAATTACTCTCCTCGACCTGGGTGACGGGCTTGCAGAGCTCGCCGAACTCCGCGAAGTCGTTCCCGCCCTTGAATGCGAAGACCATGTCCACCGCGTATTCGGGAAGGACCGCGATGAAGGCCAGCGCAGCGATCGCGAGACCGGCCGAGATATCCAGCTGTGCGGCCTCGGCCGCCCAAGAAAGGACGAAGGCCGCTCCGACGATCGCCAAACCGAACAGAAGCGCCTCGAGCGGGTGGCCAAGATCGAAATGAACGAGCCGGAGGAGGATCCCCGGGATCGTGACGCCGATCGCGAGTCCGACACCGAGACCCTGACGTCCCGGATGGACGCTGCCGAGCTCGTCGACAGGCCTGCTCACTCGGCAGAGCCTCGTGCGTTCACGCGGACGAGCTCCGTGCGGTCCACGCAGGCGAACCTAGCAGAGACCCTGCGGCACAGGGGTGACGAGGTCATATATCCGGACTGCTACGTCTCGGAGCCGACGAGGCTCGCGTTCGGCGAGGGCGGGATGTTCGCCTTCTTCAGGAGGCCGTCGTTCGCTAGGTCACTGGAGATCGCGTCCAGTGTCGTCAGGTTCAGGGACACGATGGAGATGCTGCCGGCCATGGCGACGGAGCCCGGGAGGACGATGTTCACGATGCGCTTGGGGTTGATCGTCGTGGCGGTGAAGGCCAGCGTCATGAGCTCGTCGAGCGGAACGTCCGTCTGCGCGTTGCGCGATCCGGCGCCGATCCACGTGAGCAGACGGCTCGGATCCTTCGAGAACTCCTTCCGGAACGCCGCGATCGCCGCGACCATGAGGCGGCCCTGGTTCTCGGAACGGCCGAAGTCGCCCGAGGGGAGCGCGTGGCGGGCCCGGGCGAACGCGAGGGCGTCGGGGCCCGTGAGGACCTGTGGTCCCGCCGTGAGCTCGGCCTCCGCGAGGACATCGAAGACGTCGAATGGGACGTCCATCGGAAGGCCTCCGACGTCCCGGATCATCGTCTTGAAGCCCTCGAACCAGGTCAGCGCCCAGTAGTCCATCGTCAGGCCCGTAGCCTGCTCGACCGTCTCCACGACCTTCTCGGGTCCACCGATCGTCATCGCCGCGTTGATCTTGTTCGAGCCGGATCCTGGGATCGGCACGAAGGCGTCGCGAGGGAACCCAACGATCGTGGCCTTGGCCTTCGCGGGGTTGATCGCAAGGATGTGGATCGAGTCGGCCCGGGCGAGGGCGGGGTCCTCTCCGGGCCGGGCGTCGCTGCCGATCAGCAGGACGAAGATCGGCTCGCTCCCGTCCAGGACCGGGATGTGCTCCGCGTGAGCCTGCTCGATCTGGAAGATGGGTGCCGCGCGGGCCGTCGTGGGAGGGGTCGCGGCGCCGAGGGTGGAGCCCGCGACCCATGCCGCCAGGAGGGCGGCCGGAAGCCCGAGATGCCGGTTTCGCGTCACGAGGCGCTCGCCGATGCGGAGGGAGCGGGTGACGGGGGTGGTGCCTGCGCCTGGCGGTCCTGCCGCGTGACGTCGAACGCCGTGATCTGCCAACCGTCGATGTCACGAAGGAAGAGCTCGCCCTTGCTCACGATCAGGGTGAAGGTGCCGTCCGAATGCTCGCCGAGCGCGCTGAAGCGCACCCGCGCGACGGCGGTGTTCGGGCTCCCCGCCGGGTCGAACAGGACGGTGAACCCGATGCTGCCCTTCTCGGGCGTCACGCGTTCGTACACGTCGCCGGCCGTCTCGCCGAGCGTGAGCACCTCCACGCTCTGCTGGGCGGTCGAGGCGGCGCCCTCGGAGAACGCCGCGAGCACCTCCTCGTAGTCCCCCTCACGCCAGTTGGCGGGGTCTAGGAACGCGTTCGTGTAGAGGTCGTCCAGGAGCGGCGTGATCTCCTCGCCGATCGCTTCGGCCTCGGCCTCGAGCGTCTCGGTGTCGGGTTCCGGAGCGGTCGCGACGGCCTTCGCGCGACCGGCGGTGAAATCGAACTCCGGGACCACATCGGAGTCGTCGTTGCCGCCCCCGATGATCCCGGCGCCGTTGCCGCCCAGGATGAGGAACAGGGCGACGCCGAGTCCGACGAGCGCGACCGGAACCAGAAGCAGCGCGAGCGGGAGCCGGCGCTTCCGGTTGGTGGCCCGCCGTTGGCTTCGGTCGGCGGTGACGGAGGGTTTCGTGGGTCCTTCGGTCAAAACGCGGGAGAGGTTAGCCGTCACGGCTCCGAGCCACAACCGTGCGCTCCAGTAGGATGACCGGGTTCCGAAGGTGTGCCGGGAAGCCTGGTCGGCGAAAGGGCCCGGCATGAGCAGGGAACCGAACTCCGAGACCGACGAGGGTCTCCGCGTTCCCTGGTCGAGGTCCCAGGGCGCCGTGGCCCGAAGACTCCTCCAGCCGCTCCAGTCCTTCCTCGAGGCAGAGGCCTCCTCGGCCGTCCTCCTTCTTTCCGCGGCGGTGCTCGCGATCGCGTGGGCGAACTCGCCCTGGAGCGACGCCTACGAGGATCTATGGGGGACGGTCCTCACGTTCCGGGTCGGCGATTGGGTCGTTCGCGAGGATCTCCGGCACTTCGTCAACGACGGCCTGATGTCGCTCTTCTTCCTGGTCGTCGGGCTGGAGATCAAGCGCGAGTTCCTCACCGGTGAGCTGCGGGACCGCCGGGCGGCGGCGCTCCCGGTGGTGGCCGCGCTGGGCGGGATGGTCGTCCCCGCCCTCATCTATCTCGCGCTGAACGCTGGGGGCGAAGGTGCGAAGGGATGGGGGATCCCGATGGCGACCGACATCGCGTTCGCCCTGGGTGTCCTGACCCTGGCGGCGCGGAGCGCGCCGGCGAGCCTGAAGCCGTTCCTGCTCACGCTTGCGATCGTGGACGACATCGGGGCCATCCTGGTGATCGCCCTCTTCTACTCCGGCGGTGTGGCGATGAGACCGCTCCTCGCCGCCGCCGTCCTCATCGGCGCGATCGTCGTGTTGCAGCGCTTGGACGTCCGCTCGGCAGCCGTCTATGTGGCGCTGGGCCTGGGAGTGTGGCTGGCGTTCCACGAGTCCGGGGTCCACCCCACGATCGCCGGGGTCATCCTCGGCTTGCTCACGCCCGCCGAGCCCTTCCAGCGCCCCCGCGCCGTGAGCGCCGAGGCCGTCCGGACCGCGGCGACGACCGTCGACGACCCCGAGCCTCCGGACGCCGACTCGCCGCAGTGGCTTCGGCTCGCCATGCTGTCGCGCGAAGCGGTGTCGCCGCTCGCGCGAGCGGAGGCGGCCCTCCATCCGTGGACGAGCTACGCGGTGATCCCGCTGTTCGCGCTCGCGAACGCCGGGGTTCGGCTCTCGGCCGAGGCGCTCCGCGATGCGATGACGAGTCCCGTGTCGCTGGGGGTCGTGCTCGGTTTGGTTGCCGGAAAGATCCTCGGCATCACGCTCGCGAGTGCCCTCGCCGTTCGAACCGGTCTCGGTCGTCTTCCATCGGGGTGCGGGTGGCGGCACGTGGTGGGCTTATCCGCGGTTGCCGGCGTCGGGTTCACCGTTTCCCTGTTCATCGCCGAGCTCGCGTTCGGAGATCCAGCCCTCGCCGCCGAGGCGAAGGTGGGGATCTTCGCGGCGTCCCTGGTCGCCGGTGTCATCGGGTTCGCCGTGCTGCGCGCCGGCCGGGTGGCCGCCCCTTCCGGGCCGGGCCCCGAGTAGGGATCGGGGAGCGGCGCCACGCCGGGCGAGGCGGGAATCCGCAGGTCGTGAGCCAATGTCGGTTCTCTATACTGCCCTGGTTCCCGGCCAGGCCGGGACGGACGAGTCCTTCCCGGCCGAGCCGAGACCGGACGCGTCCTCCATGAACCGACCGAGGAGGTTCTGCGTTGCACGGTGTCCTCGCTCAGGAAGGCGGGCCGATCGAGGCCGTCTTCGGGTCATTCGAGAACAACGCCCTGTGGGTGATCTTCGGCATCTCGCTCGTTGCTCTGGTCTTCGCCTACTACCTGGTGCGCGAGGTCCTCAGCGCTCCCGAGGGCAGCGAGAAGATGAAGGAGATCGCCCTGGCCATCCAGGTCGGGGCCAAGGCCTACCTGAATCGCCAGTTCCGCACGGTCGGGGTCTTCATGGGCCTGCTGACCGTCGTGCTGTTCTTCGCGCTCCCCGTCTCGGAGAACGCTGCGCACGGCGAGACGTTCATCCGGGTCGGACGCTCGGTCGCGTTCATCCTCGGCGCCGGGTTCAGCGCGATCACGGGGTACACCGGCATGTGGCTCGCCGTCCGCGCAAACGTGCGCACCGCGAACGCCGCCCGTGAGTCGGGTCTTCGCAAGGCGATGCGACTGGCGTTCCGGGCCGGCGGCGTCGCGGGCATGTTCACGGTCGGGCTGGGGCTCCTCGGCGCCACCGTGATCCTGCTGATCTACAAGTCCGACGCGACCGCGGTGCTGGTCGGGTTCGGGTTCGGCGGCGCGCTCCTCGCGATGTTCATGCGGGTCGGCGGCGGCATCTTCACGAAGGCGGCGGACGTGGGCGCCGACCTGGTCGGGAAGGTCGAGCAGGGCATCCCCGAGGACGACCCTCGGAACGCCGCCGTGATCGCCGACAACGTCGGCGACAACGTCGGCGACTGCGCCGGGATGGCGGCCGACCTCTTCGAGTCCTACGAGGTCACGCTGGTGGCTTCCCTGATCTTGGGCGCCGCGGCGTTCGCCGGCACCGAGGTCGGCGCGATCGCCGGCGTGATGTTCCCGCTGTTCGTGCGCGCGGTGGGTGTGATCACGTCCATCATCGGGATCGTCGCCGTGTCCCCGCGGAGCGAGGACGAGCACGGGATGAAGGCGATCAACCGCGGTTTCTTCCTCTCGGCGGCGATCTCCGCCGCGGCCGTCTTCGTCATCAGCGGCATGTACATGAACGAATACCGTCCGGCGATCGCCGTGCTGCTTGGCCTCGTCCTGGCGAGCATCATCCAGATCCTCACGCAGTACTTCACGGACACGAAGTACAAGCCGGTACAGGAGATCGCCGAGTCGACGCAGACGGGACCGGCGACCACGATCCTCTCGGGGTTCTCGGTCGGGCTCGAATCGACGGTGTGGTCGATCCTGGTGATCTCCGGCGTCATCGTCGGCGCGTTCGTCCTCGGCGACGACATCGCGGAGCGTCTCTATTTCATCTCGCTGACCGGGATGGGCATGCTCACGACGGTGGGGGTCATCGTCTCGATGGACACGTACGGTCCGATCTCGGACAACGCGCAGGGCATCGCCGAGATGTCCGGGGAGTTCGAGGGCCGGCCCGCCCAGGTGCTCACGGGTCTTGACGCCGTGGGGAACTCCACGAAGGCGATCACGAAGGGGATGGCGATCGCGACCGCGGTGATCGCGGCGACCTCGCTGTTCGGCTCGTTCGCCGAGGCGGTCCTCGGCGCGATGGGCTCGAACGCGGAGGAGTTCCCCATCCGCATCGACCGCCCCGACGTGCTCGTCGGCCTGTTGATCGGTGGCGCCGTCGCCTTCCTGTTCTCCTCACTCGCGATCCGCGCCGTGGGGCGCGCGGCCTCACAGGTCGTGGTCGAGGTGCGGAACCAGTTCCGCGATCACCCGGGGATCATGGACTACACGGAGAAGCCGGATTACGCGCGCGTCGTCGACATCTGCACGAAGACCTCGCTGCGCGAGCTGATGACGCCGGGCCTGCTCGCCATCCTCAGCCCGATCATCGTCGGGTTCGCGCTCGAGGCCGAGGCCCTGGGGGCGTTCCTGGCGGGGTCGATCCTGACCGGTCAGCTCCTCGCCGTGATGCTGTCGAACTCGGGCGGCGCCTGGGACAACGCGAAGAAGTACATCGAGGAGGGGCACTACGGCGGCAAGGGCTCGGAGGCACACAAGGCCGCCGTGATCGGCGACACGGTCGGGGATCCGTTCAAGGACACGGCCGGGCCGGCGCTGAACCCGCTCATCAAGGTCATGAACCTGGTCGCGCTCCTGTTCGCGCCGGTCGTGGTCGAGCAGGCGGGTAACGAGGTCGTGCGGATCGTCGTCGTCGCCGTCGCGGTGCTGATCGTCGGGTTCGCCATCTGGTGGTCGAAGTCCCGGAAGTCCGAGCTGATGATCGAGCGAGCCGATCCGACCGAGCCGGCGCGAGAGATCTCCTCGGCCACCTAGCCGAGTACGCTTGCGGGATGAGCATCCTCGCTCCGTTCCGCCGGTTCTTCAGCCGGGTGGCCGAGAGCGACGAGCAGCGGTACGCTGAGGAGATCCAGGGATGGTGCTCGAGCCTTCCGGGGACGGTTCGGATCCGCGACGCCACGCCGCGCACACGCGTGAAGCTCGCGGGGGTCGTGCGCCGCATCACCGTCCGGCCCCTCGAGGGCAACGAGTCGCTCGAGGCGCTCCTGGACGACGGGACGGGTGAGGTGACCGTTGTGTGGATGGGTCGCCGCTCGATCCCCGGCCTGAACCTCGGGACGCGCCTCATCGTGGAGGGCCTGCTCGCGGAGCAGCGCGGCGGAAGCAGGATCGTGAATCCGCAGTTCGAGTTCGGCGCCTGAACGGAGTGCCGGGGCGGTGCGGTCAGGGCGTCGACCCGCCGACGACCGCGGCTCGAAGCGCGCTCTCGGAGTCCGGGATCGTGAGGGCAAGCACCTCGTCCCCGGGCGTGATCACCGTCTCGGGCTGTGGGATCACGACGTGGCTCTCGCGGATGATGGCGACGATCGTGGAGTCCGGCGGGAGCCGAAGCTCGTAGAGCGGCCGGCCGGCGGTGGGGGAATCGGCCGGCACCGTCACCTCGACGATCGAGATGCCACCGCGCTCGAGTGGCAACAGGCGAACGAGGTCGCCGACGGTGACCTCCTCCTCGACCATCGCCGTGAGGATGTGCGGAGGGGAGACCGCAGCATCGACGCCCCACTGCTCGCTGAACAACCACTCGTTGTCCGGATGGTTGACCCGCGCGAGCACGCGTGGAACGCCGAACTCCTGCTTGGCGAGCAGCGACGTCACCAGGTTGTCCTCGTCGTCGCCGGTGGCCGCGACGACGACCTCCGTCGAGCTGAGGTTCGCCTTCTCCAACACCCACGGCTCGCACGCGTCGCCGAGGAGGAGGTTGACGCCCGGCGCCCAGTCCTTCGCGGTCTCGAGGACCTCGGGGACCTGCTCGATCAGCGTCACCTCGTGGCCCCTCGCGGCGAGGTCCGCGGCGAGATGCCGCCCGACGGCCCCGGCACCGCTGATCATCACCCGCACGTCAGTGTTCCGCCGTGGGCTGGAGCAGCTCGTCGAGCTCCTCCAGCGCGTCCTTCTGGACGATGAGGGCGACGAAGTCTCCCTCCTGGAACGTGCTCGAAGGCACGGGGATGAACCCCTTGCCCCCACGGTCGACGCCGGCGACCAGGATCTTGCCCTCGACGTTCAGCTCCGAGACCTTCTTCCCTACCAGGTGCGGTGGGACCTCGACCCGCATCCGGTACAGGTCGCCCGCCGCGAGCGACTCCTTGATCTCGTCGCGCGGGTGGCTGAGCATCAGGATGATCTGCTTGACGCCCCATCGCGTGGTGGAGACCGTCGGGATGTTCAACCGTTCGTAGATGTCGGCGCGCATCGGGTCGTAGATCCGCGCGATCACCTTCGGCACGTGATAGTGCTCGCGGGCGACGCGGGCCGAGACGATGTTCGAGTTGTCGCCGCTCGAGACGGCGAGGAACGCGTCCGCCTCCTTGATCCCGGCTTCCTCGAGGATCTCCCGGTCGAAGCCGAGGCCCACGATCGTACGCGCCTCGAAGCCCGGTGGGAGCCGCTTGAACGCCCCCGCGTTCTTGTCGATGACGGCCACCTGGTGGCCGGCATTCGCGAGCTCCTGCGTGAGCAGGATCCCGACCCGGCCGCAACCCATGATGATGACGTGCACGATTCGTTAGGGTAGCGCGCCCGGGCGGGGTCGCGTTCGTCGTCGGTTCGCGACCGCCGTTAACCCCCGCCCTCCGGCTCGGGCCCGCCTTCCGGTTCGTGCCCGCCCTCCGGTTCGGGCTTCCACCGGTACCCTAGACCGGACTCGGTGAGGATGAACCTCGGACGCGCGGGATCGTCCCCCAGCTTGCGGCGGAGCTGCCGGATGTAGACCCGCAGGTAGTGCGACTCCTGCGCATAGCCGGGACCCCAGACCGTCTGCAGGAGCCACGTATGCGTGAGCAGCTTGCCTGGGTGCGTTGCCATCGCCTCGAGCATCCGGTATTCGGTCGGGGTGAGGTGCAGCAGCTCGCCGCCGAGCTTCACGGCCTCGCGCCCGAGGTCGACCTCGAGGTCGCCGAACCGAAGCACCGCCCGCGGAGGTTCCGTGCTCGCCCGCCGCCGGACCGCACGCATCCTCGCGAGCAGCTCCTCCATGGCGAAGGGTTTGGCCACGTGGTCGTCGGCGCCCGCATCGAGCGCGGCGACCTACTGATCTTGGCTGTCGCGGACCGACAGGACGATGATCGGCACGTCGGACCAGCCACGAACCCGCCGGATGACCTCGTGGCCGTCGATGCCCGGTAGGCCGAGGTCGAGGACGACCAGGTCCACGTTCTCCTGCGCGAGGATCTCGAGCCCCGTTTCCCCGTTGGGCGCGGTGCGGACCTCGTACCCGCGAGCCTTGAGGCTCGTGCGGAGCGCCCGCAGGATCTGGGCGTCGTCATCGACCACGAGGACGCTGGTGGCTGTCATCAGTCCTTCAGCGGGAGCTGGAACACGACGGTCGTTCCTCCCCCGGCCGTCCCTTCGATCCAGATCCGTCCGCCGTGCGACTCGA
>JBBDWS010000066.1:0-29675 GCA_040902755.1 Actinomycetota bacterium
TCTGTTCGGCGCCGCTCCTTTGTACTTGCGCGCTGGCCGGGTGGCAAGACGACCGAAGCGACGACCTCCGGCCGTCGCTTCCGGGTCTACCTGGGAGTTCCGGGCAGGAGTTCCTGGGGAGGAAGTCCCAATACGGCGACACACTCCCAGCAGGCCGTCAACAAGGGCGGTCGCGGCGTGGAGCTCGTGCCTAGCCTTCGGTCAGCGCCCGAGCCGCCTCCCTCTGCTCGTGCTCGAAGGCCAGGGCCATGCGTTCGATCTCGGCCTTGGCGATGTTGTGTTCGATGGCCACAGCTCTCCACCGGCTCGTCGCGGCAAGGATCTGGCGGAGTACGTCTATCCCCTCCTCTTCGTCCAAGCGGAACAGGGCTGCGACGGACATGAGCGTCTCGATACTCGCCGTCGTGTCAGACTCATCAATCGCGGTGGCGAGGTGCTTCGTACCTGGCGACGGATTCGGGTTCAGGTCGAAGGCAGGTGAGAGCATCCACAAGTTGCCGCCCGCGTTCAGGAAGCCGTGGTTTCGGAGATGGTCGTCCGTGTTGGAGATCAGGATGGTGAATGCCATCCTCCTCCAGAGCTCACGGAGGTCATCTGAGGCCTGGGGCGACTTTTCCTCGATGGCGGCGGCGATGTCCAGATAGCTCCCGACATCGCCGTCGCGAGCCTCCAGCATCGTCACCGCGCTCACGTAGCCGATCCGGCGCTGACCATCACGATCGAATCGGTCAACGACCAGCACGCTGCGGTCTGCCACGCGCAACATCTCTGCCGGCGGAACCAAGATGCCTCCCAAACGGGCGAGATCGAGAGCCACGCTCTCCCACGCGGTTACGTCCCACTCATCGAACCGAGAGCTCGGGAACTTCGCGATGGCGGTGCGGCCCTTGTTGTCGACTACGTGCGCCTTGGGGCGAGCACCGCCCAGGGAACTCCCTCCGCGAAGAAGGTCGCGTAGCTCCTCCTCCGTTTCCTGGTCAGACTCAAGGTGCTCCGCCGCGTGCAGCAAGCTCCCAAGATCGGTCACGTGCGGCACTCCCGAGACTTCGTCCCCCAGGTAGACCCCCGTCTCTTGATCGCGGAAGCGAAGTGCCCCCTGGCGGAGGTCGTCTCTAACGCCAAGCAGGAAGTCGATCTCGCCGAGCGAGCGAGCTGGCCCACCCTCCGCGCTTGCGCGTCGACGTTCCTCGCGCAAGATCAAGTTGCGTCCCCAACGGTCAGGAGCCGCGTCGGCAAAGGCTCTGAACATGGGGAGGCCGTCTGGCGTTTGGAGACCGCCTTGCGTGAGCGGCAAGGCGGGGTCGAGCTCGTATGCATCAGCACGGGCGATGTAAGAGGCGTCGTACGCAAAGGACGCTGACTCGCGACCTCCACGCCGATGGGAGAAGAGGAGACCGGCGGGCACGTCTTCCCCGTCGATCTCGACAACGACCTGCGTCGGTGTTTCGGCCATCTCAGTGCCGAGGCTGCCGGACGCGGGTCGGGAGCCTCTCCTCAGTCCTCAGGCGTCCGACATCAGTCGCATACGGATCGATGGCGGCCGCGAGCTTGTCCAAGACGCCGATGGCGCGAGCCACTCGTAGCGCGTTCTCGAGGCTGGCCGATCCCTCGCCGTGTTCCAGGCTGCGGAGGGTCTTCACGTCGATCCCTGCTCGGTCCGCGACTTGGGCAGCAGTGAGCCGCTGGAGCTTGCGCCAGGTCACGATGTCCTCCCCCAACTCGCGGAGGGCACGCCTCACCGGGATCGGTATGGGCTTGCTCTTCTGCTTTTTCATAACAGGGAGAATAATACCTGTTACGGCCTCTAAGCGCCATTATTCTTCCTCTAACCTTGCAACAAACCCCGCTTCGTGGGAGCGCTTTTTACGGGCGATTCGCTAGCGAGTCGGGGTTCGGAAGGCAACGTGGACATCGCCGTCATCAACGACCACATCCAGCAGCAGCTACGCATTCGAGGCATGGATTCGGTCACAGCCGTCGAGGCAGCCGGGTGGCTAGAAGAGGCAGGTTTACTCACCGACTCTCGTCATCGACCAGGGTTGCCCCTGAGAAACCTGCTGCGAGGAAGGGACATCTTGGGGCAGCGCCAAGAGCCGAACCACCGGTGGTTCATCGACAAAGTCGACTAGGAACGTCGCTGCGATGTTCGATCTCGGCACCACCATGAAGGCCCTCGCGGAGGAACGGCCGGTCTTCCACTCCGAGGCCGACTTCCAACACGCGTTGGCTTGGGCACTTCAGAGGCAGTACCAAGCCGGATCGGTGCGTCTTGACTACAAGCCCTTCCCAGAGGAACGCTTCTATCTCGACATGTGGATTCGAGTCGGTGATGAGGCTTGCGCCTTCGAACTGAAGTATCCGACCCGGACCTGGACAAACGAGACCTTGCCGCCCTGATGTGAAGTTCCGGGGGGAGGAGTCGAACCTCCATCGCAGGCTCCAAAGGCCCGCGTCTTACCGTTAGACCACCCCGGACGGAGCGATTATCCCTCGCGCGCGGGCGGGCCCGAGGCCACGAGGACGTTCTCGAAACCCGATGCGATCTGCTCCGCGTGGACCCGGTCGCGCGCGAGGCCGACGACCGAGGACCCGCTCCCGCTCATGACGGCCCCGAGAGCCCCGGCCTCGATCAGATGCCGTTTCGCCTCGCCGACGGCCGGGTGGCGCCGCGCCACGACGGCCTCCAGGTCGTTGTACAGCAGCGGGCCGAGCGCCTCGGTATCGCCGGCCGCGGCCGCCTCCAGGAGCGGATCGGGATCGGGCCCCGCGACCCCTCCGTCCTCGTCCCACCACCGGTACGCGTCCGGCGAACGGACACCGAAGTCGAAGTGAACGACGACCCACCAGAAGGACGCGACCTCGGCCGGTGCCAGGATCTCGCCGCGGCCCGACATCAGCACCGGGCCGCCCAGCAATAACGCCGGGACGTCGGAGCCGATCCGCTCGGCGACCTCGCCGAGCGTCGCGGGATCGAGGTCGCATCCCCACAGCCGGTTCAGGGCGAGCAAGGTCGCCGCCGCGTCGGCGCTGCCGCCGCCGAGCCCGGCCGCGACGGGGATCCGCTTGTCGATCTCGACGAGCGCGCCGCCGGCGTCCGGGCATGCGTCCGCGAGCGCGAGCGCGGCGACGAGCGCAAGGTTCAGACCCCCCACCGGGACGTCGCCGGCGAGCGCCGGCGAACCGCGCACCTCGACGTGGAGCCGGTCGTCCGCGCGAACGGTCACCCCGTCGGCGAGCGAGATCGGCACCACCAAGCTCTCGAGGTCGTGGTACCCGTCCTCGCGGGCGGCGAGCACGCGAAGGAAGACGTTCACCTTGGCGGGAGCCTGGAGCCGGATCGGCTTCCGCTTCATGGGCGCCAGCCCTCGGCCAGGAGCCCCTCCGTCACGCGGGCGAAGTCCTCGAGCCCGAGCCGCTCGCCCCTGATGGAGGGATCGACTCCGCTTCCACCGAGGATCCGGTTCGCCTCCGGCAGACCCAGGCCCAGCCGCCGGAGCGCGTTCGCCATCGTCTTCCGGCGCTCCGCGAACGACTCTTCCACCACCGCGAACAGCGCGACGGGATCGACGTCCACCGGTGGTCTTCGCCGATCGATCCGAACGAGGACCGAGTCCACCTTGGGCCGGGGCCAGAAGACGTCGGCCGGGATGCGGCGAAGGAGCTCCGCGTCGGCGCGGTACGCGACGCGCACGCTCACCGTTCCGTAGGCCTCGTCGCCGGCTCGCGCGACGAGCCGCTCACCGACCTCGCGCTGCACCATCACGACGAAGCGATCGATCTGCGGCACGCCCTCGAGCAGGTCGACCATCAAGGGCACCGAGATGTTGTACGGAAGGTTCGAGATCATCGTCCACCGGTCGTCCCCGAGGAGCTCCTGCCAGTCGACGCGCATGGCATCGAGCTGCTCGACCCGGACGTTCGGGAACGCCGACACGACCTCGCGTAGGGCGGGTGTCAAACGGCGGTCGAACTCCACGGCGAGCACCTCGCACCCGGCGTCGGCAAGCGCGACCGTGATCGAGCCGAGCCCCGCGCCGACCTCCAGCACCCGGTCCCCCGGGCCGACCCCGGCGTCGGCGACGATCGCGCGGGCCAGGTTCGGGTCGGCGATGAAGTTCTGACCGAGCGCCTTCGTCGGGCGGATCCCGTGGCGCTCGGCGAGGCCCCTCAGAGCCCCCAGCCCGAGTGACGCGCTACCAGGTGAGGCGGACCTGGCAGACCCCTTGGCTGAGGGGGGCGATCCGAGCGAAGGCCTGGTCGCTGAGGTCGATGATCCGGCCTCCGAAGGGTCCTCGATCGTTGATCACCACCTGGACGCGGTTGCCGTTCGCGAGGTTCGTGACGGTGACCACCGTACCGAAGGGCAACCAGGGGTGGGCCGCCGTGAGGCCGTCTCCGGGGGCGAACCCGTACCAGCTCGCCTCGCCCACCTGGGTCCCGTGGGATGGGTTCGAGCGGCCGACGATCCGCTTAGCCGGGACCGCCTCACGAACGACCTGCCTCCCGAGGAGCGTCCGGGTCACCACCTCGCCGTTCACGACCTTGACCCGGTAGCGCTCGACCATGAGGCCGTCGACGCCGGCTCGGACGAACTGCACGCGACCGGGCCGGAGCTCGTCCGAGTACTCCGTGTACGTGGTGTGCGGAACGGGCACGTCGAGCTCGCGGATGCGGTAGTCGATCGAAACGAACCGCACCAGGAGGTCGGGTTGAAGGGGGGTCTTGAGTGACGGAAGGACACGATCGCTACGGTCGGGCTCGATCCCCATGGCCGAGAGGAGCTTGCCGACGGTGGGGGCATTGGTGAGCACCTCGTGGTCCTTCCCCATCACCACGACGCGCGCCGCCACCACCTCCGACTGCCCGACCGGCTCTCCCGCGGAGAACCAGTCCTCGGTGCTTCTGACCGCCAGCAACGCCGGCGCTCTCGGCACCCCTTCCATCACCCAGACCCCCACATCCGAGGGAGCCGGGATCACGATCCCGTTCTCGAAGTCCAAGTCGACGAGGATCCGCATCCCGTCGGCGAGCGGTGTCTGCGAGGGCGGGCTGACGATGTCGTCCCACCCGAGAACGATCCCTTCGGTCTGCAGCAGCTCGCCGACGTTCGCGCTCATCGTCCGGACGGCTTCGGGCTGCCCCTCCACGACGAGGGTCACGGTCTTCTGCACCACCCAGAATCCGCCGGCGATCGCGAGGCCGACACCCACGAGGGTGACGTTCGCGACCGTCCTTCGAACCCGGAGCCGCCGCACCCGTGAGGGGCGAACCCGCATAGACCTTCCTCCTGTCGGAAGAAGGCTCCGGGGGGAAGCGGCTGGGCCGGACCGAAGCCTCCACGAGCAAGGCTCGGAACCTACCAAACCCTCAACCCTCACTGCAAACTTGAAACCGAACGACCGTTCGGGGCGTTTTCCCGGCCTCTGGGGTGCTAACGGAGCCGGGGGAAGGCGTTCATCGCGTTGCGCGAGGTCGCGATCCGCACGTTTTCCACGGTCTCTCCCCGCACCGCCGCGATGGTCTCGATGACGTCGACGACGTTCGCGGGGGCGTTGTCGCGTCCGCGGACCCGCTGCGGCGCGAGGAACGGGCTGTCGGTCTCGACGAGAACGCGCTCGAGGGGGATCGCCGCCGCGGCATCGCGGATCTGCGCGTTCTTCGGGTACGTGATGTTCCCGGCGAAGGACAGGTGCCACCCTCGATCCACACACTCGAGCGCCGTCTCCACGTCGCCGGTGAAGCAATGCAGGACGACCTCGGCCGAACCCTCATCGAGCAGTCGAAGGATGTCGGGCCACGCCTCGCGGACGTGGACGACGAGCGGCAGGCCGGCGTCGCGGGCGATCGCCACATGCTCGTTCAGGACTCGAACTTGGTCCTCGCGGGGCGAGTGCATGCGGAAGAGATCGAGCCCGCACTCCCCCACGGCGACGACCTGCGGGTTCGCGAGCAGCGCCTCGATCTCGGAACGGGCTCGGGCGTCGAAGCGGGAGGCCTCGTGGGGATGCATGCCCGCCGTCGCGAACACGTCCGGATGGGACTCGGCGAGCTCGACGGCCCGGCGGCTCGACTCGGGATCGATCCCTGGGCAGATGACGGTCCCGACGTCGGCCGCTCGGGCCTCCTCGAGGACCTCGCCGACGTCGCGCTCGAGGAGGAAGAGGTGGCAGTGCGTGTCCACCGCCGCGCTCTGCACCCGGAGTTCACGGTTCGGTCGTTCCACGCCGCGGTCCCCCTAGGCTTCCTCGACCTGGAGTCGAAACGCGCTCTTGCCACCGGCGCGCCCCCCCACCGGACAGCGGCGGCGGCATCCACCGTGAGTCGAGGGGCGGGGTCGCATGTGAAACGCGTCCGCGCGAACCTTCACTCAGGAGTCGAGACGCGGGAAGAGCGCCTCGCCCTTCGTGGTCTTGGTCCCGGGCGCCAGAGCGCCCCAGAGGGCCGCCTCCGGGAGCCGCTGATCGTCGAGCGGCTCGTTCAGTCCGAGTTGGCTCCAGAGCTCCGCGGCGGCCCTCGGCATGACGGGGCGGATCAGCAATGCGAGGATCCGGAGCGTTTCGGCCGACGCGTACAAGACGGCCCCCACCTCGGCGCGGCGGGACTCGTCCTTGATCGCCTTCCAGGGCTCCTTCTCGACCAGGTACTGGTTCGCGCGGGTCACGATCTCCCAGACGGCTGCGATCCCCTGGCTCAATGAGACGTCGAGCATGAGCTCGTCGTAGCGGCGGACCGCCTCCTCGATCACCTTGGGGAGGTCCGACTCCTCGCCGCCGCTTCCCGGGTCCGGGACCGCGCCCTCGAAGTAGGAGGCGAGCATCGCGAGGACCCGGCTCGCGAGGTTCCCGAGCCCGTTCGCGAGGTCGGCGTTGTGGCGTTCGACCATCGACTCCCACGCGAAGCTGCCGTCCTGGCCGAACTGGATCTCGCGCATGAAGTAGTAGCGGTACGAGTCCACCCCGAAGTGGTCGAGGAGCTCGAAGGGGTGGATCCCCGTCGCGTTGGTCTTCGACATCTTCTTGCCGCCGACCGTCAGGAACCCGTGCGCCCAGACCTGCTTCGCGAGCTCCACGTCTGCGGCCATGAGCATGGCGGGCCAGTAGACCGCGTGGAACCGAAGGATGTCCTTGCCGATCAGGTGGATGTCCGCCGGCCACGTCGCGTCGAACCGATCGGGATCGCTCCCGTACCCGGCGGCGGTGAGGTAGTTCGTCAGCGCGTCGAACCAGACGTAGCACACGTGCTCGGGATCCCATGGCAGGGGAATCCCCCATCGGAAGTTCGTCCGGCTGACCGAGAAGTCCTGGAGCCCGCCCCGGAGCAGCGACAGGACCTCGTTGCGGCGGGTCTCCGGCTCCGCCGCCTCGGGATGGCGTTCGTAGTGCTCGAGGAGCCGGTCGCGGTAGGCCGAGAGCCGGAAGAAATAGTTCTCCTCGGTGACCCGCTCGACGGGGCGCTCGTGGATCGGGCACAGCTCGCCCGGCAGCAGGTCGGCCTCCGTGTAGTAGGCCTCGCAGGACACGCAGTACAGCCCCTCGTAGGTCCCGAGGTAGATGTCGTCTCGGCCGTTGTCGTAGACGGTCTGGAGGAGCCGGCGAACCGCCTCCTCGTGGCGGGGTTCCGTCGTGCGGATGTAGTCGTCGTAAGCGATCTCCAGCCGGGCCCAGACCTCCCTCCAGCGCGGCTCCATGGCGTCGACCCACTCCTGCGGATTCATGCCCGCCTGCTCCGCCGCCCGCTGGATCTTCAGCCCGTGCTCGTCGGTGCCGGTGAGGTGGAACACCCGTTCGCCGCGGAGGCGGTGGTAGCGGGCGATGAAGTCGGTCGCCACGGCGTTGTACGCGTGCCCGATGTGCGGGACGTCGTTCGGGTAGTAGATCGGCGTCGTGATGTAGAAGACGTCCCGCCCCATGGCGAGGCCATCGTAGCCGAGGCTTCCATGGATCCGGCCTCCGCGGGTCGGCGCCTGCGGCCCGAGGACCGCCGAGCCGCCGGCTACCGGGGCGAGCGGGTGAGCGCCTCGTAGATCGCGTTCGCACTGCCGCCCCGATCCCGGGCCACGGCCGAGGCCGCCTCGCGCTTGCGCATCCCGCCCTCGACGAGGCGCGTGGCCTCGGCGACCAGCTCGTCGAGGCCGGGGGCTTCCTCGTCCCGACGACCCTCGACCACGAGAACGACCTCCCCCTTCGGGTCGGCGTCGCCGAGCGCGTCCGAGATCTCGGATGCTCGCCCGCGCAGGACCTCTTCGTGGAGCTTCGTCAGCTCCCGCGCTACGGCGACCCGGCGGTCGCCGAGCTCGGCCACCACCTCGCGGAGCAGCATCCGAAGGCGACGCGGCGACTCGAACAAGACGAGCGTGCGAGGGTCATCGGCCAGGGAACGCAGCCGCTCGCGACGCTCCCCCGCCTTTCGCGGCAGGAACCCCTCGAACGTGAAGCGCTCCACGGGAAGGCCGGACACGACGAGCGCGGCGGTCACAGCCGAGGGTCCCGGAACGACTCGGACGTCGATGCCCTCCTCGGTGCACGTGCGAACGAGCAGGAAGCCCGGATCGGAGATCGACGGCATGCCGGCATCGCTCACCAGCGCGACGTCCTTCCCCTCGCGCAGCTCCGCGACGATCGACGCGATGCGTTCGCGTTCGTTCCCCTCGAAGAGCGACACGAGCCGGCGCTTGATCCCCAGCCCCGCCAGCAACCGACCGGTGCGCCGGGTGTCTTCCGCCGCAACGAGTTCTACGGAGCCAAGTGTGTCTCGCGCACGATCGGTCATGTCTCCCAGATTGCCGATCGGCGTCCCGACGACGAACAGGGTTCCGCTCACCTGCCGGATGCTCCCACGGTTGAGCCGCGGGCCACACGGCCGCTGGGTCGGTCCGTCGTCGCCCCGCCGATACAGTGCCCGGATGGGCTTGGACGGACACAAGGACTACTCGGGGACGCCGCTTCCGAAGAAGCTCGGCATCGCGGAGGGTTCGCGCGTGCTCGTCTCGGGTGCGCCGAAGGCGTTCGCGCTCCCGCCCCTTCCCCCCGGGGCCGAGCTCGTCGAGCGCGCCCGGTCACCGATGGACGTCGTGCTGCTGTTCGTCACCACTCGGTCCGAGCTGTCGAAGCGGTTCGCGGCGCCGGCGAAGGCCCTCGCGCCGGCGGGGCGGCTGTGGGTGGCGTGGCCCAAGAAGACTTCGGGGATCGCGACAGACCTGACCTTCGGCGCGGTCCAGGCGCACGGCCTCGAGGCGGGGTTGGTCGACAACAAGTCGGCGTCGATCGACGAGCGCTATCAGGGCCTTCAGTTCGTCTATCGGGTCAAGGACCGCCCCGGGCGCTCCCCCTCAGGTCGCTCGGTCCGTTCGTCCGGTCGCTCGGCCTTTTAGCCGGAACCCTGCCGTACCATCGGCCCGATGTTTCCGTTGCTCGCCAAGCTCAACCGGCCAGTCGTGGCGATCCTTGCCGTCGGTGCGATCGCCGGCGTGCTGCGCTTCAATCACCTCGGCTACCCAGAGCGCCGGATCTTCGACGAGTACTACTACCCGAAGTCGGCGTGCATCTTCCTCGGCTACTCGAACGACCGCTGCGACATCAACAGCTCGGCAGAACGCCTCTGGCGCGAACAGCAGAACGACACCGGCGCCTGGGTGCACCCTCCGCTGGGCAAGTGGATGATCGCGCTCGGGGAGCTTGGCTTCGGCACCGAGTCCTTCGGTTGGCGGGTCTCGTCCGCGGTGACCGGGACGGCGACCGTGATGCTGTTCGCGTTCATCGTCCATCTCCTGTTCGCGAGCGCGATCTGGACGTTCGTCGGCGGGCTGCTGCTCGCGGTCGAGAACCTCAACTTCGTGCAGTCCCGGACGGCGATGCTCGACATCTTCGTCACGTTCTGGATCGTCCTCGGCTTCGCGTTCCTGATCTTGGACTGGCGCTGGATCGAGCGGCGAACGCCCGAGCCGGCCGGCGATCCGGCCGCCGGGTCCGTGGGCGATCCCGCCGCCGCGCCGCCCGGGCGTCTGTTGCGACGCCGCCTTCCCGCTCCCCTGTGGCGGCCGTGGCGTTTCGCTGCCGGAGTCGCACTCGGGGCCGGGCTCGCGACGAAATGGTCGGCGTTCACCGCCGTCGCCGTGGCGATCGCGCTGTCTATCCTCTGGGAGGTCTCTCGGCGCCGGCGGGCGGGCGTCCCGCGTCCGGTGGGAGACGCGATCCCGGCCGAGGGGTTCGGCCTCGTCCTGGCCTTCCTGATCGTCCCCTCGGCGGTCTACGTGGCCTCGTACGCGGGGTGGTTCGCCCACTTCGGATCGGACCTCGGCGAGTGGATGGCCCTGCAGGGGCAGATCTACGATTGGCACCGCAACCTCAGCACGATCGACCTGGCCACCGGCGAACCGATCCATCCGTATCTCGCCCAGGCGTGGAAGTGGATCCTGCTATGGCGTCCCGTCGCCTACTACACCGACTTCGGCGACGGTGTTCGACAGGTGATCTACGCGAACGGGAACCCCGCGATCTTCTGGGGCAGCATCCTCGCGATCCCGTACGCGGCGTTCGCATGGCGGAGCAAGCGCGACTGGCGGGCCGGGTTCGTCGTTCTCACCGTCGTGGGGCTCTACCTTCCGTGGTTCCTCGTTCAACGTCCGCAGTTCATCTTCTACGCGACGCCGATCACCCCGTTCTTCGTGCTCGCCTGCGTGTACGCGTTGAAGGCGATGTCCGAGGTCCGGTACGAGGCGCTGCATGCGGCCGGGAAGGCGGGTCGCACGGTTCGGCCGTACCTGCCGATCGCGGTGGGGTTCGTCGTCGCGGCCGTGGGGCTGTTCGTCTGGTTCTGGCCGACGCTCACCGGCGGCCCGCTCTCGGATGAGGGCTGGCTCGTGCGGGCGTGGTTCCCGACGTGGACGTGACCGGACCGGGCGTCTCGTTGCCGCTCCGGACCTGGGCGGTTCCCGGCGCCGGTAGGATTCGCGGCGCATGGCCCGCACGCAGGACGAGTGGATCACGATGGCCGACGGCGTGCGTCTGGCCGCCACGCTGTACCTCCCCGACGGCGCGGGCCCGTGGCCGGCGCTGCTCGAGGCCCTTCCCTACCGCAAGGACGACCTGACGGCCTCCTACCGGGAGGAGTACCACCGCTTCGCCGACGAGTTCGGCTACCTCGTGTGCCGGCTCGACGTCCGCGGCACGGGGTCCTCGGGAGGCGTGCCGGTCGACGAGTACACACCGCGGGAGCTTGCGGACATCGCCGAGGTGATCGCGTGGCTCGCGTCGCAGGGATGGTCGAACGGGAACGTCGGGATGTACGGCACCTCGTGGTCCGGCTTCAACACCCTTCAGGTGGCGATGGCACGTCCAGCATCGTTGAAGGCGATCTGTTCCATCTTCGCTTCCGACGATCGCTACGCCGACGACGTCCACTACTTCGGCGGCGCCCTGAAGCAGCTCGACCTGGTCGACTACCCGACCTACATGGACGCGGGCAACGTGCTTCCCCCCGTGCCGAGGGTCCTCGGAGACGATTGGCGCGGGGCGTGGGAGCGCCGCGTGATGAGCTACGAGCCCTGGACGCTCACGTGGCTCGAGCACCAGACCTACGACGACTACTGGAAGCAGGGCTCTCTTCGAGAGGACTACGCGTCGATCCGCGCCGCGACGATGCTCGTGACCGGCTGGGCCGACGGGTATACCAACATCGCCCTGCGCGGGTTCGCGGGGCTGCAGTGCCCCAAGCGCCTGCTCGCCGGACCATGGGCGCACGCATCGACCGAGAACTCGCGCCCGGGCCCGAACGTCGACCTCGTTCCGGAGATGGCGCGGTGGTGGGACCGGTGGCTGATGGGAGCCGACAACGGGGTGGACCGGGAGCCTCCGATCGTGGTGTTCGTCCGACGGCCGACGCCCCCATCGGCCGACCTCGAGGCCTACCGCGGCGGGTGGCGCTTCGAGCCCGGATGGCCGCTCGAACGCAGCACGGACCTCTCGCTCGAGCTGTCGAAGTCGACGGTGTCGGGCTCGGGCAACAACGGGCCAGACGAGCTGGAGGTGCGCGGCGACATCGGCTGGACGGCGTGGATCAGCTGCGCCGGCGGGCTCCCGTGGGGCCAACCGATCGACCAACGCGCGGACGAGGCGTTCAGCCTCGTCTACGACTGGGCCCCGCTCCAGGACGAGCTCGAGATCCTGGGCCATCCACGGTTGACGGTACCCGTGTCGAGCTCGGCGCCGGTCGCGTACCTGTCGGCCAAGCTCTGCGACGTCCATCCCGACGGCACCTCGCAGCTCGTGACGCGGGGGCTGCTGAACCTCACACACCGCGATTCCCGGGAGCACCCGGCGCCGCTCGTGCCGGGCGAGACGTACGAGGTCGCAGTCGAGCTCGAGGTCACCTCGTGGATCTTCGAACCGGGTCACCGGGTCCGGCTCGATCTCGCCGGCTCGGACTGGCCGAACGCGTGGGCGCCTCCGATGCCGTCCACGCTCTCGATCGACCGCGCCGGCGCGACGCTGCTCCTGCCCGCCCTGCGCGGTCCCTCACCGTCCGGCGGCCGCCCGGTGCTGCCGCCTGCCCGGAAACCGCAGGCGGACCGCCGGTCGTCGCGCGGGGACGAGCTCGCCGAGCTCGTTTGGCGCATCGAGCACGACGTCCTCAAGCGCGAGACCCGCGCGGTCGCCCGCTACGGCGGTCCGAGCGAGGGCGACGAGGTCGCCCCACCGTTCGAGCAGTGGTACGGAGGGACCGTCGGCGTCTCGACCGAGGATCCCGGGCGCGCGTTCGTCGACTCTGGCGCGACGTACGTCGTGCGGTACCCCGAGGCCACCGTGCGGACCGAGTCGCGGATGCGGATCGACAGCGACGCCGACGCGTACCACGTGCGGATCGAGATCGACGTGAGCGAAGGCGACGAACCGCGATGGTCCCGGCGCTGGGAGCGCCGCTTCCCGCGGAACATGCAGTAGCGCTACGCCTCGGGCGCCCGAACGGACATCCGCAGGGCGAGTGAACAGCGCACCCCGCGCTTCGGACCGTGGACGGCGTGGTAGGGACGGCCGTCCCTCGCGCCGGCGAGCCCCGGGCCGCGCAGGAAGGTGACACCGCCGGCCCGCGCATCCCAAGTCTCGATCGGCTCGCCCTCGCGAGCGGCGCGCACCTCGAACCGCGCGGCACCCACGAGCGTGAACACGGCGACGAGCCGCCGGTACCACCTCCCGTCCATGTGGGCCGTGACCCCCACGGAGCCCGGCCCGTAGACGCCGATACCTGCTTCGTTCGGACGCCACGTCGCGAGACCGCGGACGGACGCGCCCTCCGAACGAACGCGCTCGGTGAGGGCCTCGGCGAGCCCGGCCACGAACGGGAAGCCCTCGAACGGCGCCCCGATGTCGAAGCCGTCGATCTCCATCCGCACGCCCGCCGCACCGAACGTGCCTGCCATCCGTCGCAGGGGTCCCGATCGGATCTCGCTCCACAGCGCGCGGCAGAAGCGTTCGTCGAGGGCGTGGTCGACATGGCCGAAACCCTCGATCGCGGTGCGTTGCAGGGCCTCCGACGCATCCAACCCGCGCCGCAGCGGTCCGCTCACGAGACGCCCGGGAGGTGCTCGCGGAACACGATGTAGCCCACACCCGCCGCGACGTCGAGCAAGAGGTGTGCCATCACGATCGGCCACGCGCGTCGGGTCCGCACGAACACGAGCCCGAACAACACTCCCATGGCGACGTTGCCCAGGAAGCCTCCCCATCCCTGATACAGGTGATAGGTCCCCCGCAGGAGCGCGCTCGCGCCGACGGCCGCGAGCTGCGTTACCCCGAGCTGCCGGAGCCGCGTCACCAGGTACGCGACGACCACGACCTCCTCGAGCAACGCGGCCTGGATCGCGTTCAGGAACAGGACCGGCACGGTCCACCAGTGGCCGAGCGGCGGCACCGGCACGACGAACCGGTTCACGCCGAGCGCGACGGCGCCGAGGTAGACCCCGATCCCACCGAGGCCGACCACGACGAACAGGAGGAAACCTCGAACCAGGTCCTCGCGCGGCCGATCCCACGCGAGCCCGATCGAGGAAAGTCCTTCCCCGTTGCGGCGCACCAGGTACAGCACGAGCCACACGGGGGCGAGCGCGAACAAAGGACCGAGGAGCTGGCGGGCGAGCTGTGCGCTCTGCGACACCGATGCCACGCGGACACCGCGGATCGGCAGCTCGAAGAGGCTGAGGATCGCGAACGCCGCGCTCGCGAGCAGCGAGAGCGATAGGACGACCAGGGTCTCCTCGGCGAGCGTCCGGCGCGGCAGCGGCGGGCTCGGCGTTCCTCGCTCGTCCGTGCGCATGGAAGCAGCGTACGGCGAGTGCGTACGATGCGCGGCGACGTGGCCACCTCCCGCACTCGACCCGGGACCGGGGACCTCGCCGACGTGGTCATCGTCGGCGGGGGCACGATCGGCGGCTGGGCGGCGTGGTTCGCGAGACGGAACGGCGCGAAGCGGGTCGTCGTCCTCGAGCGAGATCTCCTCGGGCAGGGGGCGAGCAGCCGTGCCGCCGGGGTGGTCCGTGCGCAGGGCGGCACACGGGAGACCGTCGCCCTCGGGCGCTGGTCGATCGACTTCTACCACCGCCAGCACGAGCTCCTCGGCACGGACTCGGGCTTCCGCGAGCTCGGTTACCTGCTCCTGGCGATCACGAGCAAGGACGAGCGCGAGGGCCGCGAACGTGTGGCGATGCAGCGGGGTTTGGGCCTCGACGCGCGCTGGGTGAGCCCCGAAGAGGCGGCGGCGCTCAACCCGACCCTCGTCTCGGAGGGGTACCGCGGTGCTTCCTACGTCGCGACCGATGGATGCATCGACCCGCCTCGGAACGTTCGCGCGTACTCGCTCGCGATGCAGCGGGCGCGGGTGGACGTGCGCGAGCGCACCGCATTCACCGGCCTGCGGAGCTCGCGCGGGCGAGTGGTCGGCGTCGAAACGGCGAGCGGGCCGATCGCGACCCAACGGGTGATCCTCACGGGCGGTCCGACGCTCCGCGCCGTGGGACGGATCGCCGGCGCCCGGATACCCGCGGGCGCAGTTCGGCACCAGGTCGTCGTCGGCGAGCCGCACGAGGCGTTCGACGTGGAGCGGCTGCCCATGGTGTTCGACATCGGCGCCGGTCTGTACTGGCGGATCGAGGAGGGCGGGCTCCTCTGGGGGATGAGCAACCCGGCCGAGAAGGCCGGTCCCGCGCGGACCATCGATTGGGCGCACCTTCGGAAGATGCAGCGCCGGCTCAATCGCTTCGTGCCGGTGACGCGCGGCCTCGGGATCCGGAAGGCCTGGGCGGCCACGATCGACTACACGCCGGACCACTTCCCGATACTCGGTCCCGCGCTCACGACCGAGGGAGAGGTCCTGGACGGGACCGTCGTCGCCTGCGCGGGCGGCCACGGGATGATGTGGGGGCCGGCCGTCGCGAAGGCGGCCGCGGACCTCTCCGTCAAGGGCACGACGAACGTGGTGGACGTGAGCGGTCTCGGGCTCGACCGTTTCGACGATCAGGGTCGCTCGAAGTCCTACGACCCGATCGCGCTCCCGTTCCCCGTCGACCTCACGGACGAGGAAGGATGACCGAGGTCATCCGAGCGACACGTCGACGAGGATCAGCTCGCTCACCGCGTTCGCGGTGATGCGAACCTGTGCCTCTTCGGTGATCTGCGCGGCGTCGCCCGTCGTCATCCGTTCGCCGTTCACGTCGACGTCGCCCTCGATCACGTGGAGATAGACCCCATGGCCCTCCTCGAGCAGGTGCTCGACGGAGACGCCGCGGTTCAGGCGCGAGATGAACACGTGGGCGTCCTGATGGACGAGGACGGCCTCTCCGTCGTCTCCGCTGATGACCTTCAGCAGGCGGTCGGTCCGATCCTCCGTGGTGAAGACCTTCTGCTCCACGCCGGGATCGAGCGCGCGTGACTTCGGCATGATCCAGATCTGGATGAACCGCATCGGCTCGATCTCGGACGCGTTCTGCTCCGAGTGCCAGGCCCCGCTCCCCAGTGTCATCCGCTGCACCGATCCGGCGGGCAGGGGTCCGGGCGCGCCCCCGACGTCGTCTTGGTGACCGAAGTTCCCCTCGACGACGTACGTGAGCCCCTCGATGTCGCGATGGGGATGCAGAGGCCAGACCGCACCGGGGATCAGCCGGTCGTCGTTGAACACGCGCATCGTGCCGAACTGCATGTACTCGGGGTCGTGATAGGTGTCGAACGAGTAGTGCCAGCGGGCGCGGAACCATCCGCCGTCGACGTCGGAGATCTCGTCGTCGCGCCGGATCTTGATCACGGATGCATCTCGGCAACGGTCGCGACGGTTCGGGAACGCTTCACGGCGCAAGCGTACTCGTGATACCGCGAAGGAGCCTTACGTCCAACCGCCGATGCACTGCGCCGGGCTCTGCGCATCCGAGCGGCCGAACGCAACGATCTCGCCCTGTGCCGCCGCGCACAGGTACCCGCGCTCGGTCCCGGTCACGAACACGACCGTTTCGGGCGAGACCCCGCGGAGGCTCACGACACCGGGTGCCGCCGGCCCGATCGTGAACGTCACGTTGGGGTCGTACTGCGCCGCCACTTGGGGTTCGAACCCGGCGAAGCTGCCGTTCTCGGCGTAGAACACCTGTGCCACCCGGATCGCGCTATTGAGCGATGCCTGCGCCTGCGCGTCGTTCGCCCTGCCGATGGGGTCCTGCGGCGCGCCGCCGGAGCCCCGCCCGGTGACGCCGTCCGTCGGTTCGAGGTCCGAGCCCCCGGTGAGGTCGCTCACGTACTTCGTCGCCTCACGTCCGAAGAACACGGTCGGGACGGTCCAGATGAGGCCGGCAACGAGTGCGGCCCCGACGATCAGGCGGATCGACACCTCTCCGCGCTCGCGATGCCCGTCCTGCACGACGCACGACCTCCAGGGACCCTTCGGCGGGCCCTGTCGGTTGATATCGGATGCCGTGCGCGCGACCTGAAGACGATCAGAACTGCAGGACCGGGCAGGTGAGCGTGCGCGTGACGCCCTCCACCGATTGGATCGGCATCACGATGGCTTTGGCGAGGTCGTCGAGATCGGCGGCTTCACCCCGTGCGATCACGTCGTACGGTCCGGTGACGCCGTCGACCTGCTTGATGCCTTCGATGCCCGAGATCTCTCTCGTGACGTGACTCGCCCTGCCGACCTCGGTCTGGATCAGGATATAGGCGCTGACCACCGACAAACCCCCTCGTCGCGTTGGGCTCGGCGGCTATCGTAGCGAACGGCTCCACCCCGCGCGAACCGGGCTCACAGCGCCGGACCCACCTCCGGGACCGGATCCACTTCCGGCACCGAACCCACCGCCTGCTGGGGATCCACGTCCGGCGCGGGCCGGGACATCGCCGGGGAGGACAACGCCACCCAGGCGGCGGCC
Organism: Actinomycetota bacterium; assembly: GCA_040902755.1. Classification (GTDB taxonomy): domain Bacteria; phylum Actinomycetota; class UBA4738; order UBA4738; family HRBIN12; genus CALGFI01. Next base: position 17,399 of record JBBDWS010000066.1, read on the forward strand.
GCGCCGGCGAGCGCGAGGCACGACGCGCCGACGTAGAGCGTGACGACGCCGAACCGCTCGAACACCACGCCTCCGATCCCCGCCCCGATGATGGGCGCGATCCCGAACCCGGCGGTGACCGCCATCGACTGGCCCGTCGAGTACAGCGTCGAGGGAAGCATCCGGCCGATCACCACGACGGTCGTGGTGAACAGGAGGCCGAACGCCATGCCCTCGAACACGGTGAGGAGCGAGACGATCGTCGGGTTCTCGATCAGGCCCCACAGGAGGAACCCGAGCGCGTAGATGCCGCAACCGAGACAGAAGACGCGGCGAAGGCCCCACGCGCGTCCGAAGCGGGAGGACAGTCGCATCACGGGGACCTCGACGAGGCCGCCGAGCGCCGTTCCGATGCCGACGAGGAGCGGGCCGCCACCGGCCTGTTGGATCTTGAGCGCGATGAAGTTCCACGCGGCGTTGAAGCCGATCCACACGAGGAGCAGCGCGAGGAGGAACTGCCAGAAGGCGGGCGCTTCGCGGAACACCGCCCCCACGGCGCCGAGGCGCCCGTGGCGCTCGCGGTGCGCCGGCCTGTCGGCCCCGAGCGTGATCGTCCAAGCGGCCACGGCGAAGATGCCGACGGCGTAGATCGGCATCGTCCAGGTCGGATCGGCCGCCTCGAGCGTGAACCCGATCAGCAGGCACGCGACGGCGTAGCTGAGGCTCTCCCACCCGCGGATCCGTCCGTAGTCGCCCATCCGCTCGTCGCCGAGGTGCTCGAGGGCGATCGCGTCGATGTTCGGCCCGACCGTCGTGCTGAACGCGGCGAAGACGAATCCGAGGAGCACGATAGGCAGGTACCCGTCTGCGAGGAACAGCCCGATCGCCGCCCCGGCCGCACCGAGCGCTCCGATCTGCAGCGTCGTGCGCCGCCCGAGCGTCGTGTCGGCCACATGGCCCCAGACCGGATTGGCGATGATGCGCGCCGCCGCCATCGCCGCGATCACGACGCCGATCTCCGCGGGCGAGAGCCCTCGCGCCGAAAGGAACAGCGCCAGGAACGGGAAGAACGCGGCGATCGTGATGCCGAACAGGATGAAGAGGACCTGGACGGCAACGGCCGGCCGGACGTCGGGACGCGGGCGAGTGCGCATCGGCCGAGACGGTAACAGCGCGCCCCGCCGAGACCGCGAGCGCTAACCGCCGAGACCGCGGCGCATGACGACGACCTCGAGAGGCGACCCGTCTCGCAGTGCGTGACGCTCGCCGGTGTCCGCGAAGCCCAAGCGCTCGTAGAAGACCACCGCGGCGCGGTTGATCGCGGTCGCGCAGAGCTCGATCTCCGTCGCACCCTCGGTTTCCGCCCACGCGAGCACCGCTTCGACCAGCCGTCGTCCGACCCCGGTTCGTCGCGAGCCCGGGTCGACCCACATCGCGTACAGATGCGCGCGCTCGTCGTCGTCCGTACGCGAGCCGACCGCCATCCCGATCCACGTTTGCCCGTCGATCGCGACCAGCAGGCGGTTGACCGCGCGTTCCCAACCGGAGATCCACCCCAACCACTCGCGCTTCGCGTGCGCGCGTTCCCGTTCGAAGGTCGAGCCGAAGGCGTCGGGGGAATCCGCGAGCGCCCGCAGACGAAGGTCCCGGACGTGGCGCCATTCGCCCGGCCTCGCCGTCCTCACCTCGATCATGCCGGAACGATCTGCCGTCCCGTCAGTGCGACCCCCTGCGCTGCAGATGTCTCGGCACGCCAGGGGCAGTCGATCATGCGGTGTCCTGGAGCGCTGCGAGCGCCTCCTCCATCGACGGGAGCGCGGTGGTGCCACCCAGCGCGCGCGCGGACAGCGACGCGCAGGCGACCGCCAGGGCGAGGCACCGGTCGAGCGAGTCCCCTTGCAGGCGGCCGGCCAGGAACCCGGCCGCGAAAGTGGCACCCGAGCCGGTCGTGTCGACGACGTCGACGGGGATCGCCTCCGAACGCACGACCTCGTCGGCCCACATCGCGAGGCCTCCCCCTTGCCCGAACTTCACGGCGACGACCGAGCCTCGCTCCGCGAGCGCCTCGGCGGCGACGTCCACGTCGTCGACGCCAGTGATCTCGCGCACCTCGACGGAGTTCGCGAACAGGATGTCGGTCGAGGACAGGAGGTCGAGCAGACCCCCGTTCCAGTCGCCCGTGGGATCCCGGTTCGGGTCGACCGACGTCGACGCCCCGATCCGGTGCGCTTCGTCGAACAGGTCGCGGAGCCCGGGCCGGAGCGCTTCCTGGAGGTAGAAGGACGCGAGGTGCACGTGACGGGACGCTCCGAGGAGGTCGCGATCGATGTCGCCGGCGGTCAGGTGGCTCACCGTGCCGGCGGCGGTCATGACGGCCTCCTCCTCGCCACGCTTCAGGATCACCGACACGCCGGTCGGCATCCCGGGGCGTGCGACGACGCCCGCGGTGTCCACACCGTGAGCACCGAGCGTGTCCACGACGAAACGCCCGAACGCATCGTCGCCCACGCTGCCGGCGAAGGCCACGCGCAGTCCGAGCGCGGCCGCCCCACAGGCCGCGATGCCGCCCGATCCGCCGAGGCACAGGAGCGCGTCCTCGACGAGCCGCTCACCCCCGCCGAACGCGACCTCGCCTCCCCCCGTCACGATCACGTCCGGCTTCGCGTCGCCGATCACCAGGAGGTCGAACTCGCCTGCCATGGGAAGAGCCTAGTGCGGGCGAGACCGAGCGAGCGGGGGGACCCCGAGCGAGCGGGAGGAACTCAGCGAACGGGGGCGGCCCGCTCGCGCCTGCGCTGGGACAGGTGGTCGGCAACGCCGACCGCGCTGAGCGGAAGTGCCGGGGCGACGATGAGCACGAGATCTCCGGCGAGCCGGACCATGAGGAACGTGTAGACGGTCGCGACGAGGACGCCGAGCGCCCGGGCCTTCCAGGTCTCGGTTAGGTCCGCTCGCAGCGACACGATCCCTCCGGCTCCGATCGCCGCGACGAACCCGGTCACCGCGTCGGCCGCGAGCGCCGAGACGGGGATCCCGACCAGGAGCGCCATGGCCATCGCCTTGACCACCGCCTGCGGCGCACGGGGGTGTTCGGACAAGAACGCGAGCGCAATGAACACGAACGGCACGAGACACAGACCGAACGCGATGAACGCGCCGGCGTTCGGAGCGTCACCGCGGTCCTCGACGGCCATCGACACGAGCCCCACGAGGACCGACCAATACGCCGGCACGAGCAGGAGCGTCGCGAGCGTGATCGCCCTCCACTTGCGGCGCGGCGACAGCGGCGCCGCTCCGGCCAGGATGGATCGTCTCGCTCGTGCCGCGAGGCTCATCCCTTGACGGCCCCGGCGGTGAGCCCACGCACGAAGTACCGCTGGAGCGAGAAGAACACGAGGAGCGGCAACGCCATCGAGATGAACGCGGCCGCCGTCAGCAGATGCCAGTTCTCGCCGCGCTGCCCGACGAGGCCGGCCAGGGCGATCGTCAGTACCCTCGTCCTGGCCGTGCCGCCGAGGAAGACATAGGCGACCAACAGGTCGTTCCAGACCCACAGGAACTGGAAGATCGCGAACGCGGCGAGAGCCGGGACAGAGAGCGGCACGATGAGCCGACGGAAGATCGTGAAGTGATCGGCTCCGTCGATCTTCGCCGATTCGATGATCGAGGAAGGGAGTGATCCGATGTAGTTCCGCAGCAGGTAGATCGCCAGCGGAAGCCCGAAGGCGGTGTGCGCGAGCCAGATGCCGAGGAAGGTCCCGTTCAGGTCAAGGTCGGGGAAGATCTGCCGGTCGAAGAGCACCGCTCCCTGCGAGTACAAGCGCAGGATCGGGATCAGCGCCATCTGCAACGGCACCACGAGCAGCCCGACGACGGCCACGAACATGATGTACCGGCCCCGGAACTCCATCCACGAGAAGGCGTACGCGGCGAAAGCCGCGATCGCGATCGGGATCACGGTGGCGGGGATCGCGACCGCCAGGCTGTTCATGAACGCGTCGGCGAAGCCGGCCGACGAGAGCGCGAGCCGGTAGTTCTCGAGCGTCCACTTCGCCGCCTCGAAGGGCGTCGCGAGCGCCGTCCACCAGCCGGTGGTGTCGACGAGGACCTCCGGGCGGAACGAAGTGATGAGGACCCCCGCGGTCGGGATCAGCCAGATGATCACGATGGCCAGGACCGTGATCCGGACAGCCCAGCTGCCCTTCGTCGGCTCCCCGACGCTCCCGGCTCGGGTCGCGCTCTCAGACTTGGGAATCGCTCCGACCTCGGCGGCCTCGGCGGTGCTCATCGGGTGGCCTCCTGTTCGCGGAACCGGCGGACGTTCCAGATCATCACGGGGACGACGGCCACGAACAGCAGGACGGCGATCGCCGCGCCGCGGCCGTCGTGGTTGCTGATGAAGAACCAGTCGATCATGCGCTCGGCGATGACTTCGGTGCCGTTGGCTTTGGCGCTTCCGATCACGAAGACGATGTCGAAGACCTTCAACGCGTTGATCACCATGTAGGTGGTCACCACGACGATCGTCGGCAGGATCGTGGGCACGATGATCCTGCGGAAGACCTGCAGCTCGGAAGCGCCGTCGATCCGCGCGGCCTCGATGATCTCGTCGGGGATCGACTTGATGGCCGCGGACAGAACCACCATGGCGAACCCGGTCTGCATCCAGACCATGATCACCATCAGCAGGAGGTTGTTCCAGGGCTGCTGCTGGAGCCACGGGACGGGGTCCTGACCGAGCCCCAGCATGATCCCGTTCAGCAGTCCGATGTTGCTGCCGAATCCCTGGGGCCGGTACGCGTAGATGAGTCGCCAGGTCACCGCCGCACCGGCGAACGAGATCGCCATCGGCAGGAAGATCATCGACTTCGCGATCGCCTCGCCGCGACGGAGACGGTCGGCCAGCGTCGCGAAGGCCAGTCCGATGCTGACGGCCACGAGTGGCACGATGACCATCCAGCCGGCCGTGTTGCGGATCGCCCGGAGCATGCTCGGGTCCGAGAAGATGAACCGGAAGTTGTCCAGTCCCACGAAATCCTCGCCGCTGCCATCCTTCAGGCTGATCAGGATCGTGTTGATCACCGGGTAGATCATGAAGACCGACAGCAGCACGAGGGCCGGGCCGACGAAGACGTAGGGGCGGAACCCTTCGCGGATCCGGTCGGGGAACCGGTTGACGAGCTCGTTCATGCCCCAGAACAGCACGATGATCCCCACGACCCCGACGACGATCGCCACCAGGACGACGACGCCGCGGTTCGCGTTCTCGTCCTTGAGGAAGTCGAACACCGTCCCGAGGAAGAAGAACCCGACGACGGGGATCGCGATGAGCCCGATCAGACGAAGGACGGACCCCCACACCGTGTCGTGACGGGGCGGTGGCGGGTCGATGACGAGCGCCGGCGTCGGCGTCGGGTCCGGGGGTGGTTGTTTCGGCGGCGGTTCCTGCTTCACCGTCACGGCATCCCGTCCCTCCCGCGAACCGGTGGGAGCGGCCACCTCGCGGCCGCTCCCACCGTCATCAACCGTGGTCGATCGGAACTACCCGGCCGGCCAGCTCGCCTCGATGTCGTCGAGGACTCCCTGGAGCGAGTCCGGTCCCGACTGCATGTACTGCACCATTCCGGTCCAGAAGCTTCCCGAGCCGACCTCCGGCGGCATCTGGTCGGACGCGTCGAAACCGGCCGCGGCGCCACCGCCGAGCGCGGTCGTCAGCACCGTGGAGGCGTCGGCCAGGATCTCGTTCGCGTAGCAGTCCGCTCCGACGTTGACGTTCGGAGAGATCCGGCCGAGCGCCGGGTCGCTTCCCTGCGCGCACTGAACCTCTTCGCTCATGAACCGCGTGAGGAAGTCCACGATCTCGGGCCGGTTGTCGAACGCCATCGCGAGCTCGCCGGCGAACAGCGTGCCCTGCTGGTCGATGGACGGGAACGGGAACCAGTCGTAGTCCACTCCCGCCTCGGTCCCCTCAGGGAAGAAGCCGTTGATGAAGCTCGCCTGCCGGTGCATCAGGCAGTTCGCCGGGTCCTCGAACATCGGCAGCGGTGCGTCCCCGAACGGGATCGCCGGCGTCTGGTCTGCGCCACCGAGCACGTACCCGTCGCCGAACATGACCTGCCCGAAGATCTCTCCGGCGTTCACGACGGCCGGGTCGTTGAACGGGATCTCGTGGCTCACCCACTGCGTGTACACATCTTGGCCGGCGGTTGCCAGCATGATGTCTTCCATCCAGTCGGTCGCCGGCCAACCCGTAGCCGTACCGCTCTCGAAGCCGACGCACCACGGCGTTCCGCCGTCGTCCACGATCTCGTCGGAGAGGGCGAGCAGCTCATCGAACGTCGTGGGAACCGTGTAGCCCGCGGCGTCGAAGTCGTCCTTCGCGTACCAGACCATGCTCTTCAGGTTGCTGTTGGTCGGGATGCCGTAGTGCTCACCCTCGAACTCGCCGAGCGACAGGAAGTACTCACCGAACGTCGCGGTGAGCTCACCGATGTCGAACCCGAGGTCCTCGAGCGAGACGGCGTTCCCGGATGCCGCCTGCGCCTGCACGGCGCCCGGCTGCGGCAACAGGATGATGTCGAGGGTGCCGCCCTCGGCCCGGATCTGCAACTGCTCCTCGAACTGGTCCGAGGCCTCGATCTCGACCTCGTACTCCACCCCGGTGATGGTGTCGTCGATGACTGCCTGAAGGGCCGCACCCTCCTCGGCGGACAACGCGTTGAGGACGTTGACCCTGCCGGTGTCCTCGCCCGCGCCCGCGCCGTCCCCGTCCCCGCCGCCGTCGGTGCTACAGGCTGCGGCCACCACCAGGAGCACGAACGGCACTACCAACAACTTCAGTCGTCGCATGCGGCCTCCTCTCATCGCCCATTCCACCCTTACCTCCTTAGTACGGTCAACTCGGGCTCCCGGGTCGAGGAGCGGCCCGAGGCCTCCGGGCCGCCCCGGCGCCTGCGAGCTCCGCGTACCAGCGGCCGCTCTGCTTCGGGATCCGTTCCTGGGTCGGGAAATCGACGTAGACCAGGCCGAATCGGCGGTCGTACCCCTCCGACCACTCGAAGTTGTCCAGCAGGGACCAGACGAAAAACCCTCCGAGCGCAACGCCGGCACCGAGCGCCTCATGAGCGGCCTCGATGTGCTCGCGCAGGTAAGAGACCCGGGCCGGGTCCTCGACGCCGGTCAGCCCGACCACGTCGTCGAACGCCGCGCCGTTCTCGGTGATCAAGATCCGACCGGGCTCGTACTCGCGCTGAAGGGCCACGAGCAGCTCGGTGAGGACCTCCGGCTCGATCGGCCACCGCATCGCGGTGACGCCAACGTCCGGCGGAACGATCGACCAGGCTCCCAGCGATCCCGGCAGCTCCTCGACCATCCCGCCTGCGGGGCGCGACGCGGTCACGGTGTGGCGCCGGTAATAGTTCACGCCGAGGAAGTCGACCGGCCGGGCGATCGTCTCGAGGTCGCCCTCGCGCACGAACGTCAGGTCGCTCACGCGGCGGTACCGATCGAAAAGCTCGGTCGGGTAGCCCCGCCCGAAGACCGGATCCAGGTACTGGGCGTTCATGTGCAGGTCTGCCAGCCGGGCGACCTCGACGTCATCTGCATCCTCGGAGGCCGGCGCGGTCGGCTGCACGTTCAGGGCGATGCCGACCTCGCCGGTCGAAAGGGCCTGCGCAGCCAGGCCGTGCGCCAGCAGCAGGTGGTGCGACGCGGCGAGCGCGAGGGCATCGTCGCGCAGCCCCGGAGCGTGGACGCCCGTCCCGTACCCGAGCCAGGCCGCGCACCACGGTTCGTTCAGCGTGATCCAGTACGGGACCTCGCCGGCGAACGCTCCGTGCACGATGTCCGCGTAGTCGGCGAACCGCTCCGCGGTGTCGCGGTTCGGCCACCCGCCGAGGTCTTGCAGCGCCTGCGGTAGGTCCCAGTGGAACAGCGTGAGCACGGGAAGGATGCCGCGCCGGTTCAGCGCGTCGACGACACGCCGGTAGTGGTCCAGCCCGGGCTGGTTCGCTCGCCCGCTCCCGTTCGGCTGGATCCTCGGCCACGCGACGGAGAAGCGGTACGCGCCGATGCCGAGCCGGGCCATCAGGTCGGCGTCCTGCTCGTAGCGGTGGTACTGATCGCAGGCGAGATCGCCCGTGTCCCCGTTCCGCGTCTTACCCGGGATCGCGCTGAACGTGTCCCAGATGGACGGACCTCGGCCGTCCTCCCCGACGGCGCCCTCGACCTGATACGCGGAGGTCGCGGCGCCCCACAGGAACCCGTCGGGAAAGGGCTGATCCACCGTTTCGGGCAGGCTCAGCGGCCGCCTTCGTAGATCCCGAGCCCGGTGTCCGGGTCGAAGAAGTGAAGGCGGCCCACGTCGACGACGAGCTCGATCGGCTCACCCTCGCGCGCCGTCGTCCGAGGGTTCAGCCGGGCGACGAAGGTCGACTCGCCCTGGGCCGCCTCCTGCTCTACGGCCGCCAGGGCCTCCTGGCCGACGTCGTGGGCGAGCTCCTTCACGTCCTCGGTGACCACGATCGGCGCCTTCACCTTGAAGTGGACGACCACGTCGGAGCCCAAGGCTTCACGCAGCTCCACGTTCGCGCGGATGCGTCGGTCGGCCGGGGCGTCCGATCCGAGGGCCGCGTCCTCCATGTCCTCGGGGCGGACGCCGAGGATGATCCGCTTGCCCTCGAACGCACGAAGCGCCGGGCGAGTCGATTCGACGTCGGCCGGGATCCCCATCCGGAAGCCACCGAACTCGAGCGTGAGGGAGTCGTTCGAACGAGAGAGCGTCGCCTCGACCATGTTCATCGCCGGCGAGCCGATGAAACCGGCCACGAAGAGGTTCACGGGGTGGTCGTAGAGGTACTGCGGCGTGTCGGCCTGCTGCAGAACGCCTTTGCGGATCACCGCCACGCGGTCGCCCATCGTCATGGCTTCGGTCTGGTCGTGCGTGACGTACAGGGTGGTCACGCCGAGCTCGTGCTGGATCCGGGCGATCTCCGAGCGCATCTGGACGCGGAGCTTCGCGTCCAGGTTCGACAGCGGCTCGTCCATGAGGAACGCCTTGGGCTCGCGCACGATCGCGCGGCCCATCGCGACGCGTTGCCGCTGCCCACCGGAAAGCGCCTTGGGTTTGCGCTCGAGGAAGTCGTCGAGGCCCAGGATCGAGGCCGCTTGGCGGACCCGGCGGTCGATCTCCTCCTTGGACAGCTTCCGGAGCTTCAGCCCGAACGCCATGTTGTCGTAGACGGTCATGTGCGGATACAGCGCGTAGTTCTGGAACACCATCGCGATGTCCCGCTCTTTGGGCGGCACGGTGTTGACCACTTGGTCGCCGATGCGGATCGTCCCGTCGGTGATCGTCTCGAGACCGGCCACCATGCGCAGCGCGGTGGTCTTCCCGCACCCCGAGGGCCCGACGAGGACGATGAACTCGCCGTCCTTGATGTCCAGGTTCAGATCCGAGATACCGACGGCCCCACCCGGGTAGATCTTGCTGACGTCCTCCAATACGATCTCGGCCACGGAACCTCCTTCGACGGCTCAGCCCGGACATTCAACCTCACCTGCGGTTCCCAGGTCGAACCGGCGTGCGCCCGAGGCGTGTCTCGAGGGGCCGGCTGCCCGGCGTCGGAGCCGTGGCTACGATGAGCGCATGGAGCCCAGGATCGAGCTCGTCCGGGGCGACATCACCGAACAGGACGTCGACGCGATCGTGAACGCGGCAAATTCCTCGCTCCTCGGCGGCGGCGGCGTCGACGGCGCCATCCATCGCAGGGGCGGGCGCGAGATCCTCGCCGAGTGCCGCGAGATCCGGAGCACCCGCTACCCGGAGGGACTGCCGACGGGGCAGGCGGTCGCGACGACGGCGGGGGATCTCCCGGCGCGGTGGGTCATCCACACGGTGGGTCCGGTCTACGCGCGCTCCGACGATCCGCCAGCAGCGCTCGCGTCCTGCCACATCGAGTCGTTGCGCGTGGCCGATGAGCTCGGCGTGGCTACCGTCGCCTTCCCCGCGATCTCGACGGGCGCGTATGGCTACCCGCTCGAGGAGGCCGCGTCGATCGCGCTGCAGGCGGTGCGTGGCGCGCGGACGGACGTCGAGAAGGTCCGGTTCGTGCTCTTCGGGCGCGATGCGTTCGGCGCGTTCGAACGGGCGCTCGGATGAGTTGCGGCGACGGGCGTTCCGGATGGCGCTGCTAGCATCCCCGCGATGGGTGATCTTGCGACCGACCTGAAGACGTCCGCCGGCCTGGCCGAGCGTCTCGACGAGGTGCAGATCGTCGACTGCCGCGAGCCGTACGAGTGGGTGGCCGGTCGCATCGAGGGTTCGGTCCACCTGCCGCTGAACTCCATCCTCGCCGGCGCGATCGGCGAGCTCGACGCGGCCAAGACGACCGTCGTCGTCTGCCGGTCGGGCAACCGAAGCGAGCTCGCGACGTTGATGCTTCGGGCCCGCGGCTTCACCGTCTACAACCTCGAGCACGGCCTCGAGGAGTGGCAGGCCGAGGGGCGGGCGCTCACCACCCCGGACGGGCAACCCGGCAAGGTCGTCTGAAGAACCCGCTAGCCTGAGCCCGCGATGGCCGACGTGGAGGCCGCCCGCCGCTCTCTGGAAGAAGCCCTCGGGCCGGACGAGGTGCTGTCCGATCCGCTCGCCCTCAAGCTCTACGCGCGGGACGCCTCGCTCGTCGAAGGGGCCTGTGCGCTCGTCGTGTTCCCGCGTTCGGTGGCGGACATCGCCGCATGTCTGCGGATCGCCGCCGAACACGGGCTGCCCGTCGTGCCTCGCGGCTCGGGCACCGGCCTGGCGGGTGGCGCGACGCCGATCGGCGATGCGCTCGTCGTCGTGACGTCGAAGATGACCCGGATCCTCGAGGTCCGGCCGGAGGACCGACTCGCGTGGGTCGAGCCCGGACTGCCGAACCTCGACCTCGCGAACGCCCTTCGGCCGCACGGCTTCACGTTCGCGCCCGACCCCTCGTCGCAGCAGACGTCCTCGATCGGCGGGAACGTGAGCACCAACGCGGGCGGACCTCACTGCCTCGCCTACGGCGTCACGTCGAACCACGTCCTCGCCCTCGACGTCGTCCTACCCGACGGGTCCGTCGAGCGGCTGGGCTCCGAGTCGCCGGAAGCGGCTGGCTACGACCTGCGGGCCGTCCTGGTCGGCAGCGAGGGAACGCTCGGGATCGTCGGGGGCGTGTGCGTTCGCTTGACTCCCCTGCCCTCCGACGTTCGCACGATGCTTCTGGACTTCGATTCCGTGGCCGATTGCGCCGCAACCGTCTCGCACGTGATCGCGAGCGGCGTCGTCCCGGCCGCGATGGAGATGATGGACCACGGCATCGTCGTGGCCGCCGAGCGCTTCGCGCACGCCGGGTACCCCACGGACGCCGCGGCCATCCTGATCGTCGAGGTCGACGGCACCCTCGGAGCGGTCGAGGCCCAGAGCCGCGTCGTCGAGACGGCCGCGAGGACGAACCGCGTTCGACAGATCCGCGTCGCGGCCGACGAGGACGAACGCGCGCTCATCTGGAAGGGGCGCAAGTCGGCGTTCGGCGCGGTGGCGCAGATCGCGCCGCACTACCACCTGCACGATTGCGTCGTGCCGCGCTCCAAGCTCGTCGAGGTCCTGGACGGCGTGTACGAGATCGCTCGGCGCCACGACCTGATCGTCACGAACGTGTTCCACGCCGGGGACGGCAACCTGCACCCGCTGTTGTCGTTCGATCGCAGCGTGCCGGGAACGCTCGAGCGCGTCCTGCGCGCGAGCGACGAGATCGTGCGCCTCTGCGTCGACGCGGGTGGCGCGCTGTCGGGAGAGCATGGCATCGGCCTGGAGAAGCGCGACTTCATGCCGCTCGTGTTCACCGCGGAGGATCTCTCGGCGCAGGCGTGCCTGCGTTCGGCCTTCGACCCCGAGGGCCGGATGAACCCGCTGAAGGTCCTCCCGGACGGCGCGCGCTGCGGCGACTTCGCGATGGCGCGGGGCTCGGTCGCGGCCGAGGCTGCGGCGGACCTTCCGGAGGGCGCATGGATCTGATCCATCCGCAGTCCAAGGCGGAGGTCGTCGACGCGGTCCGGCGTGCGGACGGCCAGGGGCGCAGACTGCTGGTCGTCGGCGGCCGGCGTCACGTCGACAAGGGGAACCCGGCGGAGATCGACGCCGAGCTGTGGACGACACAGATGGATCGGCTGGTCGCGTACGAGCCCGCCGAGATGATCGTCGTCGCGGAGGCCGGCATGCGCGTCGGCGAGCTCGGCCGGATCCTCGCGGCCGGCGGGCAAGAGTGGCCGGCCGACG
>JBBDWS010000067.1:0-3700 GCA_040902755.1 Actinomycetota bacterium
CTCGCCGCTCTCGCGGCGCCGCCCGCGCATGCCCAGGGCGACAACGATGACTTCACGTTCTTCGGCTCCGGCTTCGGGCACGGACTGGGCATGTCGCAGTGGGGCGCGTACGGACTCTCGAAACAGGGGTGGAGTCCCGCGCGGATCCTGCGCCACTACTACTCCGGAACCCGGATCGGGACCGATCACGAACACCCCAAGCGCTTCCGGATCGGGCTGGTCCAGGGCCGGGACTCCGTGCGGTTGGAGGCGCGGTCGGGCGACGTCGAGCTCCGTCTGGGCGACCCGGCCACCGGCGACGTCGTCGCGACGATCCCGAACGGGCAGACGTGGCGGGTCCGCGTCGCGGATGCCCGCTATCGCATCGTCGACCAGAGCGGCGACACGGTCGATCGCGTGGGCGGCCCGAACGAACCCATCTTCGCCGTGTTCCAACCGCAGCAGGCGCACGTGCGTGTCCCCGAGGCCTTCCACACGTACAACCGCGGCTGGATCGAGTTCGGCCTGTACAACTGCACGGGTTCGTGCGCGATGCGCCTCGTGCTCGTGATCACGCCCCAGGAGTACCTCTACGGGCTCGGCGAGGTGCCCAGCAGCTGGCCGGCGACGGCGTTGAAAGCACAGGCGATCGCCGCTCGCACGTACGCGTTCACGAAAGCCGGGAGCACGCAGCACCGCTCCGTCTGCGACTGCGCGCTCTACGCGAGCTCGTTCGACCAGGTCTACGCCGGCTGGGACAAGGAGGGTGGGCTCGACGGCGACCGGTGGGTCCGGGCCGTCGACGACACGGACGACCGGGTCGTCGTCGACGCCGGCGACACGATCCAGGCCTTCTACATGTCGTCTTCTGGCGGGTTCACCGAGGACAACGAGAACGTCTGGGGAGGCACGCCGATCGGGTATCTCCGCGGCGTGTGCGACCCGGGCGACTACACGTCCGCCAACCCGAGCGCCACGTGGGAGGTCACCTACACCGCCGGCCGGGTGACGAAATCGCTCTCGCTCGGCATCGGCACGATCACCGGCTTCACGGATCCGCAGCGCGGCGTCTCGGGAAGGATCATCTCCGTCACGGTGAGGGGGGAGAACGGCGCGAAACCGGTCAGCGGTACCGCGCTGCGCTCGGCCCTCGGCCTTCGCGACGACCGCGTGTGGATCGACGCCGACCGGAGCATCACGGGCGCGATCCGGTTGAAGTACGACGGGCTGGGTTGCTCACCCGGCCTGCCGATGTCGCAGCAGGTGGCCGTGGCCGGCGGCTTCCGGCAGAAGTTCGAGGACGCGACGATCTATCTCAAGGAGGGCCCGGGCGCCCACGAGCTGCACGGGCCGGTCCTCGGCGCCTACCTGGATGCGGGGGGCCCGAGCGGGAACCTGGGGTTCCCGACGACGGACGTCCGGCGCCTGTCGAACGGAAACCTGCGCGCGCGGTTCCAGGGCGGCGTCATCACGTGCAACGACGAGTCGTGCAACGTCGGCTGAGCGCTAGCCGGCGTTCGGCTCGGGAGCGTTGCGCGATCCCCGGAAGGCCTCGATGAAGCCGGAGGCGATCGATCGCGCCTGATCGGCGGTCACCCCGGCCGGGCACTCCCACAGCTTGTTCCACCCGGCGAGGGCGAGCGAGGCGCCCTCGTCCAACGAAGGATGCGGAGCCATGATGACCTTGTCCTCGGACTCCGTCAGCGTCGCGAGCTCCTGGACGACATCGTCCGGGAGCGCGTCCGGTCCGTCGGCGCGGTAGTAGATCAGCACGTACGCATGCTCGAGGTTGTGCACCGCGGCCGTCTCGTCCACCGGCGCCGTATACACCTGCGGGTCGGGCGGCAGCGGGGCGGGGGCGTGTCTGCCGGAGGTCGCCGGGTGCTGGTCGTACGTGAACGGCTCGCCTTGGGCGAGATGGAGTCCGCCGGGCGCGCCCCCGGCGGGCGTCTGCACGTCTCCGCACGACGCCGCCTCGGCGGCACGGATCGCGCTCTGTGGGATATCGGCGGGCGCCTGTGCCCTGGTGAAGAACCAGACCGCCCCGACCGCGATGGCCGAAAGGATCCCGACCTGCAGCGCGCGCCTGATCGCGCGTCGGCGCCGGACGATCTTCCGGACGTCCTCGCGCTGGCGACGCGCGATCTCCTTCTTCTCGGCGCGCGACCGCGCCCCCGCATCGGCCGGCCCACGTACTCCGCCGCCGGGCCGGCGGGCTTGGGGGGCTTGCGGGTCGGCGCCCGACCGCGGCTCGGGATCCACCCTTGACTCGTCGGGCCGCCCCGATGCTCGAACGGTTCCCTGCGCCGGCCCGCGCGGCCGGTTGTGTTGCTTGCGTCGCTTCTTCGCCATCGCCGTCCCTTGTCCGGGTTAGAGGGCTCCGCCCGGCTCGGGCGCGTTGCCGAGGTAGGGGCGCGAACCGAACGGAGGCGCAGCGTACTCGGAGCTGAAGTCGAACGCCGCCGCCAGGCTCACCCGGGCACAGCGCTCGACGTGGTGCCACGCCACGAGCGCCATCTGCGTTCCCGCGGGGAGCCGTCCAGCCCCCACGTCGGCCGGGTAGTCGTACGGAGCGACGATGACGCGAGAGCCGACGTCGGGGTCTCGGTAGAACTCCTTCAGGGCCTCCAGCTCCGCGCCGCTCGCGTCAGGCGAGTACCAGACGATGGCGGCGCCGTGCTCGAGGGAGTGGATCACCCGGAAGATGGGCGGGGGCGTCTCGTAGACCCCGTAGCTCAGCGGGATCGGGTCGTGTGGGCCAGACGCGGGCGGCACCGAGGGGTACCCCGAGAGCGGCGGCGCCTGCGTCGGGTCGGCGAGATGCGCCCGGTCCCGGTCCCTCGGCTGGAACGGCCCGACGTCCTCGACCGGGCCGCACCCGGCCACCTGCTTGGCCTGCGTGGCCTGGGCGAGGAGCTCCTGCGGGCTCGCGACGCTCGTGGACGGCCGGGTGACCACGAACGCCACCACCGCCGCCACCAGGAGCGCGGACACGACGATCCCGATCCGCCGGTTCCGCTTCGAGCGCGCCATCTTCCGACGGAGCTCGAAGCGCTCTCGCCGCGCTTGCTCCCTGCGCTCGGCCTTCGTGGTGCGGCCCTCGGTGGAGGTTCGTCGATCCGTCATGGTCGATCCCGCTTCGAGGCGGGACCCGCCAGGATAGCGGCCGGCCGCGGAATGAACCGGCCGCGGTTCGTGCTCGGATCATCTTGCCTCGCCGCCCGCGCCTTTCTATGCTGCGGTCGCCTTCCCCGATGGCGCCCGGGGGACGGCCGCGCCCTCCGGGCCATGGGAAGGGGGACGCGATGGCGGTAACGGACACCCGGCCAGACCGGACCGGGGGCCCCGGGGGACTGGAGGGCTACTTCCACCTCCGCGAGCGCGGATCCGACGTCCGGACCGAGGTGATCGCCGGCCTCGCTACGTGGCTGACGATGGCCTACATCCTCGTGGTGAACCCGGCGATCCTGTCGTCGGTGCCCGACTCGAACGGGACCAGCCTCCCGTTCGACCAGCTCGTCACCGTGACGGCGCTCGCCGCCGGCGTCCTGACGATCGCGATGGGCCTCTTCACGAACTACCCGTTCGCGATGGCCGCCGGGCTCGGGCTCAACGCGTTCGTCGCGTTCACGCTGGTGGGGGCCGCGGGTCTCACCTGGGAACAGGCGATGGGCGTGATCGTGATCGAGGGCCTGGTCATCGCCGCCCTGGTGCTGACCGG
>JBBDWS010000067.1:3800-28275 GCA_040902755.1 Actinomycetota bacterium
CGGTGGAAGGAAGTCCACTGGCTCCTGTACCTGGTGTCCGCGATCTTCGTCTGGTACTTCGTCGAAGGGCTCGTGCCCCTCGGCTGATTCAACGCTCGCGAAGGTATTCGGCGATGTCGAGCGGGGGCCGCGGGGACGCGGCCCCCGCCGGCATGGGACCGGCCGCGACGATGCCGAGCGCGTGCCACTCGTCGCCCACCTCGAGCGCCGCCCGCGTCTCCTCCTGACAGAACAGCGTCGAGCTGATCCAGCACGATGCGGTCCCCTGCGCGTGGAAGGCCAGCAGGAGGTTCTGGATCGCGGCCCCGCCGGAGAGCAGGAACATCTCGCGTTCGGCCGTCGATCGTTCCTCGTCCACGTAGGCGTGGGAGCCGGCGAACCGGACGAGCGGGACCACCAGGACTGGAGCCGCCCCGAGGACCGCGTCGCTCGCGGCGAGGCGGCGCTCGATCGTCGCCGCCGGCGCGTCGTCGCGGCGAAGGTCCTCGCGCCACGCCTCGGCCATCGCGCCGAGGAGCCGCCGCTTCGCCGCGGCCGAGCGCAGCGCGACGAAGAGCCACGGCCGCTTGTGGTGCGGCGCGGGAGCGGTGCAGGCGGCGACGACGGCTTCTCGGACCACCGCCTCGGGCACGTCGCCCGGACCGAATGAACGGATCGTGCGCCGGGCCGAGATCGACAAGAGCGGGGATTCCCGGAACAAATCGTCCCCGGCGGGACGGACGAGCTCGCGGGCGGTTCCGGCCGGCGCCTCGAGTCCCACCCCGCGCACGAGGGCCGCCGGCACGCCGGAGGCTTTCGCCATCACGAGACCGCTCGCCGCCGCGACCTCGTCCGCGAGGGCCACGATCGTCGCTTCGAGCTGGCGGCCCTGGGCGTCGAACGTGCCGCGGAGGTCGACGAGCGCGGGAAGCCCCGCGCATCCGATCGCGACGTTGACGAGCCCCTGCCGCCACGGGCGCCCGAACGTGTCCGTGATCACGACCGCGAGCTCGGACCCGAGCCGCGCGCCGAGGGCGGTTCGGAGTCGCTCGGCGGAGCCGTCGGGGTCCTCGGGGAGCAGCGAGAGGAAGCCCGCCTCCACGTTCGAGGCGTCCACGCCGGCGTTCGCGCAGACGAAGCCGTGGCGCGTCTCGGCGATGACGAGGTCGTCGCGCTGCGCGACGACCCTGGCGGTTTCCCGCTCGACCCATGCTGTCCGGCCGGCGCCTTCGGGCACCACACGGCCCTCGGCCTTCGAGACCACCTTCTGGGTCACCGCGATCACGTCCCCGTCGCGAACGCCGATCGAGGACAGCGCGGGGGCGAGCAGCGCCGCGAGGTCGTCGCCGGGGCGGACCTCGGGCAGTCCCTCGACCGGAAGGACCTCGATCCCGCTCACGCGATCGCGTCGAGCGCGACGCGCGCGAGCGCCCTCGCTGCGGCGTCGTCGACCATGATCGTGTCGGTCACGACCACTCGGATCCCGTTCGACCCGATACGCGCGGCCAACGAGCGGTCGCCCTCGTCGATCACCCAGGCGCCGAGGAGACCGCGATAGAAGTCGGCGGCGCCGGCGGCCGTGACCTCGACGCCGGCACCCGGCATGAGCCGGTCGGCCATCCCCGCGAGCGGCGCCCCGCGGACGATGCCGCTCACGCCCACCACGCGGTCCCGCCGGCGTTCGACGGCTTCCCGAACCCCCGGCACCGCGAGGATCGGACCGATGGACGCGACGGGGTTCGAAGGACAGATCACCACCGCGTCGGCCTCCGCGATCGCGTCGAGCACGCCCGGTCCCGGTCGCGCCGCGCCCGCTCCCTCGTACCGTGTGGACTTCACGTCGTCGCGCGCGCCGCGGCGAACCCAGTACTCCTGGAAGTGCAGGTCGAGCTCGCGTCCCCCGGCGGCGACGACGATGCGGGTCGTCACCGGGTCCTCCGTCATGGGCAGCAGCCGTGCGCGGATGCCGAAGCGAGCCGCGACACGGGCCGTCACCTCCGAGAGCCCGGTCCCGGATGCGAGCAGGTTCGTCCGGAACAGGTGGGTGGCGAGGTCCTGGTCCCCGAGGTTGAACCACGCGAGATCCGGATCGAAGCGGCGCAACTCCTCCGTCGCTCGGAACGTTTCGTCTCGACGTCCCCACCCGCGCTCGCGGTCGAACGCGTCGCCAAGCCAGTAGGTGACGGAATCCAGGTCGGGGGAGACGTGCAGCCCGTGCATCGAGATGTCGTCGCCCGTGTTCACGATCGCGGTGACGTCGGACTCCTCGACCTCCCGCACGAGGCCGCGGAGGAACTTCCCGGCGCCGATCCCACCCGCGAGCGCGGTGATGCGCATGGCGGGCAGCGTAGTACGCTCGCCGCCGGATGCCCGAGTCCACCGCCCACGCCGTCGCCCGCGCGGTCGCGAGGGCGCACGCCGGCAAGTCGCTGTCGGTGGACGAGGCGACGGCCCTGATGCAGGCGCGGGGCGATGCCCTCGCCGAGCTCATGAGCGTCGCGGCCCGGCTGCGCGATCTCGGTCACGGAACCACGGTGACGTACTCGCGCAAGGTGTTCGTCCCGCTGACGATGCTCTGTCGCGACCACTGTCATTACTGCACGTTCGCCAAGCCGCCGGCGCGACTGGACGCTCCCTTCCTCACGCCGGAGGAGGTGGTGGCGATCGCCGAGGCCGGCCGCAAGCTCGGGTGCAAGGAGGCGCTGTTCACCCTCGGCGACCGTCCCGAGGACCGGTACGACGTCGCTCGAGACTGGCTCGCCGCCCGGGGCTACGGTTCGACCCTGGACTACGTTCGCGCCGTCGCCATCCAGGTGATCGAGCGGACCGGCCTGCTTCCCCACCTGAATCCCGGCGTGATGTCCTACGAGGAGCTCGCCCGCCTGAAGCACGTGAGCGCTTCAATGGGCCTGATGCTCGAGACCTCCTCGGCGCGGCTGGGGGAGCGCGGTGGGACGCACTTCGGCTCGCCGGACAAGGTCCCCGCCGTTCGCCTGCGCACGATCTCGGACGCGGGGCGCCTGGCGATCCCGTTCACGACGGGAATCCTGGTGGGGATCGGCGAGACCCTCCGGGAGCGCGCCGAGTCGATCCTCGCGATCCGCGAACTGCACCGGCGCTACGGGCACGTCCAGGAGGTCATCGTCCAGAACTTCCTGCCCAAGCCCGGAACGGCGATGCACGCCTCGCCCGCCCCCCAACAAGAGGAGTACCTCGCGGCCGTCGCGACGACACGGGTCCTGCTCGGGCCCCGCATCACCGTCCAGGCGCCGCCGAACCTGTCGGATCCGACCGGGCAGCTCGCCCTGTTGGATGCCGGGATCGACGACTGGGGAGGCGTCTCGCCCCTCACGCCCGACCACGTGAACCCCGAACGGCCGTGGCCCGCCATCGAGGCCCTGAGGGCACGCACCGCGGAGCGCGGCCTCGAGCTGCGCGAGCGGCTGACGATCCACCCGGCGTTCGTGCTCCGGCGGGATCCGTACCTGGCCGGGAAGATGCGGGCGCCGGTGGCGGCCCTCGCGGCCCCCGACGGTCTCGCCGTGGCCGGCAAGGTCCCCGAGCCGATCCCCTGGCAGGACCCTGACGTGCAGTGGAAGCCGCGCACGATCGACCTCACGTTCGCCAAGGTGCAGGGGGCGGAACTTCGCGCCGACGCCGAGGCCGTGTACGGGGACATGGAGGCGTTGCCGGTCACCCGCTCCTGGGCGGAGGCCGCGATCGCGCCCGAGAGGCTCGACGCGGAGATCAAGACGGCGCTCCGACTGGCGACGCGGCATCGTGCGATCACCGACGACCAGGCCCTCGCGCTGTTCCGCGCCGAAGGACCGGCGCTCGATGCACTCTGCGACGTTGCCGACGATCTCCGACGCGAGGCCGTGGGGGATGCCGTCACGTACGTCGTGAACCGCAACATCAACTTCACGAACGTGTGCTACGTGGGGTGCCGCTTCTGTGCGTTCGCCCAGCGGGAGGTGGACGCCGAGAGCTACACGCTGACACTCCACGAGGTCGCCGAGCGCGTGCGCGAAGCGCGTTCGTGGGGCGCGACCGAGATCTGCATGCAGGGAGGCATCCATCCGGACCTGCCGGGGTCCTTCTACTTCGACCTGCTCGACGCGGTGAAGGACGCCGCCCCGGACATCCACATCCATGCCTTCAGCCCGATGGAGGTGCTCAACGGCGCGACCAAGCTCGGCGTCTCGTTCGCCGAGTTCCTCTCCGAGTGCCGCCGGCACGGCCTCGGGACGATCCCCGGAACGGCGGCGGAGATCTTGGACGAGGACGTCCGCTGGGTCCTGACGAAGGGGAAGCTGCCGGCCGACACGTGGGAGGAGATCGTGCGAACGGCCCACGATCTCGGGATCCGGAGCTCGTCGACCATCATGTACGGGCACGTCGACGCGCCCCCGCACTGGGTTTTCCACATCCGGCGCCTGGCAGATATCCAACGCGACACGGGCGGATTCACGGAGTTCGTTCCGCTGCCCTTCGTCCATCAGAACGCGCCGATCTACCTCGCGGGCAAGGCTCGGCCCGGTCCGACCTTCGACGAGAACCGGAGGATGCACGCCGTCGCGCGGATCTTGCTCGACGGAGTTATCCACAATGTTCAGGTGTCCTGGGTCAAACTCGGCATCGCGGCCTCGCAGGCGATCTTGAACGGCGGCGCGAACGATTTCGGCGGAACTTTGATGGAGGAGACCATCAGCCGTATGGCGGGTGCGGAGTGGGGGATCCGCAAGGAGCCCGAGGAGTTCGTCGAAGCCATCCGTGCGATCGGTCGCATCCCCGTCCAGCGTTCCACCACGTACGAACCTTTGCACCGCAACGATGCACAGCGACCCCCGACGGACGATACCGGAGCGTTCGTCGCGTCCGAACGCGACTGACGCGCCCCCGAAGACCCGCTGGCGGGCCTTTCCGTCAACCACCTTGACGGAAGCCGTCAAGGTGATTGACTGCAAGATTTCTGCCCCCGAACCCTTGCACATCGCCTCCAGGCTGTATTCGATTCATGCGGGGACGTATGAAGAGATGCTCCGGAACTCGACTTTTCCCCTTGTCAAGGAGGGGAACGATGGCCCAGAATCACACGCGTGTGATTCAGGGGGGAGAGAGCGGTGCATCACTACATCCCTTGGCAGGAACGGGCTCGATGCCGAGAGCACGATCCGGAGGTCTTCTTCCCCGAGAAGGGAGGCTCATCGAGGGAGGCCAAGCGGATCTGCGCAGACTGTCCCGTCCGCATCGAATGCCTGAACTACGCGCTCCGTCGCGACGAGCGATACGGCGTGTGGGGCGGGATGAGCGAACGGGAACGGCGACGCCTGAAGCGCATGGCGTCCTGAGCAGAGGAAGGGGGTGACCGATGTCTCCAGCGAGAAAGAAGTCGACAGCCGCCAAGAAGGCGGCCGCCACGAGGAAGCGGAAGAGCGCGAAACGCTCCGCCGCCGCCAAGAAGGGGGCCGCGACGAGGAAGCGGACGCCGGCGAAGCGGAAGACGGCGAAGCGGAAGACCGCGGCCAGGAAGACGACTCGCCGTAAGTCAGCGGCGAAGAAGTCGACCGCCAAGCGCAAGTCGACGAGGAAGCGGAAGACCGCGGCGCGCAAGCCCGCGGCCCGCAAGTCGACGGCCAAGAAGAGGACGTCCGCGCGCAAGCCTGCGGCGAGGAAGTCCACGAGGCGCAAGTCGACGGCGAAGAGGCGGAGCACCGCGAAGAAGCGGTAGCCGCCTGATCCAGATTCGGAAGGGGGGCGACTCGCCCCCCTTCCGCGTTCCTCCTGTACGTGCGTGCTAGGCTCGCGGCCGCGCGCGCGCGCACCTCATGGCCACCACGCTAGGAGAACGCCCAGCCGCCGCCGACGCCGTCCGGGACCCCAGCGTCCTCGTCGTGCTCGTCGCGAGAGACGCCGCCGGTTGGCTACGCGAGTGCCTCCAATCACTCGCTTCGCAGACGCATGCCCGGCTCGGCGTCGTGGCAGTCGACAACGCGTCGACGGACGGAACGGCGGACCTCCTCGTCCAGGCGCTCGGGCAGCAGCGCATCATCCGTCTCCCCGAGAATCGAGGCCTGGCCGGCGCCGTGCAGGCCGCGATCCAGCTCCCCGCGGCGCAGGCGGCCGATTACCTCCTGATCCTGCACGACGACACCGCGCTCGGCCCGGACGCGGTCGCGCGGATGGTCGAGGCGGCCGAGGGGATCCGCGGTGTCGAACGGGTGGGGATCGTCGGTCCCAAGGTGGTGGACTGGGAGAACCATCGCCTGCTCCGCGAGGTCGGGAGATCGACGGACCGCTTCGGCCACCCCTACACCCCGCTCCAGGACGGCGAGCTGGATCAGGGGCAGTACGACCGGGTCCTTGAGGTCCTGTTCGTGTCGGACTTGGCGATGCTGATCTCGCGCGAGGCCTGGCAGCGGACGGGGATGTTCGACGAACGCTACGCCGGCCGGCACGACGACCTCGACTTCTGCTGGCGAGCACGACTGGCGGGATTCCGGGTCCTGATGACGCCGCTGGCCGTCGCCCGCCATCGATCGGCGAGCTCCCGCGGGGAACGCCCCACGGAGCACCGCCATCGGAGCTCGCGCTACTACGCGGAGCGGGCGGCGCTCGTCTCGATGCTGAAGGACTACGGGGTCCTCACCTTGCTGTGGGTCCTTCCCGTGTACACCGTGCTGGGGGTCGCCCGGCTGGTCTTCCTCGCGCTGGGCCGCCGGTTCGAAGATGCCTACGACCTGGTTGCGGCGTGGGGGTGGAACTTCGCCCATCTTCCCGGCACCCTCCGCCGGCGGGTCCGGGCACAGTCGGTGCGATCGGTGCGCGACCGCGCCGTGCGACGGTTCATGGCGGCGACCCTCCGGGTGCCCCGCTGGTTCGAGCGCGCGGAGGAGTTCCTCGAAGAGGACTTCGAGAGCATCGCGGAGGATGAGCCGACCCGGCCGAGGGGCCGCCGTGCTGCGTCCATGGCGGTGGGTCACCCCGTGCTGCTCGGCACGACGATCGGCATCCTGCTCTGGGCGGTGGCCGTCCGTCACTTCGTCGGGCCCGAGGCGATCGAGGGCGGGGCGCTCGCCGCCTTCCCCGGATCGTCGACGGAGCTGTTCGGCGAGCTCCTTTCCGGCGTCCGGACGACCATCCTGGGCGGGGCGCAGCCGTCGAGCCCCGCGCTCGGGGCGATGGGGGCGGTCTCCTGGATCTCGTTCGGGAATGCCGACCTCGCCGAGAAGCTGATGCTCGGCGCGCTCCCGGTCCTCGCGGCCGTCTTCGCGTACCGCTCGTTCGCCCGTCAGACCGTTCGGCCTGGAACGGCCGTGGTCGCCGCGGCCGCGTACGTGCTGTCCGGGACTGCGCTGTGGGCGTTCTCCGAGGGCAGGATCCCGCTCCTGGTCGGCTTCGCGACCCTTCCCATCGTCTGGGACCGGCTCGACGGGGCCTTCTCCCGGCGACGCATCGAGCGACCCTTCCGGTTCGGGGTCGGGCTCGGGGCCGCGATCGCGATCGCGATGTCCTTCCTCCCCGGCCTCGCGCTGGGGATCGCCCTCATGATCGTCGTTCACATCCTCGGCGGCCGCCGGCGCGGCCGGGGCCTGGGACTGACGATGCTAGGGGCCGCCACGGGCGGGCTGCTCGCCTTCCCGGTCGTCGCCGACATCGTCAGCGATCCGGCGGCCTCCCTGTCCTCCTTCGTGGGCACCGACGACCCCTGGTCGGTGCTGTGGCTCGCGCCCGGCGGCGGACCCGGCACCTGGGTGCTCGCGGCGTTCCTTCCCGTCGCCGCCGTCCTTTGTTTCGCCGCCGCCGAACGTGCGGAGTTCGGCCGGGTCGCTCGCGCGATCGCGGTCATGGGCGCCGGTATGGCGCTCGCATGGCTTTCGGCTGCCGGGTACCTGCCCGACGCCCTCGCGAACCCGCCCGTGTACCTGCTCACGGCCGCGTTCGCCGCGGCCGCGGCCGTTGCCTATGGGGCCTCCGGGCTCGTGTCCGGGCTGGATCAGCAGGCGTTCGGGGTCCGCCAGTTCGGAGCGGCGCTCCTTACGTTGGTGCTGGCGGTGGGGATCGGAGCGCAGTCGCTGCAGGTCACCCTCGCCGAGTGGGAGGTGCGGCCCAACGGCTTGCCTCCGGCGTGGCCCGTCGTCGACGCCTCGGCGCCTGGGGAGTTCCGCATCCTGTGGATCGGATCGCCGGCCGGGGAACGCTTCCCGGCTCCCGGCGGCGACCCGATCGGGATCGTCGAGTCCTCCGGTGCCAGTCTCCGGTTCGGTTTGACCGATCGGCGGGGCGCGAGCGCCCTCGACTTCGGCCGCCCGGCGTTCGGCCCCGGCTACGACTACCTGCGTTCGGTGCTCCTGGAGCTGCTGGCCGGCGAGACCGCGCACGCCGGGACACTCCTCGCTCCGTTGGGCGTGCGCTACGTGGTCGCCGACGAGGGCGATCTCCCGGCACCCGCAGCGGCCGCGTTCGACGTGCAAGCTGATCTGGACCTTGTGCCCGCCGGCGGTCTGACGATCTTCCGGAACGCCGCGGCACTGCCGCCGGCGTTCGTCGCGACCGACCCGGCCTGGACCCCGGCCGCGGAAGCCTCGAGCTTGCCCGAGATCGCCGCTCGCCCGATCGTGGACGTCCAGCGGATCCCTCCAGTCGAGTCCGGCGGGACCTCGGGCTCGGCCACGGCGGGGGAGGTCGTCGTCGCGGATCAGTTCGATCCAGGATGGCGTATCGAGAACCAGGGGCAGCGCCTGCCTCCGCGACCCGCCTTCGGCTGGGCAATCTCGTCCGAGGTCGAGCCGGGAAGCATCTCGTTCATCTTCACCGAGCAGTGGATGCGCACCGCCGAGATGGCCCTGCTCGGCCTGCTCTGGCTCGCGGCGCTGTGGATCACGAGGAAGCCGGTGTCCGCGTGAGACGGTTCCAGGCGCTCGCGGCCGCGATCCTCGTCGCGCTAGGGGTCGGCGGAGCGGTGTATGCGGATCGCGAGCTCGGACCGCGTTCGCTGTCGGCCGGCGCCGCCGCGACCGCGCCATCGGGCGAGTGGTTCTGCCCGCACGGCGGCGGCAAGGCCGATTGGGAGGTCGAACTCCAGGTCGCGAACCCGGGCACGGAGCCGGCGACGATCCGGATCCTGACGATGGGCCGCGGACGGGCCGAGCCGGGCGGGACGTTCACCGTCGAGCCGGGGTCGTTCCTTCGCCTTCCGGTTCCGGCGGTGGGCCGTGAACGCGCCTCGACGGTCGAATGGTTCGACCAGTGGGTTGCCGTCGGTTGGGTGGCGCACGCCGGCGGCGACGAGGGCGGTCTGGCGGCCGAGCCCTGCGCCGCGACCGCCGGGGGCCGTTGGCTGCTGCCCGACGGGTCGACCGCGACCGACGTAGACGACGACTACGTGGTCGTGATGAATCCCTTCTCGCGCGACGCGGTGTTCTCGGTCACGCTGCTCTCGGAACGCACGGCGCCCGTCCAGCACGGCGACCTGACCGACGTCGTGCTCGGTCCTCACCACAGCGTGGCGGTCCGGCTCAGCAACTGGATCAAGAACGAACGGACGGTGTCCGCCGTGATCGAGGCGTCGATCGGTCGCGTGGCGGCGGGCACGCTCGGCATCAAACCGCAGGGCGGCGGCGTCCGCTCCACGATCGGGTACCTGGGGGATCCACCCGGGACGCTCGTCTTCCCGGGTGGCAGCGACGCGGGCAGGACGGACCTCGCCGTCATGACCGCCGCCCTCGAGCGAGTGGGCCTGAGCGGACAGCTGTTGGACGAGGAGGCGGAACAGACGTTCGGTGGACTCGCCGACTCGGCGCCCCCGGCGCAGTCCGGGCGAACGTACACGGCGTCGACGAACGGGCCGACGTCGGTGGTGTTCACTGCCGAGGCCCCGGGTGTCGCCGTCGCGCGCCGGACCTACGGCGTGGTCTCCGACCAGGGGTCGACGGGAGGGGCGGTGCCGGCGCAGGCATGGGTGGTGCTCCCGGCCGTCATGGGCTCCCCGTCGCAGCCGGGGCTCGCGTTCGCGAATCCGGGAACCGAGCCGGTGGAGCTGACCCTGTCCTATCTGGCGCTTGGCCTGGCGCCCGAGTCGGCAGGAGCCGATCCGATCATGCTCACGATCCCGCCGCACCGAACGGCGACCGCCCCACGGGCGTTCCTGGATGCCGCTCCGGACGGCGCGGTGCTGGCGGTGGCCGACGCCGGAACATTCGTGCCGGCCGCCGCGTCGTACTCGCGCGGCCGGGAAGGTTTCGCTACCTACGCGGTTGCACTAGGTATCGAGATCCCGGCGGGTTGGATTCCCGCCTAGACATGCGGGGTAGCGTCCTTATCATGGAGTGTTGCCCGCGAACGCGCCAAGAAGCCTTCGAGGGATGGGTCGGAGAGGACTGACGTGGCCGCACGACACAAGCGCAAGACGGGACGTGGGTGGAAGATCGCTCTCGTCTCGTTCCTCGTGCTCGGTCTCCTGGGCGGCGGAACGGCCTATGCGGCCTACCGGTACGACCGCTCGGCCGCGGACCGGATCCTGCCCGGCGTGACCCTCGCCGGGGTCGACGTCGGCGGGATGACCCGCGACGAGGCCGTCCGGGTGGTCGAGGAGCATGCCGACCTTCGCCTCACGGACGCACTCGAGGTCCAAGCGGCCGGAGTGGCGTGGACCGTGACGCCCGCGGCGCTCGGCATGAGCGCCGACGTAGGGGCGGCGGTCGACCGAGCACTGGGCCTGGCCGACGAGATGCCATTCATCTCGCGCCTCTACCACCGGGTGATGGACGAGCCCGTGGAGCGTGAATACCCCCTCCAGTTCGCGAACGATCAGGCCGCCGTCCGGGCCTTCGTGGAGCAGGCGTACGACGAGGTTGCCGTCCCGCCGGTCGACGCTGAGTTCTCTCTCGTCGAGGGAGAGCTCGTGATCCGTCGCTCCGAGGCCGGCAGCAAGCTGAAGGTGGAGCTCGCGGCCCAGCGGATCCTCCGGGCGCTCGAGCGGCAGGTGGACCGCATCGAGATCCCCGTGAAGGAGGTCACCCCCGCGGTGACGACGGCTTCGCTCGGGCAGACGATCGTCGTCGACATCTCCGACAACACCCTCCAGCTGTACGAGGGGCTCAAGGTCGTCAAGGAGTACCGCGTGGCGACAGGCACAGCGTCGTTCCCGACGCCGGTCGGGACCTTCGAGATCATCGACAAGAAGGAGAACCCGACCTGGTACAACCCCGATCCCGACGGCTGGGGGGCGGACCTTCCTGCCTCCATCGGGCCGGGGCCGGGGAACCCGCTCGGGACGCGGGCGATGTACCTGAACGCCCCCGGGATCCGGATCCACGGGACGTGGAGCTCCTCCTCGATCGGGACCGCGGCCTCTCACGGCTGCATCCGGATGCACATCTCGGACGCCGAGGAGCTGTACCCGCTCGTCGAGATGGGCGCGCGAGTCATCGTCAAGCCGTAGGCCCTCTCCGGCATCCGGCCTCCCCCGCACGGCGGCCGGGCGGGGGATACGCGGTTCGAGCCCGGCCCATGCCTCGCTGCTCAGGGGTGACCACCGGAAATGGAACCGGAGTGCTATATGCGGATCGCGCCGTCGCGACGAGGATATGCGCATGGACGGCACCGACCACACCTGCCCCGAATGCCACCAAGGCGAGCTCATCTCGATCAGCATGAACGTCGGTGAGACCGGCCTCTCCTTCACGACCTGTCACATGTGCGAGGCGAAGTGGTGGTACCGCGACGGCGAGTCGGTGCCGCTTCGATCGGTCATCGGCGGCGTGATCTCCCGGCAGTCCTAGCTCCGTCCTCGTCCTCGAACGCGCCCGAACCTCCCCTGCCTCGCCTTCAGTAGGATGCGGTGATCGTGTCACCGCCTCGCGACCTTCGTCGCATCTTCAAGGCCTACGACGTTCGCGGTGTCGTCCCCGACGAGCTCGATGAGGAGACCGCTCGCAGGATCGGCGCGGCGTTCGCCGACTGGGCCGGCGTGAGGAAGATCGCCGTCGGGCGCGACTGCCGGCTCAGCTCGCCCACCCTCGCGGCCGCGGTGCGCGAGGGGATCGTCTCGCAAGGCACCGACGTGGTGGATCTGGGCCTCGCGTCCACCGACCTCCTATACTTCGCTTCCGGCTCGCTCGACGCCGGCGGCATCATGCTGACCGCGAGCCACAACCCGCCGCAGTACAACGGCTTGAAGTTCTGCCTGCCCGGCGCCAAACCGGTCGGGCAGGACACGGGCCTCGCCGAGATCTTGGAACGTGCGGAGCGGAACGAGCTCCCGCCCGCCCCCTCGCCCGGCCGCGTCGAGGAACGAGACCTACTGGACGCGTATGTCGAACATGTCCTGTCGTTCATCGACGCGTCCGCGATCCGGCCGTTGACCGTCGTGGTCGACACGGCGAACGGCATGGGCGGGCTCGTGGTCCCTCCGGTGTTCGCGCGGTTGCCGGTGACGTTGATCCATCTGTTCCCCGAGCTCGACGGGACGTTCCCGAACCATCCCGCGGATCCGATCGATCCGGAGAACCAGCGCGACTTGAGGCGTGAGGTGCTCGCGAGACACGCGGACATCGGCCTGGCGTTCGACGGCGACGCCGACCGGGTCTTCGTCGTGGACGAGCGAGCCGAGGGTGTGAGCGGCTCGGAGATCACGGCGCTCGTCGCGCGCGCGATGCTCGAACGCAAACCCGGGGCGCCGATCGTCTACAACCTGATCTCGTCGTGGGCGGTGCCAGAGGTGATCCGCGAGCAGGGTGGGACGCCCATCCGAACGCGGGTGGGACATTCGTTCATCAAGCAGGTGATGGCCGAGACGGGCGCCGTGTTCGGCGGTGAGCACTCCGGCCACTACTACTTCGCGGACAACTACGGGGCGGACTCGGGGCTCATCGCCGCCGTCATCGTCCTGGAGCAGCTCTCGCGGGCGGGCAAGCCCCTGTCCCAGATCCTCGCCCCGTTCCGGCGGTACGCGTCATCGGGCGAGATCAACTCTCGTGTCCGAGACCAGGCTTCGAGGGTCGAGGAGCTCGCGGTCACCTATCGGGACGGGCGGCAGGACCGCACGGACGGGCTGACGGTAGAGTTCGACGACTGGTGGTTCAACGTGCGGCCGAGCAACACCGAGCCGCTGGTGCGTCTGAACGTCGAGGCAAGGACGGAGGGGCTCCTGAAGGACAAGACGGAGGAGCTCCTCGGCCTGATCCGACACGAAGGAGGGGAAGCATGAGCCTCGACCCGGAGCTTCTCGAGATCCTCGTCTGCCCGAACGACCATGGAGACCTCGACTATCTCGAGGCCGAGCAGGTCCTCGTCTGCAAGACGTGCGCATACCGTTACCCGATCCGCGACGGCATCCCCGTGATGCTGATCGACGAGGCCGAGAAGCCCTCGACCGGCCGAAAGCGCAAGTGATCGATCTCGACGACGCCGCGGCGATGCGCGCGGCGGACCCGAGTGGGATGCTCGGGTTGGTCTCCGGGCTCGCCGACCATTGCCGCGAGGGGTACGCGCTCGGCCGCGCCGCCGAGGGGCTTCCGTCTGCCAACGGCCTCACCGCCGTCGCCTTCTGCGGGATGGGAGGCTCCGCGGTCGCCGGCGACGTGGTTCGAGTCCTGTATGCGGAACGCCTCCGTCTGCCCGTCACGGTGATCCGGACGCCGGAGCTCCCGGCATGGTGCGGACCGCACACGCTCGTGGTCGTCTCCTCGTACTCGGGCAACACCACCGAGACGCTGGCGCTGTTCGACAGGGCGGTCGCGCGCGGTTGCCGGATGATCGCCGTGACCTCGGGAGGGCGGCTCGCGCAGCGCGCGGCGGAGCTCGAGGTCGGCACGGTGCGGGTGCCGGGGACCTTCATGCCGAGAGCCGCCGTCGGGTATCTCGGGCTCGGCGTGCTCGGCTCCTTGGAGTCCGTCGGGCTGGTGCCGTCCGCCGCCGCCGACCTCGGCGAGACGCTCGGCGAGCTGCGCAGGATCCTCGACGTGAACGGCCCCGCGGTCCCGGCATCGAACAACCCGGCGAAGACGCTCGCCCTTCGGATCGGCGGGCGGCTCCCCGTGGTGTGGGGCGCCGAGGGGCTCGCGGCCACCGCCGCGTACCGATGGAAGACGCAGTTCAACGAGAACGCGAAGGTCCCGGCGTTCTGGGGCGCGCTTCCCGAGCTGGACCACAACGAGGTGGTCGGCTGGGCCGAGGGCGCGGGGCGGTCGTTCTTCCTCGTCGCCCTCCGGCACCACGGCGAGCACGAGGAGGTGGCGGCCAGGTTCCCTCTGTCGATCGAGATCGCGCGCTCCTCGGGGATGGAGGCCGAAGAGATCCGGGCGAGCGGCGCCTCGGGGCTCTCGCGACTGCTCGAGCTGATCCTGCACGGGGACCTCGTCTCGACGTACCACGCGATCGCCCGGGGCGTGGACCCGACGCCGATCGATGCGATCGTGCGCCTCAAGCGCGCGCTGGCGGAGGCCTGAGCTCGTGGCAGTCGTCGATGCGTACCCGTCGCCGGGGGACCGGCTCGCCGAGGAGGCGGCCGGGGTGATCCGAGAGCGAACCTCGCTCGTTCCCTCGGTGGGCGTCATCCTCGGGTCGGGCCTGGGCGATGCGGTCGAGGGGATGACCGAGGTCGAGACGTTCGCGTACACGGATCTGCCGGGTTTCCCCGCGCCGAGCGTGCCCGGACACGCGGGCGCCTTGTCGCTTGGGTTGCTGGACGGCGTTCCGATCGCCGCCTTCCGCGGGCGGATCCATTTCTACGAGGGCCACGAGCTCTCGCTTTGCTCGCTGCCCGTCAGGCTCGCCCGCATCCTCGGCGCCGGGACGATGGTCCTCACGGCCGCGGTCGGCGGCATCCAGCGGGACCTGGTTCCGGGCTCGATCGTGGTGGGGACCGATCAGATCAACATGTTGGGCGCAAACCCTTTGCGGGGCTGGCGGAACCCGGACGGCTCGCCTCCGTTCGTCGACATGTCACAGGTGTACGACGCCGGGCTCGTGGCCTTGACGAGGGAACGAGCGGAGGCGCTCGCGATCGCCGTCACGAGCGGTGTGTACGTCGCGATGCCGGGACCGACGTACGAGACGCCCGCGGAGATCGAGATGCTTCGGCGTTGCGGAGGGACGGTCGTCGGGATGTCCGTCGTCCCCGAGTCCACCGCCGCTCGAGCGCTCGGGATGCGCGTCATCGGGCTGTTCAGCCACACGAACCTCGCCGGGGAGCCGGCGACGCACCAGGAGGTGCTCGCGATGGCGGACCGCGCCGCCGGGGACACGAGCCGCCTCCTTCGAGAGCTTCTGCCGAGGTTGACCTAACGGGAACGGAAGGAGTCTTGATGGACTGCGACGTGAAGGACCTCGGCCTCGCCGAGAAGGGGCGAGGTCGGATCGGATGGGCGGCCGCCGAGATGCGGGTGCTCGCGCTGATCCGCGAGCGATTCGAGAAGGAACGTCCGTTGCAGGATGTGCGCATCGGCGCGTGCCTGCACGTGACGAGCGAGACCGCCAACCTGATGGAGACCCTGAAGGCGGGAGGGGCGGACATCGTCCTCTGCGCCTCGAACCCGCTCTCGACGCAGGACGACGTCGCGGCGGCGCTCTGCGAGACGAGCGAGATCGCGGTCTACGCGATCAAGGGCGAGGACAACGAGACGTACTACCGGCATATCAACGCCGTGCTCGACCACCGGCCGCAGGTCACGATGGACGACGGGGCGGACCTGGTCAGTCTGCTTCACAAGGAGCGGCCGGACCAGATCGGCGACATCCTCGGTGGTACTGAAGAAACCACGACCGGCGTGATCAGGATGCGGGCGATGGCCGAGGACGGAGCGCTCCGCTATCCCATCGTGTCGGTGAACGACGCGAACACGAAGCACCTGTTCGACAACCGCTTCGGCACGGGGCAGTCGACGATGGACGCGATCATGCGCGCCACGAACCTGCTCCTTGCCGGACGGACCGTCGTCGTGTGCGGCTACGGGATGTGCGGACGGGGCGTGGCCTCACGCGCGCGCGGGCTTGGGGCGCGCGTGATCGTGACCGAGGTCGATCCGCTTCCCGCGCTCGAGGCTGCGATGGAGGGCTACCAGGTGATGGCGCTCCGCGACGCGGCTCGTGTCGGCGACATCTTCGTGACCGTGACCGGTGACACGTCGGTGATCCGTCGCGAGCACATGACGGTTATGAAGGACGGCGCGGTGCTGGCGAACTCGGGGCACTTCGACGTCGAGATCGACAAGGAAGGGCTCGCGGATCTCGCGGGCGGCAAGGTCCGCAGGATCCGCGACTTCGTCGACGAGTACACCCTGCCGGACGGGCGCAAGCTGCACCTGCTCGCCGAGGGCAGGCTGGTGAACCTCGCCGCCGCCGAGGGGCATCCGGCGGCGGTCATGGACATGTCGTTCGCGAACCAGGCGCTCTCGGTCGAGTGGATCGTGAAGAACCGAGAGGCCCTCGAGCCCGGCGTCTATCCCGTCCCGAGCGAGATCGACGCCGAGGTCGCACGCCTCAAGCTGCAGTCGATGGGGGTCGAGATCGACGCGCTCACCAAGGAGCAGGAGGAGTATCTGCGGTCGTGGGAGCAGGGAACCTGACCGATCCCGTCTCGGTCCGGGCACGCTTCGAGCGCTTCCCTGCGACCGTGAAGGGGGCCTTCATCCTTCGCGGCGAGGACGCCGACCCGCACCAGGTTGTCTTCCGCGAGGCGAACGTGGTCGGGATCGGGCTCGGCGTGACCCGGCCGATGCCGATGACTCCCGCGACGCTCGACGTCGCGCCCCACCGCGACGTGTTCGTTCCCTTCGAGATGCCGGTGTCCGAGCTCGAGCCCGGCTGGTACACGATGACGTGCGACCTCGAGGTCGACGGGACGCTCGGCACCCACGACGGCGGCCGTCGCTTCTCCGTCCCCTGGCCGCGTTCCACCGTCCGGCGGGGACAGGTCCGGCCGGGTCGCACCCTCGAGCTGGGTGACGGGGCGAAGGTCGTCGTGGAGCAGCTGGATTGCGGGGGAGATTCGATCAAGCTGCATCTGCGCCTGGACCCTCCGGGACCGCTGAGCGTCAAGCTCGCGGCGGACGGTGCCCGGCTCGAGGTGCTCGAGGCCGAGGTCGACGAGGACAGCGGCCGGGCCAAGATCACGGCGTATCCTTTGCTGCGCACGGTCGCCACCTTGCGGATCGGGCTGCGCGGCGGCGGGAAGGGCGCCGAAGGCACGGTCGAGGTCGTGCTGCCGTAGCCGGGTCGGTGGCGTGCGCTAGCGTGCGCGCGTGCCCGGCTCTCTGCTCGACGCGCTCTTCCCCAAGCGCTGCGCCGGCTGCGGCGAGGGCCCCTGGCCGTTCTGCGACCGTTGCCGTGCCGAGATCGTCGTCCTGCGGCCGCCGGGGTGTGCGCGGTGCGGCGCGCCCGCGCCGCGAGCGGTGGAAACCTGCCGCCACTGCCCGCCCGAGCCGCTCGTCGCCGCGCGTTCACCGTTCCTGTTCGAGGGTCCCGTGCGACGCGCCGTCCACCGCCTCAAGTTCGCGGGCTGGAGGCCGGTGGCCGAGGCGCTCGGAGCGGCGATGGCGGGATCGTGCGACCTGCGCGCCGATGCGATCACGTGGGTGCCGCTGTCGCGCCGGAGGGAGGCGGCCCGGGGCTTCGACCAGGCGCGCGCGCTCGCTCGAGCCGTCGCGCCCCGGCTGGACCTGCCCCTGGTGCCGCTTCTCCGCCGCGTCGCCGACGCCGGTCCGCAGGCCCGTCGGGGCGGTGACGAGCGCCGGCGGGCGATGCTCGGGGCCTTCGCGGGTGCGAGAACGGCGCCGGCCCGCGTGCTGCTCGTCGACGACGTCCTGACCACGGGCGCTACCGCCGCAGCGTGCGCGAGCGCTCTCGTGGCGGCGGGGGCATCGGAGGTCTCCCTGCTGACGGCCGCCCGCGCCGTTTCCGGGGAGGTGAGCGACCTATACTCGACCCCGGGCCTGCGTTCGGGTCTGTGGTTGCCCGGAGAATCGCTCTCCGGAAGTCGAAGCCAGCCGCGGGCGAAGCGACCCACGTAAGCCGACCGTTGGTCGGTGAGCATGGCGCGGTTTAGATGTAAGACCTGCCTCGGAGAGGGCGACCTCACCGGGAGAGGGTGCGAAGGCGGCCGGTGGCCGGCGATCACCCCCGCAGGCGAGTGTGGGGACAAAGACCAGGTCAGCCGAGCGCAGGCCCGCACCACCGCGGCCGTTCGTCGATCCGCGAGGAAGGGGGACCGGTGGACCTGTTGCTGAAGGCTCGCGGCGCCCGCATCACCGAACACATGCGCCAGGTCGCGGAGCACAAGCTCGTGCGGCTCGGGCGGATGGAACCCAGGCTCACCCGCCTCGAGATCGAGATCATCTCGGAGAAGAACCCGCGGCAGGGGGGAGCGCACCGCGTCGAGGCGGTGGCGGACACGCCGCGCAGGACGTTCAGGGCCAAGGCGGACGCCCGAGAGGTGGACAAAGCCCTGGACCTGGTCGCGGAGAAGCTCGAGCGGCAGATCCGCGACCATCACGAGAAGCTCCGGTCCCGGCGGCTGCCCGGCGGTCGCGTAAAATCCGCACGAGGCACTCCGGAGACGCACGGCGAGTAGCGACCGGCGGCCGGTGGGACGGGAGGTCCGGTGAGCGAGAAAGCCGAACAGTCCGAACGGCTACGGGTGCTGGTGTGCGACGACCACGCGCTGTTCCGCCGCGGGCTCCAGATGGTCCTCGAGCAGGAGGACGACCTCGAGCTCGTCGGCGAGGCGGCCGACGGAGTCGAGGTGGTCACCAAGGCTCAGGAGCTGATGCCGGACGTAATCTTGATGGACGTCCGCATGCCGAAGAGGTCCGGTATCGAGGCGGCGAGCGACATCAAGGAGACGCTCCCGCACGTGAAGATCCTCATGCTGACGATCTCCGACGAGGAGGCAGACCTCTACGAAGCCATCAAGGCCGGGGCCTCGGGGTACCTGCTGAAGGAGATCCCCATCGAGGAGGTCGCCGACGCGATCCGCTCGGTCTGGGCCGGCCAGTCGCGGATCAGCCCCTCGATGGCGAGCAAGCTCCTCACGGAGTTCGCGGCGATGAGCAAGGCGTCCGAGGACAAGCCGCAGATGCCCGCGCCTCGGTTGACCGAGCGCGAGATGGAGGTCCTGAGGCTCGTGGCGCAGGGACTCAACAACCGCGACATCGCCAAGAAGCTGTTCATCTCCGAGAACACGGTCAAGAACCACATCCGGAACATCCTGGAGAAGCTGCACCTGCACTCGCGCATGGAGGCGGTTGTGTACGCCGTGCGCGAGAAGATGATCGAGATCAGCTGACGGTGGCGGTTCCGACCGACGAACGGCCGACGGCGGCGCTTGCGGCCGGCGACCGGCATCGTCTGGTTCGCCGGAACACCATCCTCCTCGCGTTCTCGCAGGGGCTTTCGGCGATGACCTTCCCGGTGCTGCTGATCGTCGGCAGCGTGGCGGCCGCCGAGATGACCGGGCACGACGGCTCGGTGGGCGTGGTGAACGCGTCGTACTTCGTGGCGGCGGCGGCCGGCGCCTTCGCGTTCGGCCGGGCGATGGACCGGTTCGGACGCCAGCCGGGCTTGGCCGTTTCGTACCTCCTTCTGGCGTCGGCCGGAGGCGTCTGCGGGTTGGCGATCGCGGCCGAGTCGTTCCCCTTGCTTCTCGCCGGTGCCGTGCTGTTCGGGGTCGCGTTCGGTGGCGCCAATCTCGCCCGCGCGGCCGTCGCCGACATGTACGAGCCGTCGCACCGCGGGCGCGCCGTGGGCACCGTCCTTGCCGCCGGCACGATCGGGGCCGTGGGCAGTCCGTTCCTCGTCGCCTTCCTGCGTGGCTGGGCCGACGGCGAGGCGCTCGATCCCAGCGTCCTGCCCTGGGTGATCGTTCCCGTCGCGGCGGTCGCCGCCCTGGCCTGCACCCTGTCCCTCCGGCCCGATCCCCGGGACCTGGCGATCGCGTCGGATCCGGCCGCTCCCTCCGCTCCCAGCCGGCGGCCGCGCGATCTGCTGCTCGTGCCGCAGATCCGCACGGCCGTGCTCGCCGCCGCCGTCGGGCAGATGGCGATGGTCGCGGTCATGGGGGTCACCCCGATCGCGCTGCATCGTCACGAGACGAGCTCGACCGTGGTCTCGACCGTCATCAGCCTGCACATCGCCGGGATGTGGGCGTTCTCTCCGCTGATCGGTGCCGCGCTCGACCGCTTCGGGCGCCGGCCCGGCCTCATCGCCGGTGGCGCGGCGAGCATCGCCGGCGCACTGTTCGCCGCGACCGACACCCCAGGCTTCGTCGCGGTGGGACTGTTCGCCATCGGGCTCGGGTGGTCGGCGACCTTCCTCGGAGCGACCGCGGTCATCAGCGATCTGACCGATCCATCCGAACGCGGTGCCGCGCTGGGCTTCAACGACCTCCTCGTGAGCCTGTCCTCGGCCGTCGCCGGGCTGCTCGGCGGCCTCGTCTTCGAGGGTGCGGGGTTCCGCATCCTCGGGTTCGGCGTGGCGACGATCGTGCTGATCGTCGTGCTCGGGGTCGCGCGGCTTCGTGAGCCGACCCCGGTCCGCGTCGGGTCCGGCTGACCCGCCCGAGCGCGTTCTCCGGGTCTCCACGAGGGCTCCGGTACGATAGGAGGTCGGAACACCCCCACCCGCGCGCGAAGGTGGCTCCCGTTGGTCATCCAGAAGATCGCAACCCTCGGTGAAGGCCGCAAGATCAAGCGGCTCGAGGACGTCGTCGCCCTCGTGAACACGTTCGAGCCCGAGGTCGAGGATCTGTCGAACGAGGAGCTCCGAGACAAGACGCAGGAGTTCCGGCGTCGCCTCGCGGACGGCGAGACCCTCGACGACCTGATGCCCGAGGCCTTCGCGGCGGTGCGCGAGGCCGCCCGCCGGTCGATCGGCCAGCGGCATTTCGACGTCCAGCTGCTCGGCGGCATCGTGCTCCATCAGGGCAAGATCGCCGAGATGAAGACCGGTGAGGGCAAGACGCTCACCTCGACGATGCCTGTCTACCTGAACGCGCTCGCCGGCATTGGCGTCCATCTGGTCACGGTCAACGACTACCTCGCCAAACGCGACTCGGAGTGGATGGGCGGGATCTACCGGGCACTCGGCGTTTCGGTCGGGCTGATCCAGTCGCACATGAGCCCCGCGGAGCGCCGACCCGCGTACGGCGCCGACCTCACGTACGGGACGAACAACGAGTTCGGGTTCGACTACCTGCGCGACAACATGGCCATGCGTGCCGAGGACATGGTGCAGCGAGGACACGCCTTCGGCATCGTGGACGAGGTCGACTCGATCCTGATCGACGAGGCCCGGACCCCGCTCATCATCAGCGGCATGGTTGCGGACTCGGCGAAGTGGTACCAGACCTTCGCCCGTCTGGTCCCGCGTCTGCGGCGCGACGACGACTACGAGATCGACGAGTCCAAGCGCACGGTCGCCGTGACCGAGGCGGGTGTGGCCAAGGTCGAGGAGGCACTCGGCCTCGACAACCTCTATGAGCACGTGCACACGCCGCTCGTCCATCACCTGCAGAACGCGCTCCGCGCGAAGGAGCTGTACAAGCGCGACGTGGACTACATCGTGACCAGCGGCGAGGTGAAGATCGTCGACGAGTTCACCGGCCGCGTCCTCGAAGGGCGCCGCTACTCCGAGGGTCTGCACCAGGCGATCGAGGCCAAGGAGGGCGTGCGCGTCAAGGAGGAGAACCAGACGCTGGCCACGATCACGATCCAGAACTACTTCAAGATGTACGACAAGCTCGCGGGCATGACCGGTACCGCGAAGACGCAGCTGACGGAGTTTCAGTCGGTCTACGACCTCGACGTGGTCGAGGTCCCCACGAACCGGCAGATGATCCGCACCGACGAGCAGGACCTCATCTACAAGTCCGAGGACGCGAAGTGGAACGCGGTCGTGGAGGATCTCGCCCAGCGTCACGAGAAGGGGCAGCCCGTCCTGGTCGGCACGGTCTCGATCGAGAAGTCGGAGAAGCTCTCGGGCTACCTCAACCGCCGAGGCGTCCCGCATCACGTCCTGAACGCGAAGAACCACGAGAAGGAAGCGATGATCGTCGCCCAGGCCGGCCGGATCGGCGCGGTCACGGTGGCGACGAACATGGCCGGTCGAGGCGTCGACATCTTGCTCGGCGGCAACCCCGAGTACCTCGCGCGACAGGAGATGGCGGCCCGCGAGTTCGACAACGACCGCTACCTCCTGTTCGCGATGAACGAGGAGGAGCGGGCTGAGTACGAGGCCGAGTACGAGCCGATCTTCCGCAAGTTCAAGCAGCAGACGGATGCCGAGCACGAGGACGTAGTGGCGCTCGGCGGGTTGTACGTCCTCGGTACCGAGCGCCACGAGTCGCGCCGCATCGACAACCAGCTCCGCGGCCGTTCCGGACGCCAGGGTGACCCCGGCGACTCGTTGTTCTACCTCTCGCTCGGCGACGACCTCATGCGGATGTTCGCGAGCGACCGGATCGGCTCGATCATGGACAAGCTGAAGTGGCCTGAGGACGAGCCGATCACCGCGAAGATGGTGACGAAGGCCGTCGAGAGCGCGCAGCGGCAGATCGAGGAGCTCAACTTCGAGCGCCGGAAGAACGTCCTGAAGTACGACGACGTGATGAACACCCAGCGCCAGGTGATCTACTCCGAGCGCCAGAAGATCCTGAAGGGAGAGGACTTCAAGGACGAGGCGCTGAACATGGTGGAGGACGTCGTCCGCGCCACCGTCCAGCGGCTCGCGCCCGAGGAGGTCTTCAACGAGGAGTGGGACCTCGACATGCTCCTGGCCGGGCTCGCCGAGGTGTACCCGACCCGGATCACCCGCGCCGAGCTCGATGACATGGTCACGTCGCAGGAGCTCCTCGACCGCACCGTCGAGGACGCGCTGGAGCGTTACGAGGAGAAGGAGCAGACGCTCGGCTCCCAGACGATGCGCGAGCTCGAGCGCCTGGTCCTGCTGAACATCACCGACACGCGCTGGCGCGAGCACCTGTACGAGATGGACTACCTGCAGGAGGGGATCCACCTCCGCGCCTACGGGCAGAAGGACCCACTCACCGAGTACCGGCGCGAGGCGTTCGCGATGTTCGAGGAGCTCACCGACTCGATCAAGGACGGGTTCGTGCGGTACATCTACCGGGTCGAGCTCGTGCGCCAGGACGAGCCCTCACGGCCCCGGCCACAACGGGTGCAGATGTCGCACGGCGACCAGGATCAGGCCGCGGACGCCGGCGCGTCCTCGCAGGCGAGGTCCGACAAGGTGCCGCGCAACGCGCCGTGCCCGTGCGGGAGCGGAAAGAAGTACAAGAAGTGCCACGGCGCCACGGCGTAGGGCGTGCGAAGAGCCGGCCGGGTCACCCGGCCGGCTCCTCCTTGACCGGCTGACAGGCTCCTCAGATCCTCACCGGTACTTCCAGCAGATCTCGCAGATCTCGCTGCCGCTTCCGGTCCCGCTGCCGCCGGTCTGGGTCCCGATCTCGGTCCCCAGCTGCTTGGCGCGCTCGGCCAGGAACCGGCCGCTCAGTTCGGTGGGCACGGCCGTCGCCGCGCCTGCCGTCGAGAAGGCGATCCCGCCGGTCAGCTCGGTCGGCGTGTTCACCTGGGTGCCGGCGAATGGGTTGGGCAGCGCGGCCGCGACCCCGAGCTGCTTCCCGTGGGTCGCGGGGACCCCGGTGCTGACGGGCGCGCCCACGACCGACGTGGTCTCGTCGCGGGGGCGAGTGGTGTCGGGCGCGGTGACGATCACGGCAACGATCGCCACCACGACGAGCAGCGCGAGGATCGCGACCGGCCACATCGGCTGGGCGACCCGTGCCTTCGGCTGGAGTGTCCCGATCTGTGTGCTCATCGCCGTCCTCCCTTCCTCCCGAGTCTTCCTGTAACGGCTTGAGCAGGACGCTACGGGGGCCGCGCGACGGGCTCGGTGTCCGCGCGTACCATCCCGATGTGACCTCGGTCACGCCCGTCGGCGGGTCCGTTAGGCTCGGGCACGAGGAGGTTCCGGTTGGCGGACGCGACCCGACGCGACGAGATGCGGCCGATCACGGCCCTGTTCGCCGACATCGTCGGCTCGACCGGGCTCGGCGAGCGCCTCGGACCGGACGAGGTGAAGGCGCTCGTGGGCGAGTTCGTGACTCGGATGAGTCGCGCGGTCGAGGAGTACGGCGGCATCGTCCAGGCGTACATGGGCGACGGGATCTGCGCGTACTTCGGCGTCCCGACGGCGCATGAGGACGATCCGGAGCGTGCGGCCCGAGCCGCGCTGCGGATCGTCGGGGTCGCCGGCGGATACGCGGCCGAGGTCGAGTCGGCGTGGGGCATCACCGGCTTCAGCGTCCGGGTCGGGCTGAACAGCGGTCCGGTGGCGGTCGGCGTCGTCGGGGGCGAAGACGCGCAGACCGTGGCCCTGGGCGACACGACGAACGTTGCCGCCCGGCTGCAGTCCGCAGCCGAGCCGGGAACGATCGCGGTCGGACCCGGGTCCGCATCCCGGCTCGCGTCGATCTTCGTCC
>JBBDWS010000067.1:28375-29575 GCA_040902755.1 Actinomycetota bacterium
GGAACGATCGCGGTCGGACCCGGGTCCGCATCCCGGCTCGCGTCGATCTTCGTCCTGGAGCCGCTCGGGGACCTGTCCGTCAAGGGGAGGAAGGGAGCGGTTTCCGCGTCGCGCCTGGTGGGGCCGCGGCCCTCCGTGGAACCGCGGGCCGTCACACCGCTCGTCGGCCGCGGACGCGAGCTCGGGCGCCTCGAGAGCTCGGTGCAGGATCTGCAGGCGGGACGCGGCCACGTCCTTCTCGTCGTCGGCGAGGCCGGGCTCGGCAAGACGCGGATGCTGGAGGAGCTGCGCACCCGGACGGGCGAGGCCGCCACCTGGCTCGAGGGCCGGTGCGCGTCGTACGGGGCCGAGGCGCCGTTCGGACCGTTCGTCGACGTGCTGCGCACGTGGATCGGTGCCGAGGACGGCGATGCCGAGCTCGCCGTGCGGATGAAGCTTCGGGCGCGGGTCGGCGCGCTCCTCGGTCCGGCGCAGGAGCGCATCCTGCCGTACCTCGGCCTGCTGCTTTCGATCCGGCTGGATCCGGACCAGGAGCGCGAGCTCCTCTCGCTCTCTGCCGACGATCTCGCGGCGCGAGAGCACGAGGCCTACCTGACCTGGGTCGAGGCTGTGGCTGCCAAGCGCCCGCTCGTCCTTGCCCTGGACGACCTGCACTGGGCGAACCGCACGACCCGCGAGCTGGCCGAGCGGCTCCTGAACCTCACCGACCGATCGGCGGTGATGCTCGCCGTGGCCCTGCGACCCGATCCCGGATCGGAAGGATGGGTGTTCCGTTCGAAGGCGCAAGGGGAGTTCGCGCACCGGACCGACGAGCTGACGCTCGCGCCGCTCAGCCCCGACGCCGCGCGCGAGCTGATCGATGCGATCGTGCCGCCCGGGCTGTTCGGCGACCCCGTCCGCGACGAGCTCGTCGCGAAGGCGGAGGGCAACCCGCTCTACGTCGAGGAGCTCGTGCGCGCGCTGATGCAGTCCGGCGGCGACCGGCGGAGGACGTGGACGATCACGCCGGGTACGGCGGCGGAGTTGCCGCCCGCGCTCGAGGCGCTCCTCGTGGCGAGGATCGACCGCCTCGAGCCCCGAGCGCGCCGGCTCGCGCAGGTCGCCGCGGTCGTGGGACGCGAGTTCCCGGTCTCGGTCGCGGCGGCCGTCGCGGAGAGCACCGATCCCGACGGCGACGTCGCCGCCCTCCTGCGTGCCGAG
>JBBDWS010000068.1:0-1573 GCA_040902755.1 Actinomycetota bacterium
CTCGGCGACGCCGAGGTGGTGCTGGCGGGCGGGATGGAGAACATGACGCGGGTCCCGTTCATCCTCGACCGGATGCGCACCGGCTATCGGATGGGGGACGCGAAGGCCTACGATGCGATGTACCGCGACGGCCTCCTGGACCCGCTATGCGGGCTCGTGATGGGCGAGACGGCGGAGAACCTGGTCGATATGTACGACATCTCGCGCGAGGAGCAGGACGAGTTCGCTCTGGAGTCCCAGCGCAAGGCCGAGGCCTCCAAGGAGCTCCGGGCCGGGGAGATGTTCTCGGTGGAGGCGCCCGACCCGCGAGGCGGCGGCGCCACCATGCTCACCGGCGACGAGCACCCGCGGCCGAAGACCGACCTGGAGGCGCTCGGGAGGTTGAAGCCGATGTTCCGCGAGGGCGGGACGGTGACGGCCGGCAACGCGAGCGGGATCACGGACGGAGCCGCCGCGCTCGTCCTGATGAGCGAGTCGCGCGTCCGCGCCGAGGGCCTCGAGCCACTCGCGCGGATCGCCGGCATGAGCTGGGCGGGCGTCGAACCCGAGGTCATGGGCATCGGGCCGGTCCCGGCGACGAAGAAGGTGCTCGAGAACACCGGGCTGTCGCTCGCGGACATCGACCTGATCGAGATCAACGAGGCGTTCGCCGCGCAGGTGATCGCGTGCGAGCGTGAGCTCAAGTTCGACCGCGACCGGCTCAACGTGTGGGGCGGCGGGATCTCGCTCGGTCACCCGATCGGGATGAGCGGTGCGCGGCTGCTGCTGACGCTCGGATACCAGATGCGCAACCGAGGAGCCG
Organism: Actinomycetota bacterium; assembly: GCA_040902755.1. GTDB lineage: Bacteria > Actinomycetota > UBA4738 > UBA4738 > HRBIN12 > CALGFI01. Next base: position 803 of record JBBDWS010000068.1, read on the forward strand.
CGCTCGGCCTGGCGACGCTCTGCATCTCGGGCGGCCAGGGGCTCGCCGTGATCCTCGAGCGCGCGTAGGCTTCCGCCGATGACCGGGCCGAGCTGCGTGGGAAGGGAGATGGATCCATGAGCGTCCACGCGGTCGTGCTGATCCAATGTGAGATCGACGGGATCCCCGAGGCCGCGCAGGCGATCGCGGAGATCGACGGCGTGAGCGAGGTGTACTCCGTTGCCGGCGAGTTCGACCTCGTCGCGATCGCCCGCGTCGCGAACCACGACGATCTCGCGACGGTGATCCCCGGAGGCATCTCGAAGGTCCCCGGCGTCGCGAGGACCGAGACCCTGATCGCGTTCCAGGTCTACTCCACCCACGACCTCGAACGGCTCTTCGCGATCGGCTTCGAGGAGACCTAGGCCCGAATTTCGCCCGGCCTCGTCAGCCCTCCGCGGGCGGCTCCGGGAGCTCGATCGCCACCGCGACCGCCGTCCTCGCCCACTCCGTGAGGTCGTCCGAGTACCGAGGCGCGTACTTCTCCAGGAGCAGTCGGCGAGCGAGCTCGTCCTGTTCGCCGTCCGCCACGACGAACGCGCGGCAGATCATGTCGCGGTCCCCCATCCGCACCCCGACCGTCGGGTGGACCCGCAGGTTCTTCACCCAGTCGCTCCCCTCGCCGCCACCCGAGAGCAGGTACACCCGTCCCTCGTGCTGCGCGAACCAGATCTCGATCGTGTGCGGGTTGCCCGAGCGGCGGCCGGTGGTCGTCACGTAGCAGTAGTCGAG
>JBBDWS010000068.1:1673-4433 GCA_040902755.1 Actinomycetota bacterium
CGCGAGGTGACCTCGGCGCCGTCCGGATCCCGGATGGCGACCCGCCAACCCGCGTCCTGGCGCTCGACCCGGACGCCGTACCGGTTCGCCGCGAACTCAGGGGTGGATGCCGTGGGCTCGCTCAAGCCTCTCGAGATCCTCCCGGGCCTGCCCCAGCACCGACTCGGCATCCAGGACGAACTCCGGCTCGAGATCGGCGAGCTTCTGCAGCGCGTTCTCCAGCGTGCTCCCGGCGTTCTCGGCCTGTCGAAGGGAGTCGACCAGCACCGCCGCGTAGTCGTCCTGGAACGACTTGCCGTCCCACGGGCACTCGCCGCCGTTCTGGATCACCTGCTCGACGAAGAACTCCCTCCCGCACCTGCGGCACGTGCCCTTGATCTTCACGCGGTCTCCTTCTCGGTCCCCTTGGCCACGAGCTCGAGCAAGCGGTCAGCGAGCTCGAACGGATCGATCGGCTTGACGAACCACGCGTCCGCCCCGGACCAGTTGGCGAGCCACTCGTCCTGGCGTCGCTCGAGCAGGATCACGATCGCGCCCCGGTAGGGGTCGAAGTCGTCGTGCAGCGTCCTCGCGAGCGAGAACGCACCCTCGCGTGACGCGATCTCGTCCGCGACGATCGCATCGGGTCGCGCCCGCCTCGCGATCCGCACGCCCTCCTCCCCGTTCGCGGCTTCGAGGAAGTTGATCGGGGAACCAAGGCGACGTTCGATGCTCCGAACGACCAGGCGCATCATGTCGCGCGAGGCGGGATCGGGCGACACGAGCAGCACCTCCATGCGCGGATACTACCCAAGGTTGCTTGGGCTATCGTCGCGCGCGTGGAATCGGCCAGGGCGGCGGTCGCCGAGCTCGTCGCGGCGTTCGCCCTCGTCTTCATCGGGGCGGGCGCGAGCATCATGTCGGGGTCCGGGCTCGATCTCACGGGCGTCGCGCTCGCGCACGGGCTGGTCCTCGCCGCGATGATCGCCTCCACGGCCCACCTGGGCGGCGGGCTGGCCAATCCGGCGGCGTCGGTCGCCCTGTGGGTCGCCGGCAGGCTCACGACGACGCGGGCGGCCGTCCTGGTCGTCGCCGAGGTCCTCGGCGCCGTGGCCGCCGCCTTTCTGCTCCGGTACCTGGTTCCCGAGTCGGCGTTCACCTCCGCGTCGGGCGGCACGCCCCTGGTCTTCTCCACCGTTCCCGCCGGCAAGGCGATCGTGATCGAGGCCGTCTGCACCTTCTTCCTCGTGTTCGCCGCCTTCGCGCTCCTCGTCGACGGTCGCGGATCTTCCAAGACGGCTGCGGCGTTCGCGGTCGGGGCCGTGTACGCGGTCGGGATCATGGCGTTCGGGCCGCTGACCGGCGCCGCGATGAACCCGGCACGGTGGCTTGGCCCGGCGTTCGCAAGTGGAAGCTGGTCAGACTGGTATGTCTGGATGGTGGGCCCGGTGTCCGGCGCCGTCATCGCGGCCGTCCTGTACTCCGCGCTGTTCCTTCGCGACCGCTCCCCCGCCACGCCGTAGCGCCCGAGGGCCCTTCGCGAACACCTGCCTATCATGGGCGGAACCGAGACACGGGACGGCCACGATGACGACCGAGACGTACCTCGACCACGCGTCCGCGACGCCGATCCACCCGCGCGCCCGCGAGGCGTTCCTGGATGCCCTTGACCGGTTCGGCGATCCTTTGCGCCTGCACCGGCAGGGGATGGACGCTCGCCGGTTGCTCGACGAGTCGCGCGCAGCCGTCGCGGAGGCGCTCGGCGCGCAACCGGACGAGATCGTGTTCACGAGCGGCGGGACGGAGTCCGTCGCGCTCGCGATCTGGGGCGGCGTGCGCCCGGTCCGCGAGATCGGCACCCGCATCGTGACCACGACGGTCGAGCACCCGGCCGTCGGCGGGGTGCTCTCCACGCTCGAGACCGACGGTTTCGAGTCCGTCCTGGTGGACGTCGACGACGACGGACGTCTGGACCTCGATCGCTTCGGCAGCGAAGTGCGAGCGTCCGGCACACTGCTCGCCTCCGTCCAGCATGCGAACCACGAGGTCGGAACGATCCAGCAGGTCGCCGAGGCGGCGTTGCTCTGCCGCGAGGGGCGCGTCCTCCTTCATACCGATGCCTGCCAGACAGTCGGCCGCCTGCCGGTCGACGTGCACGCGCTCGACGTCGACCTGTTGTCGCTCTCGGCCCACAAGTTCGGCGGCCCGGCGGGGGTCGGAGCCCTCTACGTTCGCCGAGGCGTCCCAATCGCTGCCTACCCCTGCGGCGACGACCGTGAACGCAGGCGCCGCTCGGGGATGGAGAACGTGCCGGGCATCGCAGCGATGGCCGCCGCGCTCGCCGTCCGCCTGACCGATATGGCCGACCAAGCCTCCCGCCAATGGCCACTCACCGATCGCATACGCGCCGGGATCGCCGAGCGCGTGCCCGATGCCCGCGTCCACGGCCACCCGACGCAGCGTGTTCCGCACCTCGTCTGCTTCTCGGTCCCCGACCTGGACGCGGAGATCCTGAGCATGGCGCTCGACGACCGGGGGTTCCGGATCGCCTCGGGCTCGAACTGCTCGGGAGCGCCCGGCGACGCGTCATCGGTGCTCGAGCATCTCGGTCATCCGGGAACGACGAGCTTCCGGATCGGGATCGGTCCGGAGACCACGGGATCCGATGTCGACCGGCTCCTCGACACCCTTCCCGCACTCGTTCGCGAGCTGCGCGAGGTCGGTTCGGTCGCGGAAGCGGCGATGGCCCGCTACGGCGCGAGCACGGATCCGGCTACCTAG
>JBBDWS010000069.1:0-5788 GCA_040902755.1 Actinomycetota bacterium
TACGCATCCGCGTTCGCCGAGATCGCCGTGACCGTCGCGCCGCCCGCCTGAGGCGGGAGCCGGACCGCCGGTACGATGTCCCGCGCCCCGGTCCGGGAAAGGAGTTCCCCTGAGCATCCTGCAGGCGATCGTGCTCGGCCTCACGCAGGGCGTGACCGAGTTCGCGCCGATCTCGAGCTCGGGCCACCTGATCCTGATCCCCTGGCTGTTCGACTGGCCGATCCTTTCGGACGCAGAGCTCAACAAGACCTTCGATGTCGCGCTGCACATCGGGACGCTCGCCGGCGCGCTCGTCTACTTCCGTCATGACGTCGGGCGGTACCTGTCTGCATGGATCCGCTCGATCCGAAGGCGCGGTATCGACGGAACGGACGAACGACTGGCGTGGGCCCTCGTCGTGGGGACGATCCCGGGCGTGATCGCCGGGGCGGCGCTCGAAGGTCTGATCCAGGACAACCTCGGGCAGCCGTGGCTGATCGCGGTGATGCTCGCGACGTTCGGCGTCGTGTTGTATACGGTCGATCGCTGGGCGGCCCAGCGTCGGCAACTCGACGACCTCGGTGTTCGCGATGGGCTGTGGCTGGGGGTCGCGCAGGCGCTCGCGCTGCAGCCGGGCGTGTCGCGTTCGGGCGTCACGATCACGGTCGGACGCGCGATGGGGTTCGACCGCGCCACCGCTGCGCGGTTCTCGTTCCTGCTCTCGATGCCGATCATCGCCGGCGCCGGTGTCTACAAGGGGATCGACCTGGTGCGCGACGGCATCCCGGCTGGGATGGGCGGAGCGTTCGCGGCGGGCGTGATCGCGTCGGCGATCAGCGGGTTCCTGGTGATCGCGTTCCTGCTGTCGTATCTGCGCCGGCACGACTTCGGTGTGTTCCTGTGGTACCGGCTCGCCGCGGCTGCGACCTGCTTCGGCGTGATCGCGGCGGAGATCCGTTCGGCGACCATCTGATCGGAATCAGCCGGGCGGTGACCCGAGTGGCGCGACGCCGAATCCGACGCTGAAGCGCCGGCACCAGATCACCGCGGTCTCGAAACCCGAAAGGTCGAGGTCGTCCGGGATCGCGTAGTTCGAGTTACCGACGTTCCCCTTGAGCGCGCCAAGGTCCACGTACTCGCCGTCGTCCCAGACGTGCCAGTCATCCGACACGCGCTGGTCGGTCAGGATGACGCGGAGGTCGGGGCCGTTCGACGTCTCGATGCCCTCGAGCCGCAGGAAGCGCGAGCCGTCCTCGATCTCGAGGATCACGGCGGCGCCGGTCGTGCCGTGCTCCAGGCTGCGGAACTCACCGGACGCGAGAGTGACGGGATCGGATCTCTCGGGGTCATCGTCGGAGTCCGCGCCTTCCGCCGGCATCCCTGCGCCGTCGTCCGCGGTCGTCACGTCGTCCGCGACGGCGCGTGGTGCGATCGGGATCGCCTCGTCCACGCGCCGGTCCACGAACAGGTTCCAAGGCGCGAACCAGTACAGGACGAAGGCAGCCAGACCACCCGCGGCGATGGCGGTGACCCCCCAGCGAGCGGGGTGCCGCCGGACCGAGCGCCTGAGCGTCGCTGCGATCTGCATGCCCTATCAACCCCCGGCGGCGAGGGTCCCGGGTTTGTCTCCCGAGACCCGAACGCCGTTACAGCTTGGTGGGCGGAGCCCGGACCGGCAGGGCGGCGGCTCCGAGCCTGCCGACCACAGCCTACGCACGCTGCACCTCATTCGATGCTCACGGACTCCATCGTATGAGGCGGCTCCTTACGGAAGTCTTTCGATCGGCGAGACGGGAGCTGGATCTGCGCGCGAAGTCCGCCATCCGGGGGACCGGACGAGGTCCGGTAAGGAATCCGCAACATCGGAGGTGCATCATCCCTATCGATGGCCGGAACCAGGGTCCTCGTGGTCGACGATGAACCGATGGTTCGCGAGGTCCTCGCGCGCTACCTCGAGCAGGAGGGCTTCGCGGTCGACGTCGCAGAGGACGGCGAGAAGGCGCTCGCGGCGTTCGAGGCCGCGACGCCCGACCTCGTGCTGCTCGACCTGATGCTGCCCCGAATCGACGGACTCGAGGTCTTCCGACGGATGCGCGAGCGCCGGCCGATCGCCGTGATCATGCTCACGGCCAGGGGCGAGGAGACCGACCGCGTCGTCGGGCTGGAGCTCGGCGCGGACGACTACGTGACGAAACCGTTCAGCCCACGCGAGGTCGTCGCGCGGGTCAAGGCCGTGCTCCGGCGTTCGAACCCGCCGCCTCCCGAGGTCCTGACGCTTGGCGACCTCGAGCTCGACGGACCGAGGCGCGAGGTTCACCGGCGAGGCGAACCCGTGCGACTCACGAGGCGAGAGTTCGACCTGCTGTTCCTCCTGGCGTCGAACGCCGGGCGGACGTTCTCCCGGGCGGAGCTGCTTGACGAGGTTTGGGATTTCGCGTGGGACGGTGACACCTCGACCGTCACCGTCCATGTCCGCCGGCTCCGGGAGAAGCTCGAGGACGACCCGTCGAACCCCGTGCACCTGCTCACGGTGTGGGGTATCGGATATCGGTTCGAGCCGTGACTGGTCTTCGATGACGCATGCGCGCGAGGAGCGGGGTCGAGTGATGGGCCTGCGAGCGCTGGCCCTCGCGGCGATGGTCGCCCTCGTCGGGGCGACCGGGTCGCTCGTTGCTGGCGCGCTGGTGGGGATGGACGCAGGCGAGCTTGCTCACCTCGCCGCCCTGATCGCGCCGGCGCTCGCCGTCACGCTCGTGGCGATCGCCTCGGCTCGGATCCTGCTCACCGGCGCCTCGATGCGCCAGAGCATGGTGGGCATCGCGGTCGTCGGGGCCGTCGCCGCGATCGCGAACCTCGTCGTGCTGGCGCGCCAGATGACCGTGGATTCGCACGACGCGACCATCGTGAGCGTCCTGTTCCTGTATGCGGCGGGGGCGGGCGTCGGCGCAGCGCTCGCTCTGGCGCGTTCGCGAACGCGAGCCGTGGACCGGCTGGCGAGGAGCGCGCATCGGCTCGGCGAGGGGAACCTCGCCGCCCGCGTCGGCGACCTCGGCGCCGGACCCGAGCTCGACGCCCTCGGACGCGTGCTCGATGAGATGGCGGAGCGACTCGGGACGGCACAGGCGCGCGAGCGCGTGGCGGAGGCGACGCGTCGCGACCTGCTCATCGCGGTCTCACACGACCTGCGGACGCCGCTCGCCAGCCTGCGCGCGATGATCGAGGCCGTCGACGAGCGCGTGGTCGAGGATCCCAACAGCATGCGTCGCTACTCGCGCGAGATGCGGCGATCCGTCCTCCAGCTGGTGGCGATGGTCGACGACCTATTCGAGCTCGCGCAGCTCGACGCCGGCGCCATCGAAGCCGAGACGCGACGAGCGCGCCTGGACGAGATCGTAGGGTCCGCCGTCGCCGCCGTGGAGCTCCAGGCCCAGGAGAAGGGGCTTTCGCTCGTCGCCGACCTGAGCGGCGCGGAGGACGCCTCCTGTTCACCTCGGCTCGTCCGCGTGATCCAGAACCTGCTCGTGAACGCGGTGCGCCACACGCCGGAGGACGGCACCGTGCGTGTGGAGGCACGGGCCTCGCGCGATCGCCTCGAGGTCTTCGTCGTCGACACAGGCGAGGGCATCGCGCCGGAGGATCTTCCCCGCGTCTTCGACCCGTTCTTCCGAGGCGACCCGGCGCGCCACGGCCCGGGGTCCGGGCTCGGTCTGGCGCTCGCCAAGCGGATCGTCGAGGGGCTTGGGGGGGAGATCACGGCCGAGAGCCGGCCCTCGAGCGGCGCGCGGTTCGCGGTCACGCTTCCGGTGGCCTGATCGTCGGGTCGGGCTCCCTGCCTCGCGGTCGCAGGCGCCGGACGGCGCGAGCCGTCGAAGGTTCATCTCGGAGTAACCAGCGCGTAAGAAGGCGGCAAGGGTCTGTCTGAAAGCATCGGAGCATGACGGATCCAGCGAACGACCGGCCTGACCAGATCGAGCCGGCCCAACGATCCGCCCCAGAGGCCGCCCTCGGCATCCGTTCCACGATGCACGAGACGGATCGCCGCTCGAAGGGCCTGGGCGTCCTGACCGGACTGATCGCCGCGGGGGTTGCCGTCGGCGCAGCACAGCTCGTGGCCGGCATCGTCGACCCGCAGGCCTCCCCCATCGTGACGGTTGGCCAGGCGGCGATCGACCTGACGCCGGAGTGGCTGAAGAGCTTGGCCATCCGTACCTTCGGCGAACACGACAAGGCGGTGCTGCTCGCCGGGATCGGTCTCGTGCTCGCCGCGGCGGCGAGCGTGCTCGGCGTCATCTCGACCCGCCGCCCCGGGATCGCGATCGCGGCGCTCGGCGTCTTCGCCGTGATCGGCATCGCCGCCGCGCTCACGCGCCCGACGGCCTCCGCCATCCACATGCTCCCGGCGTTCGCAGGCGCGGCCGCAGGGACGATCTTCCTCCTGGCGACCCTCTGGGCCGCCCGTCCGATAGCCGCGGAGGAAGCCCACGCGGCGGTTCCCCGTGGGTTCGATCGGCGGCGCTTCCTGCTCACCGGCGTAGCTGGGATCGCGGCCGCGGTCGCGGCGGGTGGGGCAGGAAACGTGCTCGCGCGGCGGTTCCGCGCCGATGCGTCGCGCGCCGCCGTGCGCATCCCATCGCCTGCGAGCCGCGCGCCCTCTTCGACGGGCGCCGAGCTCCGGGTACCCGGACTCGGGCCCTTCTTCACGCCGAACGAACGCTTCTACCGGGTCGACACCGCCCTGCTGGTACCGGCCGTCATGGCCGAGGATTGGCGGCTGCGCATCCACGGCATGGTCGATCGGGAGATCACCCTCGACTACGACCAGCTCCTGTCGCGGCCGCTGATCGAGCGCGACATCACGCTCACGTGCGTGTCCAACCCGGTGGGGGGCCGGTACGCCGGCAACGCCCGTTGGGTCGGCGCGCCGCTGCGAGACCTCCTCCTCGAGGCCGGGCCGCACGAGGGCGCCGACCAGATCGTGAGCCGCTCCGCGGACGGGTTCACGCTCGGCACGCCGACCGCGATCGCGATGGACGGGCGGGATGCCCTGCTGGCCGTCGGCATGAACGGCGAGCCGCTGCCCGTCGAACACGGCTTCCCGGTCCGGATGGTGGTGCCGGGCTTGTACGGATACGTGTCCGCGACGAAGTGGGTCGTGGACCTCGAACTCACGACCTTCGACGCCTACGACGCGTACTGGGTCCAGCGCGGCTGGGCCGAGCGAGCGCCGATCAAGACGATGTCTCGGATCGACACGCCGACCCCGTTCACCAACCTGCGCGCAGGCGAGGTCGCGATCGCGGGCGTCGCGTGGGCACAGCACACGGGCATCGACCGGGTGGACGTGAGCGTGGACGATGGTCGGTGGGCGACCGCGGAGCTCGCCGCTGAGGACACCGTCGACACGTGGCGGCAATGGATCTACCGATGGGACGCCACACCCGGCGATCACCGGCTCCGCGTTCGAGCGACGGACGGGACCGGTGTCACGCAGACCGTCGAGCGGGCCGAGCCGTTCCCCGACGGGGCGACCGGCCACCACGAGATCGTCGTCCGGGTCGGCTGACCTGGGCTGAATGCAGAGGAAGGAGAACGGATGAGCAGATCGATGGAGCGTTCGGCGATCGTCCCGGCCTTCGCGGCGCTGCTGCTGCTGGCGGCGGCGTGCGGCGACGACTCGAGCGACGGGAACGAAGGAGACGGCGGCGCGGCGGCCGGGCCGTTCGGCTCGGCGTGCTCGGAGGTCCCGGCCAGCGGTGCGGGCAGCTTCGAGGGGATGATGACCGAGCCGATCGTGACGGCCGCCTCGGCC
>JBBDWS010000069.1:5888-29147 GCA_040902755.1 Actinomycetota bacterium
CGGCCGATCCCGAGGGGATGGAGGCGATGATGGCCGACCCGACGGGCGACTTCGCGGATCTGCTCGCATATCACGTCGTGGAGGGCCAGCTCGCTCCCGACGAGCTCGCGGGCGAGCACACGTCGCTGCAGGGATCGTCCCTTTCCGTCGAGGGCGGGGGCGAAGAGTTCACGGTGAACGGCAGCGCCGAAGTCGTGTGCGGAGACATCCACACGGACAACGCCACCGTCTACATCATCGACGAGGTCTTGCACCCGGAGGCGTGATCACCGCCGGACGGAGGGCGCGGGGCATGATACGCGCCCTCCGTCGTCGATGGCGACGTCAGACGCCGGCGATGGTCATCTCTCCGATCAGGATCGAAGGCGAGCCCACCGACGACAGGAAGCGGAGGTCCGAGCCCACCGCCCGGATCGAGCGCAGCATCTCGGGGATCGTGCTCGCGATCGTCATCTCCCGGACCGGCTCGCCGAGCGAACCGCCGCCGATCCGAAGACCGGTGGCGCCGACCGAGAACTCCCCGCTGATCGGGTTCGCGCCCGAGTGCACGCCGGAGACGTCCTGGATCAACACGCCGCCCTCGGCCGCCTCGAGCAACCGCTCGAACGGCTCGGTGCCGGGCTCGACGTAGAAGTTCGACGTCCCCACGCCCGGCGTCGAACGGTAGCCCGCGCGGCTCGCGTTGCCCGTCGACGTCGCGCCGCCGCGTCGAGCGGTGTACGTGTTGTGCAGGAACCCGTTCAGCACGCCACTCGTGATGAGCTCGGTGCGGCCCGTCGGCACACCCTCGTCGTCGAACGGAGAGGCGGCCGGGCCCTCCCGCAGCCGCCCGTCGTCCACGAGCGTGAACACCTCGGCGCCGACCTGCTCCCCGACGAGCTCGGCGAAGAGCGACCGGCCCTTCTGCACGGCCTCGGCCGAGATTCCGCCGGCCAATACCCCGAGGAACGAGGACGCCGCGAAGGCATCGAACAAGATCGGCACCCGTTTCGTCGGCGGTTTCACGGCTCCCAGCATCCGCGCCGCGCGATCGACGGCCTCGCGGGCGACCGCGTCCGGATCGAGGTCGGCGACGCGGTGCGCGACCTGGAACGAGAAGCCCGTCTGCGTGTCCCCGTCCTGCTCGGCGAGGGTGCCCACGACGCACCAGCATCCCGTCCGGCGGTACTCGGCGGCGACGCCGGCGGTCGACCCGATCGCGACGCGCCCTATCGCGTCGCCGAACGAACAGCTCTCGACCTTCGTGACCCGAGGGTCGGTCGAGACGGCGACGCGCTCGAGCTCGAGTGCGAGCGCAACCTTGTCGTCGGCCGGCATCGACGCTTGCTCCTCGAAGAACAGGCCGTCGATCGGCTCCCACGGCCGCGCGTCCGGCAGCGCGTTGAACTCGTCCTCGGTCGCGACCTCGGCGTTCTCCCTCGCACGGGCGACCGCCTCACGCACCTCCTCGGCCGAGGGATCGGCCACGTACGCGAACCCGAGCCGTCCCTCGGCGATCACCCGCACGCCGAGCCCGCGGCTCTCGGCCGAGGTGAGGCCCTCGACCTCGCCCTTGCGCGCGTCGATCTCGGTTCGTCGCGACTCCTCCGCGTACGCCTCGACCGACTCGCCGTCCCGCGCGGCGGCGAGCGCGCCGTCGACGATGTCCTGGAGATCAGGCACCGGTGCCGCCCACGGTGATCTTGGAGATCCGCAGCGTGGGCGAGCCGCTGCCGACGGGCACGCTCTGTCCGTCCTTGCCGCAGACGCCCGGCCAGATGTCGAAGTCCTGCGCGATGCCGTCGACGTGCGACATGACCTCGATGGCGCGGCCGATCAGGTTCGCGCCCCGAACCGGCGCCGTCGTGGCTCCGTCCTCGATCAGGTAGGCCTCGGCGCACCCGAACACGAAGTCGCCGGTCGCGGGGTTCGTCTGGCCGCCGGCGAGCGCGGTGACGAACACGCCCCTCGGGGTCGAGGAGACCAGCTCCTCCGGCGTGGCCGTGCCGTTCAGGATGTACGTGTTCGACATGCGCGGGATCGGCGCGTGCGCGTAGGACTGACGACGGCCGTTCCCGCTCGACGCCACCCCGTCCTTCTCCGCACGGAGCCGGTCGTAGAGAAGGCCCTGCAAGACGCCGGCTTCGAACAGCTCGGTTCGCTGGGCGGGTGCTCCCTCATCGTCGAAGGAGAACGAGCCCCACGCGTTCGGCACGGTGGCGTCGTCGACGCCGTTCAGGATCTCCGAGGCGAGGCGCTCGCCGACCCGGCCGCGGTAGACGCTCGCCTCTTTGTCGACGATGTCCGCCTCGAGCGGGTGACCGACGGCCTCGTGGAACAACACGCCGCCCATGCCGGGCGCGAGGACCACGGCCATCTCTCCGGCCGGTGCCGGACGAGCGTCGAGCATCGTGATCGCGCGCCTGGCCGCGACGAGCGCCGTCTCCGCCGGAGGGTTCGCGTCCACGAACTCGAGCCCCGCGAGACCCGCCGGCCCGTGGAACCCGGTCTGGATGTTGCCGTCGCGCGCCGCGACGACGCTCACGATCAACCGAACGCGCGGGCGCACCTCCTCGACCCATCGGCCGTCGGATGCCGCGATGAGGATGCGCTGGACGGAGTCACCGTAGAGGGCGGTCACCTGACGGACCTCGGGAGCGAACGCGCGAGCCGCCTCGTCGGCCTGGCGGACCCAGGCGACCTTCTCGGCCGAGGTCGCGGATGCCGCATCGCGGACGGCCGGGTGCACGACCGGTGGGTCGAGATGGCGCAGGTCGACGACGTCGCCGGGGCCTTCCTCGGTCACCGATGCGGCGGCCGCCGCGGCCGCCTCGAGCAGCGAATCGCGATCCAGACGGTTGGAGTACGCGTAGCCGAACGAGGTCCCCTGTCCGACGCGGACGCCTGCTCCTCGGTCGGTCCCGGTCGTGACCTCCTCGATCCGGCCGTCGTCCAGCCGGACCGAAACCCCGAAGCGGTCCTCGACGAACAGCTCGGAGAACGCGCCTCCGCGGGCGCGGGCGGCACCGATGACCTCCTTCACCAGATCGCGATCGATCACTCGCGCGATGCTAGCAGCGGATGTTGTTTCGACCGTATGGACCTCGCTGGCGGCGTGGGGGCGCATGGTAGGTTCGCGCGCGCAGCGGAGGTCGCCAACGATGAGGACGGTTCGGTTCCAGCCCTCCCGAACTCGGCCCGCCCGAACGCGGCCGGCTCGGAACGACCTCTTGATCGTCGCCGGACTCTCCGTCGCGCTGCTCGCGTGGTTCCTGTGGCCGTTCCTCGCGCACGGCGAGCACTTCCCGCTCGGCCCCGATGCACCCGTGTACCTGTGGTGGACGCGCCTCGCCGGCGAGGAGGGGCTGTCCGCCGTCGGCCATCGCGCCGGCGTCCCGGCACTGTCGCTCGTGCTGCAGGGAACGCTCGGCCGTTCCGTGGTCGAAGCCACCGCCGCGCTCGAGGTCGCGCTCGGCGCCGCGGTTGGACTGGCCGTCGCGGCGCTGCTGCGCGGCCGGACGACGCGCGCCGGATGGATCCTCGCCGGAGCGCTGGCGGGCACGTTCGGAGTCCACCTCGCCACCGGGTACCTCGCGAACCTCGCGAACGCCGCCGCGTTCCTCGCGGCTGCGGTCGCGCTCGCGGAGGGCACCCGCCGGAGCCCGTGGATCGCCGCCGGCGCGCTCGCGGCGGCCGGCCTCGCGCACCCACTCTTCTTCTTCCTCGGCGCGGCGATCCTGCTCCTCGCGGCCGCCCTCGCGTGGCGAGCCGATCGTGCGGAAGCGCTCCGCATCGGCGGCGCCGTGCTCGGCGGGGGCGCGCTCTTGGGCGCGGGGCTCCTCGCGCTCCTCGCCGGCCCCTGCCCGCCCGAGGTGGACACGTCGCGCGACGCGTTCCTGCGACGCGCCGGGCTCGGCGGCGAGCTGCGGAGCGCCTACCTCGACCGGCTGGTGCAGCGCTGGACCCGCTACGTGCAGTGGGCATCGCTGCCGCTGGCAGCGCTCGGGCTCTCCTCGGCACGGGGCTTCGTCGGGCGGCTGCTCCGCGCCTGGGTCGTCGCGCTGCTCGTCGGTGTCGTGGTTGCGGTCCTCACCGGGTGGTTCCCTCCGGATCGGTTCGTCACGTTCGGCTTCGCCGTTCCGATCCTCGCCGCGCTCGGGCTCGTGCGCCTCCTCGGTTGGTTCGGCGACCGGCGAGCCCTGGGCATCGCGGTGTCGAGCATCCTCACGCTCGCGATGCTCGCCGGGGCGTTCATCGCGTGGAACCGCCAGGAGCCGTTCGTGTCCGACGAGGAGGTCGGTGCCGCGACCGCCGCGAACGCGCTCGCGGCGGCGAACGACCGCGGGCCGCTCGTCTTCCTCGTGAACGAGCGAGACGAGACCGTGACCTTCCTCGCGACCCGCGCCGGCAACGTGATCCGGGCGGCGATGCCACCGGATCGGATCCGCGACGTCGTGATCGTCGTCCCGCCGCTCCACGATGCGAACCGAGGGCCCGAACGGAGCGCGTTGGAGCGTCTGACGGCCCAGGATCAGCAACGGGCTTCCCTTCAGGCGGAGGGCCGACCCGCGACGTTCGTGCTCCGGCCGTTCGATCGGGTCGACGGATCGAGCGCCGGGATCGTGATCGAGGGCGCTTCGCCCGAAAGCGCGACCGGGGCGGTCGAGTCGCTGCTGCCGGCGTCGCCCGCCGCGATCGCGGTGACGAGCGTGCTCGTGCTCGCCTTCACGTGGCTCGCCGGCTTCGGCTGGGCCCGGGTGGCGGTCGCCGACGCCACGAGCGCGGTCGCCGCCGCCCCAGCGTTCGGGGTCGGCGCACTCGTGCTGTTCGCGGTGTCGCTCGAACGCGTCGGCGTGCCGATCGAGGCCGCGGCCGGCTCGTGGATCGTCTCAGCGATCGCCGGCGGGTTCGGGTACGCCGCGTGGCTCGTCCTCGAGCGGCGCGCCCGCTCGCGTTCGGCGGAGGAGGTCCCTCAGCACCAGGACGAGTAACGCGATCACGAGCGGCGTCACGACGTAGTGGCCGAACCAGATGTTCGCTCGGTACGCGGTCGCGAAGTTCGCGGGTTCGGTGGTCCACTGCGAGACCGTCAACGCCAGGCTCGTGGCGATCAAGACCAGCCGAGGCGTTCGCGGCAACAGCCAGGCGAGCGGCAGCGCCCACGTCACGTACCACGGAAGCAGGATGGGTCCGAGGAGCATCAGACAGACCAGCCCCCACCCCATCGCGCTCGCCCGCAGCGGTGGCGACGCCGGGGCTCGGCGCACCAGCTCGCGCGCGATCAGGAACAGCGCCCCCGCCAGCACCAGCGGGAACACGATCCGCGGGACGAACCCGAGCGTGTCGCCCGAGATCGCGTCGAACAGCCGCCGGAAGAACCTCGAGGGCGCGAGCCAGCCTTCGTGTTCCGCCAGCTCGACCATCCCGAGCGACGGGTCCCTCGCGTTCTGGAACGGGATGGCGGCGGCGAGCCAGAGCCCGCCGGCGATCGCCACGTGCGCAGCGAGGGCTCGCGCTCGCTCGCCGCGAGGACGAGCGGCCGTGGCGGCGATGACCAGGAGAAGGAGTGGGACGGCGGCCGTCGCCTTCACGAGCGTTCCGAGCGCGAGCGCGGCCGTGGCCGATCGCTCCCGGCCCGTGAACACGAACGCCGCTGCCGCCGCCACCGAGAGCGCGACCAGCAGGTCGTTGTGCCCGCTGGCGACGCTCTGGAACAGGACGACCGGGTTCAGACCGAGGACGGCGACCGCGAACGCCTCTCGCTCGGGCCGGACGCGACGGACCATCCCGGCGACGACCGCGATCGTCGCGAGGCTCGCCGCGATCGCGATCACCCGGAACACGACGATGACACCCGCGACGTCATCGACGACGCGGGTCACGAGGGCTGAGACCTGCGTCCACAGCGGCCCGTACACCGCCGGCGTGTCGACCCACTTCGGACCGACGAACGCTGCGAGCGCGTCCTGGGGATAGTCGGCGGGCGTCGCGACGTAGGGGTTCGCGTGGTACTCCGCGGCGATCCTGCCGTAGTACGCGTACGAGTAGACGTCGCGGGAGAAGAGCAGCGGCAGGAACAGCAGCCCCAGGTGATACGCGACGGCGAGCCAGAGCACCGTCCGCGCCGAGATCTCGCCCTTCCAGCTCCGCCAGAGGACGAACGCGAACGCGGCGGCGGCCGAGGCGACCGCGACGACACCGATCGCGACGAGCGCCGACCCCCGAACGGCATCGAGACCGACCAACTCCGCGAGCCACCGGAACGGACCGCCCGGCTCGGCACCGGCGGGCAGCACCGGCGTGAACGGCGACCCCGGCGTCGCGGCGACCGTGGCGACGAACAGGAAGGAAAGGATCGATGCGCTCAAGGCGAGCAGACGGGTGCGAGAGGGAGTGCTCACCCCGCGACGTTACCGGAGGGACGCGGTGCCCTGGAGAGCGTTACAGGCCCGGTCCGGACAGGCGGACGTCGCCGTCCACGGTGCGGACGTAGACCTGCCAATTGTAGTAGGCGTAGTACGCCTCGGGGAACCGCATCATCGTCTTCGCGTACCACCACACCGCGTTCACGTACGCGTCCACCGGGTTGTAGTGGTGTAGCGCCTCGCGGTAGTCCTCCGGCGCGCCCGAGGCACGCAGATAGTTCGCCGCGCCAATCACGGCATCGTGCGGATCGCGGATGTTCCCTCCCAGCCCGTATGCCTCCCATGTGGCCGGCAGGAACTGCATCGGGCCTTGGGCCTCGGCCGAGCTCCGAGAACGGATCCGGCCCATCCGCGTCTCGATGAGCATGACGGCGGCGAGCACCTCCCACTCCACGCCGAACCGGTCCTCGGCCTCCTGGAAGTACCCGAGCAGCACGTCCGCCGGCTCGGGCTTGCGGATCCGGAAGTTCGGCAGCTCGGAGACCGGCGCGAAGTGCTCGAACAGCGCGTGACTCGCTCGAACGTTCGCCCCCACCTCGACCCAGGCGGGGCGTTCGAGTCGGTCGAGCACGCGCGCCGCCAGAGTCGGCTTCGACGCGAGGAGGCGGTAGATCCGCTGCTCGTACAGAGTGAGCAAGATCACGTCGCGCGGCGGCGGCCAGACGGAGGGATCGCCGCGCAGCGACCACTCGGAGATGGCCTCCCGGTTCGCGTCGAACGTCCGATCGAGGGTGCGCGCGAGCTCGCCGCTTCCCGGCGGGATCGGTTCGTCGGGCCTCGGGATCCCCTCCGGCTGCGCCGTCGCGCTCGGGCTCGGCGTGGGGATCGGGCCGGTGGAGCCCGTGGGCCCCGTCGAGGCCGTGGTCCCCGCCGGTCCGGGTGACTCGACGGCGACCGTCGGTCCCGTCGAGGGCTGCATCGTGACGGCCTCGGAGGCGACGCACCCGGCAAGCGTGCATGCAACCAGCGCGAACGCGACGAGCCGTCTCATCCCACCGAGGCTTCTTCGTAGGGCGACTCCAGCAGCTCGGTCACCGATCCGTCGCCGTCGAAGAACAGGAACCGGTCCATCCCGCGCATGAACCACCGATCGTGGGTGACGGCGATCACGGTTCCCTCGTACCGCTCGACCGCCTCCTGCAACGCGTCGGCCGAGGCGACGTCGAGGTTGTCCGTCGGCTCGTCGAGCAGCAGGATCGTCGGCGAGTCGACCTCCATCAGCAGGAGCTGGAACCGTGCCTGCTGCCCTCCCGACAGGAGCGTGAACGGGTTCCGGCCCGCCTGGTCGAGCTCATAGCGCCGGAGCGCGGCCATCGACTCGGTCATCGTGAGGCCACGCTTGCGAAGGACGTCCACGATCGGCAGCTCCGCGATGTCGGGGCGCTCGTGCAGCTGCGCGAACAGCGCCGGCTCGACGCGCGCTCCCAGCTTCCACTCCCCCGCGTGCGCGACGTCCTCTCCGGCGAGGAGCCGCAGGAAGTGCGTCTTCCCGCTTCCGTTCGGACCGATGACGCCCACGCGCTCGCCGAACCAGATCTCGGCGTCGAACGGCCGCACGATGTCGGAGATCGCGAGTCCGCGGATCCGGAGCGCGACTCTGCCTGTCCTGCCGCCGCCGATCCGCATCCGCACGTCCTGGACCTCGGGCTTGGCCGGCGGCGCGTTGCGCTCCTCGAACCGCTCGAGCCGGTGCTCCGCGTTCCGCGCCTTCGACGCCCAGCCATCGTTATACGCGGACTTCCGCTTCATCTCCTTCACCATCTCGACGAGCCGGCGACGCTCCTCGTCGAAGCGGCGGTGGTCCTCGTCGAGGCGGTCGATCCGCCCATCGCGGGCCTCGGCGTACGTCGAGAACCGGCCGGCGTGCACCCACGCGGCCTTGCCCTCGAGCGTCACGATGCGCGAGGCCGTGCGATCGAGCACGGTCCGATCGTGCGACGCCATCAGGATCGTCTTCGGCGATGCGATGACGGTGTCCTCGAGCCAGCGCTTGCCCTCGATGTCCAGCATGTTGTCGGGCTCGTCGAGCAGGATCACGTCGAACGGCGAGCCGAAGACGACCTCCAGGGCGAGCCGCTTGCGCTCGCCGCCCGAGAGCGTCTCGATGCGCCGCTCGGCGGACTCCGGGTACCCCTGACCGAAGGCTGACCGCGTGCAGCGATCGAACACCACCTCCGCCTCGTACCCCCCCGCCTCGCCCCAGCGCGCGAGCGCCTCGGCGTAGCGGATCTGGGCGTCCTCGCCCGGATGATCGTGCATCCAACGTTCGGCCTTCGCGACTCCTTCCGCGGCCGCGGCGACCCGCGGTTCGGCGAACGCGAGCAGGAACTCGCGCACCTTCGTCGGCTTGGACTCCGAGCCGATGAACTGGCGCATCAGGCCTACGCGACCGTCCGCGCGCACGACGCCGGAGGTCGCCTGCTCGAGCCCCGCGACGATGCGAAGGAGCGTGGATTTGCCGATCCCGTTCGCGCCGACGAGCGCGGCGTGCTGCCCCTCGGGCACGCGGAAGCTGACCCCCTCGAACAGCGTCCAGCCGCCGGGAAGCGCGTAGGAAACATCGTTCAGCTCCAGGAATCCCATGGACGCAACACCGTAGCAGGGCCCCCGGCGCGCTTCGCCGAAGCGCAACCGAAAGCCCGGCGGCTGCCGAGGAACGGCTACCAGTAGCGGGCGGTCGCCATCGTCACCGCTGCTAGGGCCACGAAGGCCAGGTTCGTCTTCGCGAGCGTCCGCGCTCGCGCCTGCGTGCGTTGAAGCTCCTGCACGAGGTCGGCAGGGGGAGGGTCTCCGGCGGCCGCCATCTGCCCGCCGAGCGCGAGCATGCGGTCGATCGTTGGCTTGGTGCCGAGCAGGCCGACGAGGAACGCGACGATCGCCGAAACCGAGCCGATCGTAAGCCCCAGGCCGAACCCGCTTCCCACGAAGTCCCCGAGGCTCCCGACCTGCTGCCAGTCATGCCAGTACAGGAACGCCCCACCGACGATCGTCGAGCCGGCGATCCACAGGACCACCGTCACGACCTTCCGCTTGCCGAGCAGCTCCCGCATGAACGGCCCCGCAGCGGGTCCGACCGCCTTCGCCGTCGGCTGCAGGAAGAAGACGAACAGGAAGATGGCGCCACCCCATGCGATGGCGCCGACGATGTGGATGGTCCGGAAAACGATGAGATAGATGCTGGTCGCGAGCACCGGACGTTCCTCCCCTCGATCGACGGCATCCTGAAGCCGCGCGCGAGCCCGGTCAAGCGGGAACGATGGCGAGCATCCAGCGCGTAGGCTCTCGCCATGACCGCCGGGCCGTTCGACGGGATCCTCGCGCGGCACGGCAACGTCGTGCTCGACGGTGGGCTCGGCACGGAGCTCGATCGGCGAGGCGCCGACCTCCGCGACCGCCTCTGGTCCGCGAGAACGCTCCTTGAAGCGCCGGAGCTCGTGCGCGACGTTCACGCCGCCTACTTCGCCGCCGGTTCGGACGTCGCGATCGGCGCCAGCTACCAGGCCAGCTTCGAGGGCCTGGCCGCTCGAGGGGTCGAAGGCGACGACGCGGTTGCGTTGTTCCGCCGCAGCGTCGAGCTCGTCCGGGACGCGGCCGAGGCGGCGGAGGGCGAACGGCTCGTCGCGGCATCGGTCGGGCCGTACGGAGCGTTCCTCGGCAACGGCGCGGAATACACGGGCGACTACGACCGCGACGAGGACGCCCTGGTCGAGTTCCACCTCCCGCGGATGGAGGCGCTGGCGTCGGCATCGCCCGACCTGTTCGCGATCGAGACGATCCCTTCGATCGTCGAGGCCCGTGCCCTTGTCCGGGCGCTGGAGCGGGCCCCAAACGTTCCTGCATGGATGAGCTTCAGCTGTCGCGACGGCGCGCACCTGTGCGACGGCACGCCGTTCGAGCGCGCGGTCGAGGTTGCGACCTCCTCGAAGAGCGTGGTGGCCGTGGGCGTGAACTGCACATCGCCGCTGCACGTCACCGCGCTCGTCGAGATCGCCGCGAGCGGCACGTCGCTTCCCGTCGTCTGCTACCCGAACCGCGGCGCCTTCTGGGATCCCGTCCGAAAGGTCTGGGTCGATCCACCTCGGCAGGACGCACGTCCCTCGCTCCGCCCGCTGGAGTGGCAGAAGGCCGGCGCGCGCGTGATCGGCGGCTGCTGCGGCACGACGCCCGAGGACATCGCGGCGATCGCCGCCGCGCTTCGCGCGGCCTGAGGCGCGGGTTTGAACTCGGGCAACCCAGGATCCCGTTACTGATCCTGAACGACCGAAGCGGCACGCCTCTCCCACCCCCTTCGAGAGTGCCGATCCGAAACGAGAAGGCCCGGCTCGATCGAGCCGGGCCTTCTGGTTGCTTTCCCCTTGCGTCAGGACGCGCGGTGGACGTGGGTGGTTTCGTCCACGTCCTCGTCCACATCGTCGTCATCGTCGTCGTCGAGCACGACGGTCCGATCGCGATCGTTCCGCTCGACAGCCTCGGTGTCCACCTCGGTGTCCTCGGCGTCGTCGACGAGGTGCGCGTTCGCCGGGCTGGTGAGCGCGCCCCCGATCATCCCGCCCAGCCCGCACGCGACGAGCCCGCCCAGGATGGACAGGAACGTCGCCCACAGGACGTCCTCACCGCTGGCGAGCAGGCCCCCCGTGACCTCGATCTGGGCGACGCGCCCGAGGTTGAGCACGTTGAGGATCGCGGGGATCCCGACCGACAGGACGAGGATCAGGATCAGCGCCCAGATGGTCACCCCGTTGAAGAAGCCGGAACCGGCGCCGTTGACGCCGGATAGCCAGCCCGCGAGCAGGCCCGCGATGAACAGGCAGGCGACCGCGGAGCCCCCGATGTACCACTCGAGGTTCTCCCGGATCTGGTCCATACCCGACCCGAAGGCCAGTGCGAACCAGAGCGTGGTCAGCAGCGCGAGCAGCGCGATGCCGATCACCGCCCCGCCGAAAACGGCGCCCCAGCGGATCCGCTGAGGACTCGGCGAGCCAACCGCGGCCGCCGGCCACGGGCCGGATGCCGTCGTCGTGTAGCGCGTGCGCATGTCGACCTCCTTTCAAAGGTTCTCTGCACCCGGGTACCCATCGAGGACCGGATCCACTCGCACAGGGAGATCGCCCCAGAGGGCAGAATGACGAGGTGACGACGACCGACCTGCCCGGACGGGTACTCGAGCGCCTCGACCGTCTCCAGCGCCGGCGCCCGGTCCTCGCCATCCCTGTCGCGGTGCTGAAGAAGTTCGGCGACGACCGCGGCGGCCAGTGGGCTGCCCTCGTCGCGTACTACGGGTTCTTCTCGTTGTTCCCGCTGCTGCTCGTGTTCGCGACCTTGCTGAGCTTCGCGGTGCAGGACGACCCGGCGCTTCGGCTGCGGATCTTGGACTCCGCCCTGTCGCAGTTCCCCATCATCGGCGACCAGATCCAAGGGAACCTGGGCCACCTCGAGGGATCCGTCGCGGCCCTCGTGATCGGGATCGTCGCCTCACTGTGGGCCGGCATGGGCGTCGTCATCACCATCCAGGGTGCGTTGAACGACCTGTGGGACGTTCCACGCCGTGCCCGTCCGAACTTCCTGTCGAGCCGCCTACGAGCCCTGCTCGCGTTGATCGCGCTCGGCGTCGCGGCGCTCGCCGCGAGCGTGCTCGCGGGGGTCGGGACGACGAGCGGCGGTGTGGGATTCCGCGCGCTCGCGTTCGCCGGGACGTTCGTCCTGAACGCGTTCGTGTTCGCCGCGGCCTTCCGCTACCTGACGGTGGCCCGGGTGCGGTGGCGTCACATCCTTCCTGGAGCGCTCCTCGCCGCCGCGGTGTGGATGGCGTTGCTGGTGCTCGGCACCTGGCTCGTCGACCGGCAGCTCCGGCACGCCACCCAGCTCTACGGGGTCTTCGCGTTGGTCCTCGGTCTGCTCTCGTGGATCTACCTCGGCGCCCAGGTGATGCTGCTTTCCGCGGAGATGAACGTGGTCCTCTCGCGGCGCCTGTGGCCGCGCGGCCTGCGACCGCCGACGACCGACGTCGATCGGCTCGTTCTCTCCGCCCAGGCGGAGGAGGCGGTCGCCTTGGCCGCCCAGGACGTCCACATCCACTTCCACGACCTGGATCCGCTCCACGAAACAGATCCGCCCGACGAGGGACACCACGAGCCCGATCCCCCGGACGCCGGCGGGCCGGCCCGCAGGCTCTGAGCCGAGCGCGCCACATCCCGGGACGACCGAGGTTCGGGTCCGCGGGAGGTGGGTAAGGGTGGAGCGGCTGCAGATCCCGGCGCCGAGCGTCGAGGGTCGCGTCAGAGAACGACGAGAACCAAGAGGGAAGGAGAGCGACATGGAGCCGTGGGTGTGGGTAGTCATCGCGGTCGCCGCGGTGCTGTTCCTGATGCTGCTGTTCCGGAGCCGGGGCCGCACCGGTGGGCGTCGCGTGGTCGTGAAGCGCGGCGGCGCGCCGAGACGGCGTCGCTGGGTTTGATCTGAAGACCACTCCTCCAGGACGGGGACGGAGGTCCGAGCGGACCACGTCCCCGTCCTTTTTCTGTCTCCGCGACGTCCTTTTTCTGTCTCCGCGACGCATCGGTACCCCGATCGCATGGCTGGGGCCGCTGCACGGTTGGACTCCGGTGTGCTTGGGTACAAGCGCGCCACTCCGGACGACGGACGACACAGGAGGAGGGCGATGATGACCTCGCTCGGCGAAGAGGAAGCACGGGTCCTCCTCCAGGAGGAGCAGGCCCGGCTGCAGCAGATCCGCGCATCGCTCCAAGCCGAGCCCCTCGACGGCGCCTCGGAGGAACGAGCGATCGTCGAGCTGTCGATGGTCGACCAGCATCCGGCCGACGTCGCGACTGGCACGTTCGAGAAGGAGAAGGACCTCTCGATCCTGGAGCACGTCGACGCGCAACTCGTCGATGTCGACCGCGCGCTCGGCCGTCTCGAACAGGGTTCCTACGGCACGTGCGAGGCGTGCGGCCGCCGGATCGACGACGACCGCTTGCGGGCGCGCCCCGCGGCTCGGTTCTGCATCGACGACCAGCAGATGGCGGAGCGAGGCGTCGGATAGGGAACGGACGGATCCGCTCGCGCCGCCCGGGTGCAAGCCCCCCCGAAGTCAGGGACTGACGTGTATCCCGCGCTCACGCAGGCAAACGGTCAGGCCGCGCGCGTGGCAGGCTCCGGATCGTCCTGCAGCAGGTCCAGCACGGCCGCCTCGACACCCTCGCGGAAGATGGCATCGGTGGGCTCGTCGACCGGGAGCCGTTCCAGCGTGGCGGCGATCGTGATCCCCTCCTCGAAGCGGTCTACCACCCGTGGGTCGACGTAGGAGGCGCGCGCCACAGCCGGGGTGTTGCCCAGGTACCCGGCCACCTCGCGGATCGACGCGGAGACGATGCGCTTCCGCGAGGTCGCACCGTTCGCGTCCTTGTCCCCCGTCGCCAGGAAGACCGCCGCGAGCACGGTGCCGTGCCAGGTCCGGAAGTCCTTCGTCGTGAACTCTCCTCCTGCCGCATCGCGAACGTACTCGTTGATGTCGCTCGAACGCACGTCACGCCAGCGGCGTCCTTGTCGGTACGCAAGGAGCTCGCGCCCGCCGCTGCGGCGTAGCTTCATCGTCCGGACGAGCGGGGCCACGGTGGGATCGTGGACGGTCTGCACGCGCCGCACGCCGCTCTTGGCCTTGAAGTCGAAGACGATCCCATCGCGCTGCACCTTCACGTGCTCCTTGCGGAGCGTGGCGAGCCCGAACGAGCCGTGCTGCCGAGCGTACGACTCGGACCCAACTCGGAAGAACCCTTGATCGAGGAGCCGGACCGCACAGGCGAGGGCCTTGTCCTTGGGCATGCCGCGTAACGAGAGGTCGCGCGCCACCCGCTCGCGCATCCGCGGCAGCACCCGCGCGAAGGCGAGCATCCGGTCGAACTTCTCGGCATCCCGGCGAACCCGCCAACCGGCGTGGTACAGGTACTGCCGTCGGCCTGCCGCGTCGGTCCCGGCGGCCTGGATGTGACCCACCGGGTCCGCGCAGATCCGGACCTCCTCCCACGCCGGTGGGATCGCCAGAGCGCGGATCCGCTCGAGCGTTTCCTCGTCGCGCACCGGCTTGCCGCGACCGTCCTCGTACGAGAACCCCTTGCCGCGCCGGCGCCGGGTGATCCCCGGCGTTTCGATCGAGCTCCTTCGCAATCGCATCGATCACTCCTTGGGCGCGAGCCTTCCCGGCAGCGCCCCGGCACAAACGCGGGCGACGCCCATGCGTAAGCCCACGCACGGGTGGGTACGTCTGCCGAACAGGCCCGAACGGGCTGTGCACGCAAACGGCAGGCTCGCGAGAAGAACGAGAAGGAGGACCGGTGGACGCGATCACGCTGCTCAAGGAAGACCACGGCAAGGTGAAGAAGATGCTCACCGCGCTCGAGGAAACGACCGAACGTGCGGTGAAGACACGACAGGAGGGGCTCGCCGAGCTGAAGCGCGAGCTGCAGATCCACGAGGCGATCGAGGAGGAGATCTTCTACCCGGCGTTGAAGCAGCACGCCGAGGCGAAGGAGATCGTGCTCGAGGCGTACGAGGAGCACGACGTCGTCGACACGATCATGAGCGAGATCGAACAAACGCCCGTCGAGGACGAGCGATGGGCGGCGAAGTTCAAGGTCATGAAGGAGAACCTCGAGCATCACATCGAGGAGGAAGAGGGCGAGATGTTCAAGCACGCCCGCGAGGTCTTCGATCGGGAGACGCTCGAGGAGCTCGGCCGGCAGATGAAGGAGCGGAAGGACGCCGGGCTCGCCGCCTGATGCGGCGACGATCGCGAGCGCGTCGGAAGGAGGCGGAGATGTTCATCGGTGAGATCCAGGAGGTCGGGATCATCGAGCCGCTCGTCGTCCCCGAATCGGTACCTGTCGAACGAGAGACCGAGCCGATCCCGCGTCGCATCGAGGAGCCGGCCCCATCCGGATGAGCGACCCCATCGCCGACGCCATCGGGAGAGCAGCCGATGGCTTCGTTCCCCTGGTCGGCTATCGCGAGTGGGCCCTGTGGCGCGAGGGCGACGGCCCTCCGCGGCTCCGCTCGCTCTTCCACCCCACCGTCTGGCCGCACGATCGCCCGCTCGGCGCCCTGTGCCTTCGGCCGCTCATCTGGCACGGCAGTATGGGACCGGGGCACCATGGCGTCCCCGACGCGCTCTGCGAATGCGGGATCTACGCCTTCCGAGAGCCCGAGTTCGATACGCTCCGAGGAGCCAAGGGCCCGAAGGCCAGAGGCATCGTCCGGGGATGGGGACGCTACGTCCTGGGGACCTCTGGCTGGCGGTGTGAGTTCGCGCGGGTGGCCGCCGTCCTCGAGGACGAGGAGAACCCCCAGTTGAGCCACGGCATCGCCGAGCGCTACCGCGTCCCGGTCGTCCCCTGGCTCGACCACGCGGCGCTGGCTTCCTGAGCGGCGAGCTTCAGTTCGCGTCGAGCGTGGGACCGTGCCCCTCGTGCTCGTGGTCCACGTCCTCGATACCGGCGAGGAAGGCGGCGAACGCCTCGATCGTGGGCCGTGCTTCCGGGCGGCGCTGCACGAAGTCCTCGAAGTGGTCCGCGACATCGTCGAACGTCACCTGCTCGTGTCCGCGCTTGGCGCGCAGGCGTTCCACCCCGTCCACGCTCACCTCCGCCACCGTTCGAGGTCGATCATCGGTTCGTCTCTTCGTCCGCGCCCTCGATCTCCTCGAGGAGCTCGGGCTCGGCGACCGGCGCGCCGGGGTTCACCGCTTCACGCAGCTCGCGGAGGGTCTGCGACAGGATCCGGCTGACGTGCATCTGCGAGACACCGACCTCGCGAGCGATCTCCGATTGCGTGAGGCCACGGAAGAACCGCAGGTACAGCACCGTGCGTTCGCGCTGCGGCAGGTCGCGAACCGCAGGCGCCACGCTCGCCCATTCCTCCAGGAGCTCCAGCGAGGGATCGTCCCCTCCCAGGACCTCGATGGGCGCGGCGCCGTCCTCGCTGGCCGGGGCGTCGAGGGAGCTCGTCGCGTACGCATGGCTCGCCTCCATCGCCTCGAGGATCTCCTCGACGTTCGCGTCGCACCGGGCCGCGATCTCGTCGATCGTCGGTGACCGGCCGAGCTGCTGGGAAAGCTCGGGCAGGACCGTGTTGATCCGCAGCCCGATCTCCTGCAACCGGCGAGGAACCCGAACCGCCCACCCCTTGTCGCGGAAGTGCCGCTTCAGCTCCCCCACGATCGTCACGGCCGCGTAGGTCGAGAACTGAACGTCACGGCTCAGATCGAAACGGTCGATGGCGTTCAGCAACCCGAGGCTCGCGACCTGGAAGAGATCGTCCTGCGACTCGCCGCGACCCGAAAAACGCCGCGCGAGGTACTCGGCGAGCGGCAGGAAGCGGCGAGTGAGCTCCTCACGAGCGGCGGTGTCCTTGGGAAGCATGCCGAACAGCTCGCGCTCGTCGAGCTCCTGCAAGGCGACGCGCGCGCGAGCTGTCACCGGCCGTTCCTCGCGATCGTGTGCTTCACGATCCGGATGGCGGGCGCGCCGTTCCAAAGCTCGAACCGAACGCTCTCCGCGAGCGCGGAGAGCACGCGCCACGCGAGGGTGTCCTCGAACCCGATCGGCGGCCAGGTCTGGGTCGGCGTGTCCACCGCCGCAACCACCTCGAGGCGGTCGGGCAGCATCCGAAGGTCCAGGCGGAAGGTGGCGGGTTCACCGGGGAGGGCCAGGAGTCGCGCGCAGGCTTCGTCCACCGCCAGCCGCAGGTCGTCGACGTCGTCGAGCGACAACGGGAGCCTGCCGGCGACGGCGGCGGTGACCGAACGCAGCACGTGGATGTACTCGCTTCGAGCGGGGATCGTAAGACGAACGGAGTCGGTGCCGAGATCGGTGAACACGCCGACCACTTATACTGTCCCCCTCGGCCCGCCGGGCGGGAGCAGGGGTCCCGGCGTGAACGACATCACGGGGAGGGAGGGGCGGATGGAACTCGCGCTGGAGAACGGGACGCAAGGCCCGTGGACGGTCGTCCGAGTGGGCGGCGAGCTCGACCTGCACACATCCCCCCAACTTCGCGAGCACGTCCTCGCCGTCGTCGGGGAGCCTCCGATCCGCATCGCGCTCGATCTCACCGATGTCGCGTTCATGGACTCGAGCAGTCTCGGGACGCTCGTCACGTGCCTCAAGCGCGTTCGCGAGCGCGACGGGCGACTCGTCCTCGTCGGCGTGACGGGCTCGCCGATGAAGGTCTTCACGCTGACCGGACTTGACCGCGTCTTCGACATCGTGCCCTCCCGCGACCGGCTTCCGACCCGCTGAGCGTCCTCATCTTGCCTGACCCAACCGGCGTCCGCCTACGTACCCCGACCGAAGTCGGCGCGGTGATGCGCGCGACTACGTCGCACGCTACCCCCGAAGTGGCCGGCTAAACGCTTCAACCCACTTGCGGATCGGCACCCACCCAGCCCTATGCTGGACCGACCCGGCGGACGCGCCGGACCTCGAGGAACAGGGATGGCCGAGAAGACCGAACCCGAGCGCGACCCTTCCCCGGAAGGCGCCCAGGAGCTCCTCGGCTTCCTGCGCGAGCAGGACACGCGTGAGCGCGTCTTCGAGGCGTACCCCGACGCCGTCCTGGTCCTGGACCCGGCCGACACGGTCCTCGACATGAACCGGGCGGCGGCCGAGCTCCTCGGCCGCACCCGCGACGAGCGCGTCGAGCTCCATGAGGTCCTGGTGGACGCCGGCCGGGAAGGGCTCGGGGACTCGTTCGGCGGCGAGTGGCATGGGCGCGTCGAGGTCCGCCGGGCGGACGGTTCGACCGCCGGCGTCGAGGCGCGCTCGATCGTGGTCCCCGCAGAGAGCGAGACGCTCCGCCTTCTGGTGCTGTCGCAGGACCTCGGCGAGGCCGAGCGGCGAGGATGGGATGAGACCCGCCGCGTCGAGGAGCGGATCACCCACCTCCAAGCGATCACCGACGCGGCACTCGTCCACCTGTCGCTTGACCAACTCTTCGAGGAGCTCCTCGGTCGCCTGCGCGACCTCCTCCACGCGGACTCCGTCACCGTCTTGCTTCTCGACCCGGTCGCACGGGTCCTTCGGATCCGGGCCACCAGCGGCCTCGAACGCGACGCCGAGGAGCGTGTGGAGGTTCCCTTGGGCGTCGGCGTCGCCGGACGCATCGCATCGCAGAAGCGTCCCGCCGTGATCGGAGACCTCGGACGGGCCGGCGCGGTCAGTCCCTTCCTCGGGCGAAGGCTTCGCTCGCTGGTCGGAGTGCCGATCCTGCGCGCGGGCGAGGTCCGGGGTGTCCTGCACGCCGGCACCCTCCGTCCGCGCAGGTTCACGCAGGAAGACGTCTCGATGCTCGAGCTCGTGGCCGCCCGCCTGGAGCCGGCGATCGAGAACGCCAGCCTCCACGAGACCGAGCGGGCGGCGCGCGCGGCGGCGGAGCAGGATGCCGCTCGCCTTCGTCTCATGCAGTCCGTCGGCGGGGCCCTGGCAGCGGTCCTTCCCGTCGACGAGATCGGACGCGTCGTCCTCGATCGAGTGGTCCCGGCCCTGGGAGCGATCGCGGGCGGCGTGGGTGTCGTGGATGACGACGGGCGCACCGTGCAGATCGCCGCGTCGATCGGTTACGACGCCGAGACCATGAAGCGCCTCGCGTCGTTCCCCGTCGACGGGGACCTCCCGGCGGCGGTCGCGATCCGAGACCGCCGCATCGTCTTGATCGGTTCGCCCGAGGAACGCGACCGATCCTTCCCTTCGCTCGCCGGGCAGCGCTCGGTCGGGCAGTCGTGGGCGGCGCTCCCGCTCTTGGTGGGCTCACGACGGGTGGGCGTGATCACCCTGTCGTTCCCCGAGCCGAAGCCGTTCGGTGAGGAGGACGTCGAGGTGATGAGCGCGCTCGCGCACCAGTGCGCGCAGGCCCTCGACCGGTCTCGGTTGTACGAGACCGAACGCGCGAGCCGCGCCCGGTCCGAGGCGACAAACCGCCAGCTCAGGTTGCTTCAGTCGCTGACGGCGAAATATTCCCGCGCGTTGAGCTCGAGCGAGGTCGCCGAGGTCTCCGTGTCGGAGGCGACGGCATCGCTCGGCGCCAACTCCGGCGTGGTGCTCCTGCTCGACGAGGACGGCATGCTGCAGATGGGCGCGTCGCAGGGCTACAGCAAGCGAGCGCTGGAGGGGTGGCAGAGCTTCCCGGCGGACCTGCCGACCCCTGCAGGCGAGGCGATCCGCACCGGCAAGGTCGTCGTCGTCGAGTCTCCCGCCGATCTGGCGGAACGCTTCCCTCTCGTGGCGCGGTCGTATACGGGGCAACCCATCGGACCCACGGTCGCCCTTCCGATCCTCGTCGACGAGCGCCCGATCGGAGCGCTCGCGTTCACGTTCGACGAGGGCCACCGCCTCGGCGAGGACGATCCACTCCTGTTCCAGGCGCTCGGACGTCAATGTGGCCAGGCGCTCGAGCGCGCGCGCCTGTACGAGACCGAGCGGCGGGCCCGTCGCGAGGCGGAGCTCGCGCGCGAGCGCACCGAACGGCTGCAGACCGTCGCGAACGCGCTCGCCTCCGCCGAGACGCAGCAGGACGTGGCCGAGGTGCTCGCCGAACAGAGCATCGTCGCGCTCGGCGGCATCGCCTCCGTCGTCGTCCGGGTCCGCCCCGAGGGCGCGCTCGAGGTCGCCGCCGCGCGCGGTTACCCGTTGGAGGTGATCGAGTCCTGGCATCCCCTGGACCTGCGGACGCCCTCGCCGCTGGCCGAAGCCATCCGCTCGGGTGTCGGCATCTGGATGCGATCGGGGGCGGAGCTCGCCGACGCCTTCCCGGCGATCGTGGAGACCCGGGAACGCCTCGGGTTCGGCGGCGCCTTCGCCGCGATCCCGCTCGCCGCCGCGGACCAGGTCGTCGGCTCGGTGGGCGTCCGGTTCGCTGACCAGCGGGATTGGCCCGAATCCGACCGCGAGTTCCTGCGGGCGATCGCTCGGCAGTGCACGCAAGCGCTGCTCCAGGCGGACGCCCGAGAGGTGGAGCTCGCGACGAGGCGCGAGCTGGAGCTCAGCGAGCGCCGATACCGATCGCTGGTCCAGACAACCTCGACGATCGACTGGACCGTCGATCCGGCGGGAGCCTTCGTCGAGCCCCAGTCCTCGTGGACGGCGTACACGGGTCAGGTGTGGGAGCGGCATCGGGGCCTCGGCTGGCTCGACGCGGTCCATGAGGAGGACCGCGAGGAGGTGATGGAACGGTGGTTCCGTGCCCGCGACGCCGGGGAGCTCTACTCGGTGCGAGCGCGCGTGTGGCACGAGCCTTCGGGCGGGCACCGACACGTCGTCATCCACGCCGCGCCGGTCCTCGACTCGTCGGGCCGAATCGCCGAGTGGGTGGGCACGGCCACCGACGTCCACGAGCAACGACTCGCCACCATGGAAGCTGCACGACGGGAGGCGGCAGCGCGCGCCGATCTGGAGACCGCCGGCGAGCGCCTCGCGTACCTCGCCGCGGCGAGCAACGTCCTCGCGTCGTCCCTCGAGGAGCCGGAGACCCTCCAAGGACTGGCCGAGCTGGCCGTCCCTCGCCTGGCGGACTGGTGCACGATCGAACTGCTCGGGCAGGACGGCTCGATCGAGCTCGTCGCGGTCGCGCACGTCGACCCGGCGAAGGTGGAGCTCGCGCGCGATATCCGACGCCGGTACCCGACCGATCCCGACTCGGAGGTCGGCGCGCCGCAGGTCCTTCGGACGGGCCAGCCGTTCCTGATGGAGGAGATCCCGAAAGAGCTGATCGAAGAGGCGAAGCAGCGGATGCCCGAGCTCGTGGAGCTCCTCGACGAGCTGCAGCTGCGCTCCATGATGCTCGTGCCGCTCTCGGTCGGCGACCGCGTGCTCGGGGTCATGACGTTCGTCTGGGCGGAATCGGGGTTCCGGTACGACCGGGATGACCTCGCCTTGGCCGAGGATCTCGGGCATCGCGCGGCCGTGGCGATCGAGAACGCCCGGCTGTACCAGGCTGAACGGGATGCGCGCCGCGAGGAGGCGCGCGCGAGCGAGCGGCTCCGGATCCTGTCCGAGGCCGGCGCCGCGATGGCCGAAACCCTCGACGCGCGGCGGATGCTGAGCGCGCTCGTCCGGACGACCTCGCGCGGGTTCTCCGACTACTGCAGCGTGTACCGGCTCGACCGCACCGGGAGTGTCATGGACGTCGTCACGGCACACCGGGATCTGGCCCTCGACGGGGTCCTGCGTCGCGCCGCGACGCTGCGCCTCCCCGAGCCGGACGACGAGGGCAGCGTGGTCGCCCGGGTGCTGCGGACCGGACAGTCAACATGGGAGCCCGATCTCCCCCGGACGTTCATGGACGAGGTGACGGCCACCGACGAGCAGCGGAGGCTCGGCCGCCGGCTCCAACCGAGATCTGCGATCGCCGTCCCACTCGTCTGGCGTGGCCAGGTTCTGGGGATCATGGGCCTGGTTCGGGTCGAGGGGTCTTCGCCGTTCGTTCGCGAGGACCTCGACCTGGCGAACGAGCTCGGCCGCCGGGCCGGCTCCCTGCTCGAAAACGCCCGCCTGTACGGCGAGCGCGAGCTTATCGCGGACACCCTGCAGCGAAGCCTGCTGCCGCCCGAGCTCCCCGATGTCCCCGGCCTCGAGGTCGGCGCCCGGTACCGGCCTGCGGCGCCCGGCACGACGGTGGGCGGGGATTTCTACGACGTGTTCGAGGTCGACCTCGACAACTGGGCCGTGTTGATCGGCGACGTCGTTGGCAAGGGCCCGCAGGCGGCCGCGATGATGGGACTTGCGCGATACACGATCCGAACCGCGGCGATGTCCGAGAGCCGCCCGAGCGCGCTGCTCGAGACGCTGAACGAAGCGATCCTGCGGCAGGTGCGCGACAACATGTTCTGCACCGCGTGCTTCGCGCGCGTCCGGCGCGACGGCACGAGCGCCCGCGTCACGATCGCCTCGGGCGGTCATCCCCTCCCCTTGTTGCTGCATCCGGATGGGAGGGTCGAGACCGCCGGTGAGCCCGGCACGCTCCTCGGCGTCTTCGAAGACCCGACGATCGTGGATCACGCCCTCGACCTCGCGCCGGGCGACGTGCTCGTCATGTACACGGACGGCGTCGTGGACGAGCGCCGGGGGGACGAGGAGTTCGGAGAAGAGCGGCTGCGTGAGCTCCTGTCCACCCTCGGGCAGGCGAACGCGCAGGGGATCGCCGACGCCATCGACCGCGCGGTCCTGGACTTCAGGGCCGGAGACCAGAAAGACGA
This sequence comes from Actinomycetota bacterium, assembly GCA_040902755.1. Taxonomy (GTDB): domain Bacteria; phylum Actinomycetota; class UBA4738; order UBA4738; family HRBIN12; genus CALGFI01. The sequence goes on from JBBDWS010000069.1 coordinate 28,533, forward strand.
CGTGGCGGTCCTCGTGCTGAAAGTGCCCTCGTGAATCCGATCGTGCTCGCCGCGTCGTTCGACGACGGCACCGTGAGCGTCCGCTTCGAGGGCGAGCTCGACCTGACGACGGTCCCCAACGCCGAGGAGTTCGTGACCAACATCGAACGCGAGCACGCGCCCGACAAGCTGGTGCTCGACCTTCGCGATCTGCGGTTCCTTGACTCGAGCGGGCTTCGGTTCATCCTGGCCGTGGACTCTCGCGCGCGCAAAGAAGGACGGCGACTGCAGATCGTCCCCGGACCGGAGGCGGTGCATCGCGTGTTCCGGATCGCGCTCCTGGACAGGCGGCTCGAGTTCGTGGAGGAGACGGAGGCGGACGGTGCCTGAGATCGTCGTGGCGCTTCCGGCCGTGCCCGAGTCGATCCCGCGCTCCCGCCAGGTTCTCGAAAGCTTTCAGGGCGAGCTCGAAGAGTCGGCGCTCGAGGACCTCCGACTCATCGTCAGCGAGCTCGTCACCAACAGCATCCGCCACGCGGGCCTTCGGACCGGCGACCCGATCGATCTCGAGGTCTCCGTCGACGAGACGACGATCCGTCTGGAGCTGCGGGACCGCGGGCGCGGCTTCGCGCCCCC
>JBBDWS010000070.1:0-2959 GCA_040902755.1 Actinomycetota bacterium
GAGTGCGATGCGAAGGCCTTCCTGTTCGAGGTCGACGACGCGGTCGCCGAGCTCGGCTCCTGATCACTCGTCCGGGCGATCCTCGCGCCGGAGCTCGTACCGCACGCCGTACCAGACCTCATCGTCGTAGCGGTGCTCTACCCGTTCGACCAGACGCATCCCGACCTTCTCGGCCACGCGGATCGAGGGTTCGTTCTCCTCGCTCGCGTATGCGCGGACGACGTCGGCACCGAGTGCGTCGAACGCGTAGTCGACGAGCGCGCGCAAGGCCTCGGTCGCGTATCCCCGGCCCTGGACCTCGGGCGAGATCGTGTATCCGACCTTGATCACGCCGGGCTCACCCTCGGCGGGACTGAGCCCGACGTCGCCGACGAGCCGGCCGCTCTCGCGTTCCTCGACCGAGAACTGCACCCAGCCACCGGGCTCCCCCGGGGCCCGCTTGGCCATCTCCTCGATCTGCTCGCGGACCCCCTGCGGATCCGTCCGCTCCCAACCCTGGTACCGCCGGACCTCGGGGATGCTGCGGTAGGCCGAGATCGTCTCGGCGTCCTCGGGCCGGGACCGCCGGAGCAGGAGACGCTCGGTCTGCAGCGGCGGGACGGCATCGACGGACATCCGCGCAGCGTAGCCCCGGCCGGTCCGAAGCCGCCGCTACCCTTCCCGTCGCGATGGGTCAGCGATGGGTGACGTCCGCGGGCACGATCGGTGTCATCGCCGCCATCGACCCACCGGTCGCCGATCGCGTGTTCGGCTCCTCCGATGCCGTGGCGCTCGGCGGCTGGCCGGGGGCGACGACGGGCCGGGCGTGGGCGAGCTCCGAGCGCTTCGCCGAGGACGTCGCCGCCGGTGCGATCGCCGAAGACGTCACGATCGTCATGTACGACCCGGAGGGTTGGGATGCGACTCCGCTCCCCGAGAAGCTCGACCCGTTGACCCACATCGCCGCGTTCGGCGAGCTCGCGCGTGCGAACGGCTACACCGTGATGGTGACGCCGCATCCGAACCTGGTCTCCGTCCCGGGAAGCGTCCACGCTCCGCGCACCGGCGAAACGCGGGAGGCGGCCTACCTCCGCTCCGGCATCGTCGAGGCCTCGGCCGCGATCGCCGACGCCTACGAGACGCAGGCCCAGAACCACCAACGCGATCCGGTCACGTACCGTGCCTTCGTGCTCGATACCGCACGGCTCGCCCGGCTCGTGAACCCCGACGTGCAGGTGCTGTCGGGTCTGTCGACGCATCCGGGATACCCCGCCACGGCCGAGATGCTGCGAGAGGCGTGGGAGTGCGTTCGCGACGTGGTCGACGGGCACTACCTCTCGCTCGCTCGCCGGCGCCTGCCGTCGGTCGCCGCGCGCTTCCTCTCGATGACCGTCGGCGAGGCCCGATAGCCCTCGCCGTTGCGCGACGATCTCAGGGGATGGCGGCGAGATGGTCGATCGTCACGAGGGTCCCCGTCGCCCGGGACCGCGACTCGCCGAGGACGACGATCTCCAGCGCGTGCACGCCTTCGAGGAGCCCGGTGACCGAGCGCGTCACGCCGAACAGCGGCGCGGTCGCGAAGTTATCGACCTCCCGCACGAGCAGGCCGTCGACGTAGATGGCGGCACGACCCTGATCGCGGTCGCGCAGGGTGGTCCACTCGACCCCGGTCCCGCGGAACGTGAGGAGGAGGCTCGCGCCCGCGAGCTCGCTCGCGACCACCTCGCCGGCAGAGGCCCTCGGGAGCGCAGCGCTCGCCCACGACGCCGCACCCGAGGACTCCTGCACGATCGCCCCAGCGGCTTCGAAGCCGTCGACGACGACGCGGGTGTCCTTCGCCCTCGCCGAAGCCCGACCGAGGACGCGGACCAGGATCCGGTGCTCGCCCTCACCCAAACCGGTGAACGTCCGGTGCACCCCGAACGCGGTGCGCTCGCCGAACTGATCGAACGTCCCGACGTGATGCCCGTCGATCGAGACCCTCGCCATGCCCTGCGCCCGCCCGGTGGCCGTGATCCAGGAAACGGCGTCGCCTTCGAAGGCGAACGACATCGAGGCGCCGGCCCGCCGCTCGACCGTGTACGTGCCGCCCGAGGCGCCCGCGCTCGTCGCCGTCCGCCATCCGTACGTCACCGCGGGGTCGCCCTGCTCCACGGCGCTCGGTGGCGCGAACGGCGCCGACGTCGTCGGCGCCGGGTTCCCGGCCCGGTCCACGACCGCGAGCGGCACGACCGCCGGGTTGACGACGACCTCGTAGCTCTCGCCCGGGATCAACGGGTCGACCGGGTCGATCCACACTGTGCGCACGTTGCCCGTCACGCAGTCGACCTCGACGGCTCTGCGCGACAGGCAGGTCAGCGCGACGGCGGGATAGGTGCCGCTCCTCGGCGTCCACACGAACGTGTTCTCGGCCGTCACCTGGTGGACGACCTCATCGAACGAGGCCACGATCGGGCCGTCTCCGCCCGGCGGGACCACGAGCTCGACCGTGGGCGGCTCGCCGTCGGGGCTCGGGATCAGGACGGGATCGAACGAGGTTCCGTCGTACCAGTCGACGTCGACGCACCCCTGGATCCCCGCCACCGACCCGCAGTTCCCGTACTGCCAGAAGGTCCACCCGCTGCCGCTCCAGTCGTTGGCCGGGAGGCGCGGCTGCGCGACCCCCCAGTGGGCGACCCAGAGCACCGTGTAGCCGGCGTCCGCGACGGCCGTCGTGTCGCCGGTCCGGTTCTCCCATCCGCTCGGGCTCGTGTAGACCATCGGTCGGACCCCGAGTCGCTCGGTGACGCGACCCAGCCACGTCAGGATCCAGGTGGTGACTTCCGCCTGCGTGAGCCCGCCGGTGCGTTCGATGTCGAGCACGGGGATGAGGTTGCCCGGCTCGAGCTGCGCGACGTCGACGAAGTGGTCGGCCTCGATGACCGCGTCATTCGCCGTGCCGTCGGGCCGCGCGAAGTGGTATGCGCCGAACGCGATCCCG
>JBBDWS010000070.1:3059-4384 GCA_040902755.1 Actinomycetota bacterium
GGTCGTTACGGGAGGGAAGGACGGCAAAGGCTAGCAGTCCCGCGCAACCGCTCCGGGGTTCGAACCACCTGCGTGTCCGGCGTTTAGTCGGCGTTCTTGGCGATCGGCGACAAGATCGCGGCGACGGCCTTCTCCACGGCGCCCGACCGCATGGTCTCCTCGCGCTCGCGGACGAACGCCGGAAGGTCGTCGGCCTCGACCGCCGTCACGTGACCCAGGTTGAGCGGGCTGCCGGAGACGGACGCGCGCGTCGATGCGATCACCGCGCGCACCCAGACGTCCATCCCCGCGCTCTCGAGGCGGCCGCGGACCGCGAGCGCCGCGACCGTTACCTGACCGACGACGTCGTCGGCCGGGCGCTGGTTGAACATGAGCCGCCCGCGCCGGCGGTAGAACCGGCCGCCCCAGTCCTTCGTCTCGATGACGAAGACACCGGTCGGCCCGACCAGGACGTGGTCGGCGTTCCCGCGGCCGATCTCCAGGTCGTGGATGACCGTGAACCCATCGGGCTGAAGCGCGTCAAGGAGGCTCGCCACGCGCTCCTCCCCTACGATCCCTCGTTGCAGCCGCACGGAGTCCAGCCGCCCGCCCACGCTCGCCGCCCTCCCCAGGACGAACAGCGGCACGAACGCGGCGACCGCCGCCGGCCACCACCAGAAGCCGGCCACGGCGAGCAGGGCGGCCTCGGCGACCAGCAGGACGACCGAAACCGACATCTCCCGCACGCGCTGGTGCAGGAACTGGGCCGGCGATCTGACTTCCATTCGGTTCACATCGGCCCGGGCTCGGCCCCCCCTGAGCCCGGGGCACGATCCGGGCCGGAAAAGGCGGGAAATCTCTAGGGTTGTAGCCGTCATGGCCAGGCTCGAGCCCGCAGACCCCGCCCCCCCGTTCGCGCTCCCGGACCAGCAGGGCAGCACGGTTCGCCTGAAGGATCTCCGGGGGCGCAAGGTCCTCGTCTACTTCTACCCGGAGGCGGACACCCCGGGGTGCACGACGCAGTCGTGCGACCTGCGGGATCACCGCCAGGACCTGGCCGGGATCGGGACCGAGGTCGTGGGGATCTCCCCCGACCAGCCCGAGGCGCAGCTCGCCTTCGACCGGAAGTACGAACTCGGCTTCCCACTCCTTTCAGATCCCGATCACTCGGTCGCCGAGGCATGGGGCGCCTGGGGCGAGAAGACCAGGAACGGGAAGACCTCGGTGGGGATCATCCGGTCCTCGTTCCTGGTCGACGAGGAGAGCCGGATCGAGCGTGCCTGGTACGGCGTGAGGCCCGAGGACACGGTGCCGAACGCCCTCGCGGTGCTCGGCGCCTGAACGTC
>JBBDWS010000071.1:0-4380 GCA_040902755.1 Actinomycetota bacterium
GCGGCGCGCCGGACGATCTCGATGCACTCGTCGATCCGGTCGCGGTGCGTTCGGTGCGACAAGATGCACGCGCGGATCGTGAACTGGCCATCGATGACGGTGCTCGACAGGAACACGCGCTTGCTCGCGTTGATCGCGTCGAGGAAGCGCTTGTTCGCCGCGTCGTCGCCGTCGCGCAGGCGGAACGGCACGACCGTGAGGTCCGGTGCCCACGGCAGCTCGACCTCCGGGATCGCCTTCAGGCCCTGATACAGCACCTCGGTGAGGTCGAGCTTCTCATCGAGCGCCTCGCGGAACGCCGCGACGCCGTGCAGCTTCAAGGGGAACCACACGCGCAACCCTCGGAAGTCCCGGGAGAGCTCGGCCGAGTACTCGGCGAAGTTCGGGATGTCCGCATCGGCGGCGAGGTCCTGCAGGTACGCCGCACCGACGAAGTGCGCGTCGCGCAGCGCCGCCCCGTCGCGCACCACGAGTGCTCCGGTCCCGTACGGGAGGAACATGCCCTTGTGCGGGTCGAGCGTGATCGAGTCGGCGCGCTCGATCCCGCGGAAGCGCTCGCGACCGCGCTCGGTCAGCTGGAAGAACCCTCCGTAGGCGCCGTCGATGTGGAGCCACAGGCTTTCGGACAAGGCGACATCCGCGATCGCGTCGATCGGGTCGACCGCTCCGGTGTTCGTCGTCCCCGCCGACGCGACCACGGCGAACGGCGTCAAACCGGCCGCGCGGTCGTCCGCGATCGCTCGCCGGAGCGCGTCGACCTCCATGCGCAGCGACGGGTCGGTCGCCACGATCCGCAGGTTGGCACGCGGGAAGCCGGCCAGCATCGCGGCCTTCGCGACCGACGCGTGGGCGTGCTCGCTGACGTACAGCGTTCCCAAGAGGAAGTTCTCCGGGAGCTTGGCCTTTCGAGCGGCGACGATCGCGGAGAAGTTCGCCATCGACCCGCCGGAGGTGAGGACCCCTCGCGAGGACTCCGGGTACTCGAACAGGTCGCACAGCCATCGCACGACGTTGTTCTCGATCTGCGCGCCGACCGGCGCCTCGCCCCACAGGTTCACGAACTTGTCGATCGTGGTCGAGAGGAACTCGGCGAGCGAGGAGGCGAACAGACCGCCTCCCGGGATGTAGGCGAGGAACCCCGGTCCGGCGTTGTCGGTGGCCTTGGCCGCGATCGTCTCGACGAGCTCGAGTAGCGGCGCGAACTCCCCGCCAACCTCGGGCGGGGCTTCACGGTGCGCCCGAGCGATCTCCTCGGCGTCTTCGAAGGCGGACGCCGGCGCGTCGGCCCGGCGGCGGACGAAGTCGATCGCGTAGGCGAGCGCGGCCTCGCCCATCTCGCGCTTCTGCTCCGGCGTCGGGTCGAGCGGGTACCCCATCGGATGCCCTACCGCGAGAGCTCGGCCGTGACCGACGCGAGCAGTCGCTTCGATGCCGCGGCCACCTCGTCCACGGCCGCCTCGAACGCCTCCTCGTGGCGGCTCGAGGGAGCCCGGAACCCGCTGACCTTGCGGATGTACTGGAGTGCCGCCTCTCGGATCTCCTCTTCCGAGGCCGGCACATCGCCCTCACGCAGTCGCTTGATGCTTCGGCACATGCCGCCGATGGTAACCGCGGCGGCCGTTCGCGGCCCGTTCCAGCCGGTTCGCGCGGCTCGTTCGACCGGCGTACCCTCGACCGGGATGGCAACCAAAGCCAAGACGGACGTCGAGGACCGTGGGAGCAAGATCCCGAAGAAGGTCTACGCCAAGGAGCTCCGCCGGCTGCAGGAAGAGCTCGTGAAGATGGAGGACTGGGTCTCCAGCAGCGGGGCCCGGATCGTCGTCGTGTTCGAAGGGCGAGACGCCGCGGGCAAGGGCGGCGCGATCAAGCGCATCACCCAGAACATGAACCCTCGGATCACGCGGATCGCCGCCCTCCCCAAGCCCACGGAGCGCCAGCAGTCGCAGTGGTACTTCCAGCGCTATATCGACGAGCTCCCGGCTGCCGGCGAGTTCGTCCTGTTCGACCGCAGCTGGTACAACCGCGCGGGCATCGAGAAGGTCCTGGGCTTCTGCACGCCCGAGGAGCACCGGCGGTTCCTCCGGCAGTGCCCCATCGTCGAGCGCCTGCTGGTCGAGGACGGCATCACGCTCATCAAGTACTGGTTCTCGGTCTCCGACGAGGAGCAGGAGCGCCGGTTCAAGGCGCGGATCGCCGACCCGATCCGCCGGTGGAAGCTTTCGGACACCGATCTGTTCTCGCGCACGCACTGGGTGGACTACTCCAGGGCCAAGGACGAGATGTTCGTCCACACCGACATCCCCGAGGCCCCATGGTGGGTCGTCGAGGCCGACGACAAGCCCACGGCTCGGTTGAACTGCATCGCCCACCTGCTCTCCCAGATCCCGTACGAACCGATCAAGCGGGAGAAGCCCAAGATCCCGGACCGTCAGTCCGACGAGGGCTATGTCCGGCCAGCGCGCGAGGCGTTCCGCCCCGTGCCGGACCACGCGGCGACGCTCCGAACCTGACCAGAGGGTCCTTGCCCGCGTCGGTTACGCCCCCTATCCTGCTCGAACGCATGTTCGATGCCCTCGAACGACTCAACCCGGAGCAACGCGCCGCCGTCGAGCACGTTGGCGGGCCCCTCCTGGTCGTCGCCGGGGCCGGCTCGGGCAAGACGTGGACGCTCGCCTGCCGGGTGGCCCGGCTCGCCGACCGCGGCGTCGCGCCCGAGCGGATCCTGCTCCTCACGTTCACCCGCCGGGCTGCGCGCGAGATGCTCTCCCGCGCCTCGACCGGCGATGGGGGCCTCGGGCGCGTGTGGGGCGGAACCTTCCACGCGACGGCGAACCGCTTGCTCCGGTTGCACGGCCGCGCCCTTGGCCTCTCCCCCGACTTCACCGTGCTGGACCGCACCGACACCGCCGACCTCATGGACCTCATCCGCGGTGAGCTCGGCCTAGGCGAAGGCGAGCGCCGGTTCCCGCGCAAGGAGACGCTCGCCGACGTCTACTCGCGAACGGTGAACGCGCAGGCCAAGCTCGGCGACGTCCTCGAGCGCGAGTACCCGTGGTGCGGGGACGAGATCGAGGGCATCCGCGCGATCTTCGAACGCTACGTCGAGCGCAAACGCGGCCAGCACGCGCTGGACTACGACGACCTGTTGCTGTTCTGGCTCGCGCTCGGCCGGCACCCCGCGGCCGGCCCGGCGATCTCGGAGATGTTCGACCACGTCCTCGTCGACGAGTACCAGGACACCAACTCGTTGCAGGCGGACATCCTGGCCGCACTGAAGCCGGACGGGCAAGGACTCATGGTCGTCGGCGACGACGCGCAGTCGATCTACGCGTTCCGCTCGGCGACGGTGCGGAACATCCTCGAGTTCCCCGAGCGCTTCCCCGGGACCACGATCGTGAAGCTCGAGCGGAACTACCGCTCGACGCGCCCGATCCTGGACGCGACGAACGCCGTCATCGCCCTCAGCGAGCAGCGGCACGAGAAGACGCTGTGGACCGAGCGCGAGGGCGGCGAGCTCCCCGACCTTCTCACCTGCGTCGACGAGCGCGACCAGGCCGACGCCGTCTGCCGCTCGATCCTCGAGCACCGCGAGGCCGGCACCATGCTCCGCGAGCAGGCCGTCCTGTTCCGCGCCGGCCATCACTCGGATCTGCTCGAGGTCGAGCTCACGCGGCGGAACGTGCCGTTCGTGAAGTACGGCGGGCTCAAGTTCCTCGAGTCGGCGCACGTGAAGGACGCGCTCGCCGTGCTCCGGATCGCAGACAACCCGCGCGATGAGGTCAGCTGGTTCCGTGTGCTCCAGCTCCTCGACCGCGTGGGGCCGGCCGGTGCCCGGCGGGTGATGGCAGCGTTCGGCGTGACGGCACCGGGCGACCCGATGGCGAGGTTCGTCGAGCAGGCGATCGCGGTGCCCGCGCCGGCGCGAGCCGAGCTCGACGCGCTGCGAGACGTGTTCGGCGACCTTCCGTCCACCGGTCTTCCGGCCCCGCAGGTCGAGCGCGTCCGCCGGTTCCTCGAGCCGCTGATGCGCCGCCGCTACGACCAGCCCGAGCCGCGTCTTCGCGACCTCGAACAGCTGGAGCAGCTCGCGACCGGGTTCGAGAGCCGCGAGCGGTTCGTCACCGACCTCACGCTCGACCCGCCGGTCTCGACCTCGGACCTCGCGGGCCCGCCGCTCCTCGACGAGGACTACGTGATCCTGTCGACGATCCATTCGGCCAAGGGCGGCGAGTGGGACGTCGTGCACGTGATCCACGCGGCCGACGGGATGATCCCCTCGGACATGTCGACGGGCGATCCGGAGGAGATCGAGGAGGAGCGCCGCCTGTTCTACGTCGCGCTCACCCGCGCGCGCGACACGCTGCACGTGTACTTCCCGCT
>JBBDWS010000072.1:0-4326 GCA_040902755.1 Actinomycetota bacterium
GGGGGGACCCCCGGCGTGCAGCGACCGCCCCCCGGGCGCTGCGCGAGCATGAGGGCGGGGGTGAGCGCCTGAAGGCGGACGTCCTCGCGCAGGCGAACGATCTCGCCGCGAGGGGCGAGCCGTTCGTGCTCGCCACGGTGGTCTGGCGACGAGCGCCGTCGTCGGGGAAGGAGGGCTCGACCGCACTGATCACGCCGGACCAACGCCTCCGGGGATGGCTCGGCGGCGCGTGCGCCGAGCCGACCGTGATCCGCGAGGCGCTGAAGGCGCTCGAGGAGGGGACACCGCGACTGCTGTTCCTCGGGCCGCCGGACGAGCTCGCCGCCCGTGGACGCGACGGCGTGGTCGCCGTCCCGATCGCCTGTCAGAGCGAGGGAGCGCTGGAGGTCTACGTGGAACCCGTCATCCCCAAACCACAGCTCGTCGTGATCGGCCGCTCCCCCGCCGTCGCCGCGCTCGCGTCGATGGCCGGCGCCCTCGGCTGGCGAACCGTCGTGGTCGACGCCGGCGGCTCGGCCGCCGACTACCCCGACGCCGGGCGGGTCCTGGTCACCCTGGACCTCGACGAGGCCGGGATCGACGAGCGCTCGTTCGTGGTCGTCGCCACCCAGGGACATTACGACGAGGACGCGCTCCAGCGGGCCCTGGCAACCCGCGCGGGCTACATCGGCCTGGTCGCGTCGCGGAAACGTGCCGACGGCGTGCTCGGCTACCTCCGCGACCGCGGCGCGTCGGACGAGGCGCTCGCCAGAGTGCACGCGCCGGCTGGGATCGACCTCGGCGCGATCGACCACGAGGAGATCGCGGTCGCCATCCTGGCCGAGCTCGTCCGCGAGCGGGCAGCCGGGAACCTCGAGGCGGCGCCGCCTGCGGAGCTGCCCGCACACGAGGAGGTCGACCCAGTGTGCGGGATGACGGTCGATGTCGCGACCGCCCGGTACCGATCGGTCCACGAGGGCACGACGTACTACTTCTGCTCCGCCGGGTGCCTCGAGCGGTTCGAGCAGAACCCGGCGCCGTTCCTCGCGGCCAAGGCCTGAGCGTTCCGGCGGTACGCTAGGCGATCCATGGGCGAGCTCACCGACGTCCTCGGCGCGATCGAGTCGCTCTCGGCGCGAGGCGAGAAGCTCGCGCTCGCCACGATCGTCGCCGTCCGCGGCTCCACCTACCGACGGCCGGGCGCACGGCTTCTCGTGCCCGAGGAGGGCGAGCTCGTCGGCAACATCTCGGGCGGATGCCTGGAGAACGACGTCGCCGACGTGGCGAAGATCGTGATGCGCGAGGGGACGGCGCGGATCGTCTCGTTCGACCTCACAGCAGACGACGACGAGGTGTGGGGCTGGGGGCTCGGGTGCAACGGCGCGTTCGAGCTCTTCGTCGAGCCGGCCGACAAGGCCGCCGAGGTCGCCGGTGCCCTCCGCATCGCCCTCGAGGAGGAACGCCCGATCTGCATGGTCACGGTCCTCGACTCCACCGTGCCCGGCGTGGAACAGGGCGATCGGATCCTCGTGCGGCCCGGCGGTGCCGCGGAACGGTCCTTCGAAGATGCGACGCTCGATGCGGCGGCGCGCGCGGCCGCGCTCGAGCAGCTCGGCGCCGAGCAGAGCGAGATCCGCACCCTGGCCGGCGCGAGCGGCGAGGCTCGGGCCTTCGTCGAGGTCCTCGAGCCGCCGCTCCGGCTGGTGGTGTGCGGTGCGGGCCACGACGCCGTGCCGCTCGTCCGTCAGGCGGCGAGCCTGGGCTGGTCACCCGTCGTCGTCGATGACCGACCGGAGTTCCTGAACGGCGAGCGCTTCCCCGACGCCGCGGCGTTCGTCCTCGTCGAACGGCCGGACAAGGTCGCCGAGGTCGCGCCGGTGGACGAGCGCGCGTTCGTCGTCGTGATGACCCACAACTTCCTGCGGGACAAGGACTACGTGCGGTCGCTGCTCTCCTCGCCCGCGCGCTTCATCGCGATGCTCGGACCTGCGGTTCGCACCGAACGTCTGCTCACCGAGCTCCGCGACGAGGGCGTCGAGATCGGCGAGGACGCCCGCGGCAGGATCCACGGGCCCGCCGGCCTCGATCTCGGTGCCGAGGGCCCCGAGGAGATCGCCGCCGCGATCTGCGCCGAGATCGTCGCGACCAAGCGGGGCCGGGGTGCCGGGTTCCTCAAGGACCGGCCGGGCCCGATCCACGAACGCCACGCCCCGGCGCGGTAGACGCTCAGAACCAGTCCGACGGCGGGCCTTTGTACTCTTGGATCGTGTTGCCGCCGTCGACGATGAGCGTCTGGCCCGTAACGTAGCTGGCGCCGTCCGAGGCGAGGAACGCGATCGCCTCGGCGACCTCCTCGGGCGTTCCGCTCCGTCCGGCCGGCGTGTGGCGCCCGGCGACCGCTTCCTCCTCGAGCTGCGACCCCGTCTCGATCCATCCCGGCTGCACCGAGTTGCACGTGACCCCGGCGCGCGCGGTCTCGATCGCGATGGCACGCATGAGTCCGTCCATCGCCGCCTTGGCCGCGCCGTACCCGGCGCTCTCAGGGGTCACCACGACCGGTCCGGTGACGGAGCTCACCATCACGATCCGGCCGTACCGGCGTTCGAGCATCGCGGGCAGGACAGCTCTCGTGACGTGGAACGCCGTCCACAGGTTGAGCGCGAGGTCGCGTTCGAACGCTCCCGGCTCCACGTCGACAAAGCGGCTGCCCTGATCGTCGACGCCCGTCTGAACCATCCCGGCGTTGTTCACGAGCACGTCGACGGCTCCGAACCGCGCGATGACGGCCTCGACGAGGACGTTCGCCTGGGCCTCGTCGGTGAGGTCGGCGATGAACGCCGCCGCCTCGACCCCGTCGGTCTCCAGCCTCGAAGCCCGGCCGTGGATCCGGTCCGTCGTCGAGGTGATCGCCACCCTGGCGCCCTCGCGCCCGAGCAGCCGGGCCGCGGCGAACCCGATCCCCGTGGGACTGCCCGCACCCGTGATGAGCGCCACCCGGTCGTCGAACCGTCCCATCGCGCGGCGGACGGTAGCAGCGACCGGTCTGCCATGCACGCGGTACGCTGCCGAACCACCGCCTGGGGAGCGTGCTATGCAGATCGAGAACGAGTTCACCGTTCCGGCTCCCGCCGACCGCCTCTGGTCCTATCTCCTGGACGTCGAGCGCATCGCGCCGTGCATGCCGGGAGCCGAGCTGACCGAGACGGTCGACGAGCGAACCTGGAAGGGGAAGGTGAACATGAAGCTCGGTCCCGTCTCGCTGAGCTTCTCGGGCACGGTGGCGATCGAAGAGCGCGACGACGCCGCACACCGCGTCGTCCTGCGTGCGAAGGGGATGGAGTCGAAAGGCAAGGGCGCGGCCAACGCCGCGGTCACGAGCTGGCTCGAGCCGGGTGAAGGGACCACCACCGTGAAGATGCTGGCCGACATCCAGCTCACGGGAGCCGTCGCGCAGCTCTCGCGCGGCCTGCTCCCCGAGGTGAGCCGGAAGCTCACGCAGCAGTTCGCCGACTGCCTCCAGGAGAACATGCTCGGCGCCGAGGAGCCGTCGCCCGCGGTGGGGGAATCCGAACCGGGCGGATCCACCGCAGGCGCTCCGTCCGCTCCCACCGCCCGCGCGGCCGCGCCAGTGAAGGCGAAGCCGATCGGCGGCCTCAGCCTCGGCATCACGGCGCTCTGGGCGGCGATCGTGAACCTGTTCCGCCGCCTCTTCGGCTCGCGGAAGCCATGATCTCGGCGATCGTCCTTGCGGCCGGGGCCGGGACCCGTTTCGGGGCCTTGAAGCAGATCGCCGAGGTCCGCGGCAAGCCACTCGCGCAACACGCGATCGACGCCGCAACCGAAGCCGGGGTCGACGAGATCGTCGTGGTCCTCGGGCACGAAGTCACGCGCGTGCGTGAGGCGCTCAAGCTGCCCGCATCGGCGCGGGCGGTGGTGAACCCCGCGTACTCGTCCGGGATGGCCGGGTCCCTCGCCGTGGGCCTGCGTGCGGTCGACCCCGCGAGCGAGGCGGCCGTCGTGCTCCTCGCCGACCAGCCGGGGGTCACGGCCCAGCACGTCCGTGCCCTCCTCGAGGCGTTCACGGCCCGCCACGCCACGATGGTTCGTCTGCGCTTCCGCGCCGGACCGGGCCCGGGCCTGCTGGCGCGGACCATCTGGCGAGAGGCCAGCGCCCTCGAGGGCGACGTCGGGGCGCGGGTGCTGATGGACATGTACCCGGAGCTCGTGGAGGAGGTCGACATCAGCGGCGAGGCGCCGCACGACGTCGACCGCCCCGAGGACCTCGAAGGCGCCTAGGTGTAGTTCCCATCAGGGTTGTTGACAGGCGAGAGCCTCCCTGCACGGTTT
>JBBDWS010000073.1:0-28677 GCA_040902755.1 Actinomycetota bacterium
TCCTCGAGGACGCGCGGCTGCACGGCATCCCGATCCTGCCGCTCGACGTGAACGCCTCGGAGCCGGAGTACGTCGTGGAGGAGGTTGCGGTGGGGGCCGGCGGGGGGCTCGCTCCGCTTGCATCAGAGATGACGGCGCTCCGCAACCCCCCCGCCGGCCAACGGCAAGGCCCCGCCGACACGCCGGACACCACCCGGTACGGGATACGGCTCGCATTGAACGATGTGCATGGGATCACGGATGCGGAGGTGCGGTCGATCCTGGAGGCTCGTGCGGAGCGGTTCTTTCGCGATATCGGGGACTTCTTTAGGCGGACGGTTGTCTCGAGGCCGGTGGTGGAGGCGCTCGCGCACGCCGGGGGGTTCGACGGGATCGATCGGGGCACGCGGCGGGACCGCTTCTACGCTGCGATGACGACCACCCCCCAACGCGAAGGCGATCAGCTCACGCTCGACCTTCCACCGGTGCGCTCGACCCCGGTAGCGAACACCGGCCGGGGGAGCGCCGGGAACGGTTCGGGCACGGTCGCGGGAGGCGGGCGGAGCAGGGGCTCATCGACGAGCGCAGCGAGTCGATGGAGCGAAGCGCCCCCTGCGCAGCCCACCGCCGACCGCACCACGCCGGATCCGTTCTCCCTCCCCGAGTACACCGATGCCGAACGCGTGCGGGCCGAGCTCGAGGTCCTCGGGCTGGACGCCAGCCGCCATCTCGTGAGCTTCTTCGAGCCCTTGATCGCCGATCTCGGCGTCACGCGCGCGAGGGATCTTCATCGCTGCCGTTCGGGAGAGCGCGTGATGGTCGTCGGCATCAAGGTCGCCTCGCAGACCCCCGCGATCCGTAGCGGGCAGCGGATCATCTTCTTGACCCTCGACGACGCGACGGGACCCGTGGACGTGACGGTGTTCGAGAGCGTCCAGCCGAAGGTCGCCAGGACGGTGTTCCACTCGTTCGTTTTGGCCGTCGTCGGCACCGTCCGGCGAACGGGGAAGAAGGGAGTGAGCATCGTCGCCGAGGACGTGTGGGATCTCGTCGCACTTCACCGCGCCCGCCTCGGCCACCGTCTCCCTCAAGCGCTCGCCCACGAAGGCCCGACCCTCTCCGCCGCGATCCCCCGGAAGCTCTGGTATTCCAGCGGCGGCTCCGCCGGCCGATGATCAGGTGAAGAGGCGCTCGAGCGGCTCGCGGACCGCGTCACAGACACCCCCCACGTCAGGAGTACGCTCCCGAAACGTGAGAGACCGCGTGTCCGAGCCGATCCTGCACGTCGACCTCGATGCCTTCTACGCATCGGTCGAGGTCCACAAGGATCCGAGTCTCGCCGGCAAGCCCGTCGTCGTCGGCGGTGCCGGTTCGCGCGGCGTCGTCATGGCGGCCTCGTACGAGGCCCGTGCGTTCGGGATCCACAGCGCGATGCCCGCGGTCCGGGCTCGGCGCCTGTGTCCTGAAGTGGTCTTCGTCGCGCCTGACTTCGACTCCTACCGAACCCACTCCAATCGGTTCCGCGAGATCCTGCTCGCCGTCACCCCGCTCGTGGAGCCGATCTCGCTCGACGAGGCGTTCCTGGACGTATCCGGGGCGATCCTGCTGTTCGGCGACCCCGTCACGATCGGCGAACGGGTTCGCACCGATGTGCGAGATGGCCTCGGCATCACCTGCTCCGTCGGCGTCGGACCCACCAAGCTCATCGCGAAGCTGGCTTCCGAGCACGCGAAACCCAACGGTCTCGTGGCGGTCGGCCACCACGCGGTCCCAGCGTTCCTCGAGCCCCTGCCGGCTCGCGCTCTCTGGGGCGTCGGCGAGAAGACGATGGACGTGCTCTCACGTCTCGGGGTGAAGACCGTGGGCGATCTCGGGCGCCTGCCGCACGTCGTCCTCGGCCGCCTCCTCGGCGACCAGCACGCCAAAGACCTGCAGGAGCTCGCGCGGGGCGGCGACGTTCGGGCGGTCATTCCCTACGAGCCGCCGAAGTCGGTGAGCCACGAGGAGACGTTCGATCGCGATCTGGACGACGCAGAGGTCCTGCTCCACGAGATCCTCGCGCTCTCCCAACGGGTTGGGTCCCGGCTCCGGGAGGACGGCTATCGCGCTCGGACCGTGACGCTGAAGGTGCGGCTCGCGAACTTCACCACGCTCACCCGGTCCCGAACGACGGAGCCGGCAACGGACGTGGCCGCGGACATCTATCACATCGCCGCCGAGCTCTTCCGTGCCCTCCCCGGCGCCCGGCGCCGCGTGCGGCTGCTGGGGGTGGCGGCGACGGGGCTGGTTCCGGCGGGACAAGAGCAGCTCGCGTTGCTCCGGGGCGAGCGCTGGGGCGACGTCGAGCGTGCCGTGGACCGGATCGACAAGCGATTCGGCCTGGGCAGCGCGGTGCCGGCGGCCTTGCTCGACCGTCGTGAGCGCCGGACGCTCCCGTCCCTTGGCCCGCCCCGTGGCCCATCCCTTCCCGATGGCGAGGTCGTTCCTATAATCAACCCAACGGATGCCGGCCCAGCCGGCCGAGGACGCAAAGGGACACCGACCTGATGCCACTGTCGCCGGACGAACAGCGGATCCTCGAGGAGATCGAGCAGCGCCTCTCCGAGGAGGACCCTCGGCTGGCCGAGCAGGTCAGCCGCACGTCGCTGTACACGCACCTCGCGCGCCGGATCCGGTGGTCGCTCCTGGGGTTCCTCGTCGGCTTCGTGATGCTGATGTCGTTCTGGGCATCGCTGCCGGTCGCGGTGGTCGGCTTCGGCGTGATGCTCGCTTCGTCGCTCCTCGTCTACCGCTACCTCAAGCAGCTCGGCCGCGACCAGGTGCGCGCGATCCAGCAGCAGTCCGGCCGTTTCTCGCTCGCGGGTCTGCTCGCCCGTCTCGCGGAGCGCTTCCGCGACCGGCCGCAGCCGCCACCGCGCGCTCCCGGATCCTGAGCGACCGCGTCACTCTCCGCGCCCCGAACGATATTCGCTCCATGAAAAGTTTCAGGGCTTCTCGCTGTGCGCTTGCATCGAGCGAGGCCGAGGCAGTACAACATGCTTCACCTTCCCCAGGGCGTGACCGTCAACCGCACGTCGGGCCTTCTCCCTCGGCGACGCTGGCGGGCCGCAGTGTTGGTCGTGGAGTGACGGGTCGTCTCGGAGGGCGCACGTTCTGATGGAGGGATTCACCGCGCATCAAGCCACGAAGTTCACGGGTTGCACGCCACGTCAGCTCCGGTATTGGGATCAGATCGGTCTCGTCAGACCGAGCGTCCAACGCACCGGCGGAAGGCCCGGCGTGCCTCGGATGTACGCGTTCCGCGACCTGGTCGCGCTGAAGGTCGTCAAGTCGCTGCTCGACAGCGGGATGTCGCTGCAGCGCGTGCGGCGGGCTTGGGACTACCTGAACCGCCGGGCGCACCTGGACCGCCACCTGTCGGAGGTCAAGCTCATCACCGACGGCGTGAGCATCTTCAAGGTGGCCCGGCGCAACGGGGAGATCATCGACGCCCTGCGTGAAGGCCAGCTGGCCTTCTTCGTCGCGATCGACGAGATCGCGACCGGGGTGGAGACCAAGGTCGGCCAGTTCCGGGATGACCGCGACCGGTTCGTCCGCGCGCTGCGCGAGGCGGCGGCGCACGCACAGACCGGTTCGTAACCCGTCGGCCGCTTCCCCAGGAGCGCGATCAGACCCCGGGACGGTAGGTGCCGACGATGCGGCGGACCCACCCGGCGTCTCGTCGAAGGTCGCCGATCGCCGTCCTCGCGTCGCGCGCAGCCTGACTCGCATCTGCCGGCGACGGCGGGTCTGCCGAATAGGCTGCTCTCGCCGCGAGCGCCGCCAGGTGACCCAGATGCCCGTCGGAGAGCGCCACCGCCGCCGAAAGGCGCGCGCGGTGCTCCTCGAGGGTCTCGCCCTCGCGCCGGCCCAGTCCGAGGTCCGCGGCCTTCCCATCGAAGACGCGGTACGTCGCGAGGATCCGGCCGCTGGGATCGCGGGGCGCCCGCAGGAGCCGACGTCGCCAGATCCATTTCGCCATCGGCGTGATCAAGAGCAGCAGCCCGGCCACGGTTCCCAGGCCGAGCAGGATCCACCGGTAGGGGATCGAGTACCCCCGCTCGTCGACCGGTTCCGGAAGGGGGAACCCCTCGTTGAACCCGGTGCCCCCGACCCGTCCGGGATCGCCGATGATGGTGGAGCTGTTTCGGCCGCAGAGCTGCTCCGGTAAGGGTCGCCCGCTCTCGGTCCGGCAGCTCGCGCCGATGCCCGCGCCCGCGCCCGCGTTCGCCCCTTCGCCTCCGGGCAGCTCGGAACCGCCCGGCGTCGTGGGTACGGAGGGGTTCAGGTATGTCCCGGGCTCGGCGATCGGGTTCGAGCGGCTCGGGGTGGGTTCGAAGGGCAACCAGCCGTAGCCCTCGAAGTAGACCTCGACCCAGGCGTGGGCGTCCTTGCTCTGCACGAGGTAGGTGTTGCCGTTCGCGGTGCCCTCCCGGTAGCCGACCGCGACCCGCGCCGGGTATCCGAGCTCGCGGACCAAGATCGCCATCGCCGTGGCGAACTGCTGGCAGAAGCCCCGCCGCGACGTGCTGAGGAAGTCGATCAGCGCGTCGGCGTCCGAGGCCGGCTCGACGTCGAGGGTGTACTCGAAGTCGTTGCGCAGATGCTGCTGGATCGCGAGGACCTGCCGGTACGGTGAGGCAGGCGAGCCGGCATCGAGGGCCCATCGGAGTGCGATGTCGCGCACCCGGAGATCGACGGTCGCGGGGACGAGGGTGTACCGCCCGTACTCAGCGGGCGGCTGGAAGTCGATGGCATCCAACTCCTGGCCCGTGGGCGCGACGATGCGGGACGTGACGGTGTACTCGAGCCCCTCGCTGAGTCCGCCGTCGACCACGGCGCTCTCGAGATCCTGCTGGTAGCGGATCTCCGAGAGCGGGACCGTCACGGACTCGGCCGGATGGGCCATCGGCAGCCATGGGTCCCCGATGTCGCGGAGCACCTCGTACCGCTGCACCAACGTCTCCGAGGACGTGGGGAACGGCTGCGTGGGCAGCACCGCATCGGAGGCGAGCACCAGGCCGCGCTCTTCGGCGCGGGGATCGGTGCTGCTCCACGTGGTGCCGTCGAACGCGTCGAGCGCGTAGAGGCGCCAGTAGGCCGGCCCCGCCGAGGAGGTGACCTCGAACAGGTCGACCGGCTCGTTCCCCTCGAGCTGCGCCTGGATCGAGACGAAGGGGTCGAGCCGGATCCCGTCGCCGCCGGCGGTCGAGAAGTCCACCAGCGCCGCCGATCCGAAGCCCGGCAGGAGCCAGGGGACCAGCACTGCCGCGAGGACGGCGAGCGTCGCGACCTGCCGGGCGCCGCGGGAGGCGACGCTCGAGAGCCGCCGGCCCCGCAACGACGACCAGATCGGTCCCCACTGCCGCACGCGCCGGAGACCGTCCACGAAGACGACGCCGAGCGCCGCCAGCAGGAACGTGATGGCGTACACGGGCCGGGCGCCGTCGTCGAGCACCGTGTCGGCGAACCCGACGAGCGCGACCGACGGCAGAACCGCGAGGAGCGGGCTGCCCGCTCGGGTCGCCAGCGCGTGGGTCGAGAACGCCGCGGTCCAGGTCGCCGTGATCGCCGCCAGGAGGAGCGGAGCGAACGGAGGCGTCGGCGCGACCTGGACCTTGGCCTGCTGGGCCACGAACTCCAGCGAGCGTCCCACGGCGCGAAGGGTTCGGAGCGTCGGCAGGCCGTACCACCCGGTCTGCGGGTACACGATCCACGTCAGCACGACCGCGAGCGCGACGGCGCTCGCGAGGAGCGACAGGCCGAGGCTTCGCCGCTCGCATGCCCCGGCGATCAGCACGGAGGCCAGCGCGGCGGCGACGAGGGACAGCGTCGGCACGCGCCCCACGAACACGCGACCGAAGGCGAAGGCCGTCGCCACCGCGAGCGCCGAGACGGCCGCGGTCGCTACGAGCCGCTGACGACCAGCGGACGCGTCCTGTTGGCTAGCCATACCTCTCTCAATCTGGCCGAGGGCGGGAGCACCACGATCTCCCAGCCCGACCGGGTCATCGAAAGCCGCGCCTGGGAGGCGCGCCCCTCGAGTTGTGCGCGGCGCTCCGGCGGAAGCGTCTCCGGTTCCGTCGGATGGACGAACACGCCGACCTTGGGTCCGAACGTCGCACCGGTGCGGATCAGTGCCGTGAGCTCGGTGGGCGGAGGCGGCGAGCCGACCACGAACAGGGTCGTGTCGGTTGCCGCCACCGACCGGAGGCGCCCGAGCCCGGTTGACAGGGCCCGGGATGTGTGATGGGAGATCCCGGCCAAGGTATCGAGGAGCTGCTCCTCGCCGACCCGCTGTGGGTGCAGCTGCGCGGTCGCGAGCTTCAGCGAGAACCCGTACCGAAGAAGGAGCACGCCGAGCGAGGCCGCGGCGGATACGACCTTCTCGAAGCACGGCGAGTGGGCCGGGCCGACGGCCAAGTCGCGAGTGTCGACGAAGAGCACCGCGGTCGAACGGCGCGTGGACTCGTCCTGGCGGATCATCAGCTGGCCGCTCCGCGCGACGCTCGGCCAATGGATCCTTCGCAGGTCGTCTCCCTCGATGTACGAACGCATCGTGTAGAACTCGTCGCCCGTCCGGAACAGGTGCTTGGCGAGCGCCAGCCCGCTGGCCATCCCGAACGGCGAGTCCGGGCCTCCCGCCAGGGTCTCGACCTCCGGAGCGACGACGAGCTCGTCGCGCTCGTCGAACTCGACGCGGAGCCGGGTGAGCGCGAACGGGTCGGAGAGGTCGATGGTGAGCGGGCCGAGCAGGTAGCGGCCGCGATGTCGCGGCGTGAGCGAGTACCGCACCCGCTGCCGAGCTTTCCCATGGAGCGACGCGATGACCAGACGCGCCGGCCGCCCGAGCGCCGCCGGCAGGCGGTCCTCGATCAGGAGGAAGGAGGTGGGCGTCGGCGAGAGGTTCTCGACCTCGAGCTCCACGTACGCCCGCTGTCCCGGCTGGATCCGCGTGTCGGACACGCGCCGGCGGATGCGCAAACGCTGCCGGCTCCACCGGGCGAACAGAGACGCCGCGAACGGCAGGACGACGAGCCCTACGGCGATCATGTGGAGGGTCGGAGACCCCGCGATACGCCCGGCGGCCCAGAGCCCGATCGCGGCGGCGAAGACGATCGCGCCTCGCCCCGAGGGCACGTCAGGCCGTCCCGGTCACCGGTACCGCGACCTCGTTCACCAGGGACTCGAGCACCGCTTGCGACGTCCGTCCACCCATGACGGCATCGGCGGTCACGATCACCCGGTGAGCGAGCACCGGGCTTGCGAGCTTCTTCACGTCGTCGGGGATCACGTAGTCGCGCTCCTCGGCGGCGGCGACCGCGCGCGCCGCCCGCAGGAGCATGATCGAAGCCCGTGGGCTCGCGCCGAGGTAGACGTCCGGGCTCCGGCGCGTCGCCTCGACGAGATCCACGATGTATCGGCGGACGCTGGGGGAGACGTGGACCCCGCGGGCCTGCTCGATCATCTCGCGAACGCCCATCGCATCCGCGACCGCTTCGATGTCGGGCAGCGTGGAACGCACGCCGTGGGTCGCGAGGATCTCGGCCTCGACCTCCGCGGAGGGGTACCCGATCCCGATCCGCATCATGAACCGGTCGAGCTGGGCCTCGGGCAAGGGATACGTGCCCTCGTGCTCGATCGGGTTCTGCGTGGCGATCACCATGAACGGGCTCCCGAGCTGGTAGGTCTCGGTGTCGACGGTGATCTGTCGCTCCTCCATGCATTCGAGCATCGCCGACTGGGTCTTGGGGCTCGCGCGGTTGATCTCGTCGCCCAGCACCACGTTGGCGAAGATCGCCCCCGGCCGGAACTCGAAGTCGCCCCGTTCCTGGTTGAACACGTTGACCCCGGTGACGTCGCTCGGGAGGAGATCAGGAGTGAACTGGATCCGTCGGAAGGAACAATCGATCGACCGCGCGATGGCCTTCGCGAGCATCGTCTTGCCGACGCCGGGGACGTCCTCGATCAGCACGTGACCCTCGGCAACGAGGGCGGCGAGCGCGAGACGGATCTCGCGGTGCTTGCCCTGGATCACGCGCTCGACGTTCTGCTCGATCAGGTGGAAGCGCTCCGCGAAGCGCTGCCAGTCCGGGGTCGGTTCCTCTGGGGCCTGCAACGGCACCTCCGGGGATCGGGGCTCGGACATCTTACCGAGGTGTACGGATCGTAAAGGCGGGTGGTTCCCCTCGAGTCATTCGCCTGAGACGCCTCCGGGGACTGCCCCGTTCCCAGTCGGCGTCCGTGGGAGCCCGATCGTTGGCCAGACCCAGGATGGCGTGGAGATAGTGCGATGGCCAGTCGCAGAAGGCCTCAGCGGGGCCAGTCACTGGAAAACGGCCTCAAGTAGCGAAGCGGTGGGCCCCCGAGTGAGGCTTCGCTTCGCGAAGCATTCATCCGGAAAAAGGAAGGAAAGGCGGCGGTGCTGTACCCGGTCGCTGGACGCCCCGCGCGGCCCCTTGTTCGCTATTCCAGGCGTCCCGTCGAGCACGGCAACCGCCGCCGCCTCGAATCACACCACTGGGATTCGTCGGGTTCAAGCATCGGTCCGGTTTCGCGGGCGTGCGTGCGTATACTCGCGTCACCCAGATGGGCAGAACATTGGTGCTCAACGCGACACACCAGCCTCTCGCAGTGGTGTCTGCGCGGAGGGCGGTCGTGCTTGTGCTGAAAGAGAAGGCCGAGGTGCTCGTCTACGACGGCGAGGTCTTCCGGTCCGAGCACGTCGCGATGGACGCGCCATCGGTGCTCCGGCTCCGCCGCTTCGTGCGCGTCCCCTATCGGGCTCAGGCGCCGCTCACTCGTCGCGCCGTCTTCGCGCGCGACGGGTGGACGTGCCAGTACTGCGGGGCGCCTGCGGAGAACCTGGATCACGTGGTTCCGAAGTCCCGGGGCGGAGCGCATACCTGGGACAACGTGGTTGCGGCCTGTCGGCGTTGCAACTCCAAGAAGGAGAACCGGCTGATCGAGGACGCGGGCCTGCGCCTTGCCCATCGTCCCTACGCGCCGCGCGACGGGTTCCGCCTCTCGCTCGGCCGCCTCGAGCCCGAATGGGAGCCCTTCCTCTCCTGACCCGCTGATCGCGGGCCGCTGGCCGCGTCCTCCCCAACCGACCGCAGTCATCCCGGCCATCCGCACGCCCTTTCGCATTCGGGCGCTTGACGTGGTGGAGTACAGGTGGCATAACAGTGGAACGCAGTGGAGGAGAAGGGGAGGACGCGTGGCCGAGCTGCTCGGCACGCACAGCTACCAGCTCGACCCGAAGGGGCGGATCAGTCTGCCCAGTCGGTTCCGTGAGGCGTTCGCCGACGGAGCCGTGCTGACGCTGGGCCAGGACGGCTGCCTCTTCTGCTTCCCCAGGGCCGAGTGGGAGGCCCGTGCGGCCGAGGTGCGCAGCCTCCCCCTCTCCCGCGCCGAAGGCCGGGCTTACGCGAGGTTGTTCTTCGGAAAGGCGGAGTCGGTGGAGCTCGATGGGCAGGGACGGCTGCTGATCCCGCAGCGACTTCGCAACGAAGTCGGGATCCGCAAGGAGGCCGTCGTTCTGGGCGTCTTCGACCGGATGGAGATCTGGGATCGCGAGACGCACGAGCGCTACGAGTCCGGCCACGGCGGCGCCTATCAGTCGGGAACGCTCGCACCGGGGGGGAGCGCATGAACAAGGGTTCGCTCGACCGAGAGGTTCGCCAGAGCCTCTCGCTGATCGCGATGACCGCCGCGTCGATGAGTGTCTTCCTCGGCCTCGGGTTGCTCGCCGCCCGGCTGCTCGGATGAGGGGCGCGGAGTGGCGACGGCCGAACACGAGCCGGTCATGGTGGAAGAGGTCTTGCGGTTCCTCGGGGGCAGGGGGACCGTGATCGACCTGACGCTCGGCGCGGGGGGCCACGCGGAGGCGCTCCTGGAGTCAGGCGTGGAACGGCTGATCGGGGTGGATCGAGATCCCGAAGCCATCGAGCTCGCCACGGCGTGGCTGGCGCGCTTCGGCGAGCGCTTCACCGCCGTTTCGACCCGGTTCTCGGATGTGCCCGCGGAGAACCGGGTCGACGGCGTCATCTACGACCTCGGCGTCAGTTCGATGCAACTCGATCGTGCCGAGCGTGGCTTCTCCTACCGGGCCGACGGACCGCTGGACATGCGGATGGGTCCCGGCGGTGAGAGCGCGATGGACCTCGTGAACGCGCTCCCGGAGCAGGAGCTCGCGAACCTGATCTTCGAGCTCGGCGAGGAGCGCGGGTCCCGGCGCGTCGCGGCGGCGATCGTCCGCGCCCGCTCGCGCGCGCCGATCGCGACGACGAACGAGCTCGCCCGCGTGGTCGCGGGCGCCCTGGGGGCGCGGCGGGGCGGCCCCCACCCCGCGCGCCGGACCTTCCAGGCGCTCCGCATCGCGGTCAACCGGGAGCTCGAGGAGCTCGCCGTCTCCCTGCCTCGGGCGGCGGACATCCTCGCTCCCGGTGGCCGCGTCCTGACGATCACGTACCACTCCCTCGAGGACCGGATCGTCAAACGCTTCCTGAACGATCGGGAGGACCTCGAGGTCCTCACCAAGAAGCCGCTTCGTCCCTCCAAGTCCGAGCAGCAACGCAACCCGAGATCCCGCGCCGCCAAGCTCCGCGTCGCCGAAAAGGTTGCCGCGAAGAAGGATGAGGCCGCGTGAGCTCCCCCGCCCGCAGGCTTCCCCCGAAGCAGCCCTCGAGGAGGTCTTCGCCTGGGACGGGAAGGCCGGGCGGGGCTGGCGGAGAAGGGGCTCATCGACGAGCGCAGCGAGGAGATGGAGCGAAGCGCCCCCTGCGGAGCCCGGCCCGCCCGGCCACCACCGCAAGGCGCCGCAAGAGGCACCACCTGGGATTCGCGGTGACGTCGTCGGTGCTGGTGGGCCTGATGGTCTTCGGCATCGTCGTTCTGAACGTCCTGCTCGCGCAGCAGTCGTTCCGCATCGAGGAGACGGAACGACGGATCGATGCGCTCGCCCGAGAGCGCCTCGGCCTTGTTCGCGAGCAGGCCACCCTGTCCGCTCCCGGCCGGATCGCCGGATGGGCCAGCCGGCACGGCATGCGTCTCCCCGACGACATCCGGATCCTCCGCGCGCCGAACGGCCCGTCGGATCCGGCCGGGACGGACACCTCGAGGGCGAGCGGGACCGGAGGGTGAAACGGCCGCCGATCGGACGGCTGCTGGCCCTGCTCGTCGCGATGTCGCTCGCCCTGGGCGCGATCTTCTTCCGGCTCGCGATCCTCCAGGTGAGCCAGGCGAGCGACCTCCGAGCTCGAGCGACGGACCAACGCCTGCAGACTGTCGTGCTGCCGGCGCAACGAGGCGAGATCCAAGATCGTTCCGGCGGACGGCTCGCACTTTCGGTTCCCGCGGTCGACGTGTACGCGGATCCTCGGCACGTCGAGGATGCGTGGACCACGGCGATCCGGCTCTCTCCGTTGACCGGCGAGACGGCCGGGTCGCTCGCATCGAAGCTGACCACCGATGCGACCTTCGTCTACCTGGCGCGACAGGTGGAGATCGAGGCGGCGGAGCAGATCGACGAGCTGGGACTCCCGGGCATCGGTTTCCTCGAAGCGACCAAGCGCTTTTACCCGTCGGGATCGGTGGCCGCTCAGGTGGTCGGTTTCGTGGGCGTCGACGGCGACGGGCTCGCGGGCCTCGAGTTCGAGTATCAGGAACTGCTGGCCGGCACGCCGGGGGAGCTGATGCAGGAGCTCGACCCGACGGGCAAGCCGATCGTCGGCGGCCTGCACGCGGAGCGAACGCCGGTCGCCGGGGCAACGGTCGTGACGACGATCGACCGCGAGCTGCAGTTCCAAGCGCAGGCGGCGCTCGAAGAAGCGGTCGAGAACCAGGGAGCCCGCGGGGGAACCGTCATCGTGATGGATCCGAGGACCGGGGAAATCCTCGCGATGGCGAGCTACCCGTGGTTCGACTCGAACGCGTTCGGCGACGCGCTCCCGAGCACCTACCGGAACCGGGCCGTGACCGACATGTTCGAGCCGGGCTCGACGAACAAGGTGATCACTGCGGCGGCGGCGGTGCAGGAAGGCGTGTTGGCGCTCGATCAGCGTCTGCCGGTCGCGTGGACGATGAAGGTGGGGGAGTTCACGATCCACGACTCGCACCCGCACGGCGTGCAGCGGATGATGCTCGGCGACATCATCGCCGAGTCGAGCAACATCGGCGCCGTCCATGTGGCGAACCGAGTCGGCGCCTCCGACATGGCGACGTATCTGGCCCGGTTCGGCCTCGGCGCCGAGACCGGCGTGGGCTTCCCCGGCGAGGCGAGCGGGATCACCGTCCCCTTCTACCGGTGGGACGAGGTCATCCTTGCGACCACGGCGTACGGACAGGGGATCGCCGCCACGCCGCTCCAGATGGCGTCTGTGTTCGCGACGATCGCGAACGATGGGCGATGGGTCCAGCCCCGCCTCTTGCGCGCGACGATCGACGCCGAGGGCGTCCGCCACGACGCACCGCCCTCTCCGACGCGACGTGTCGTGTCGGAGGAGACCGCCCGGACGATCGGGGGGATGCTCGCGTTCGCGGTCGAGCACGGCACCGGAACGAACGCGCGCATCGAGGGGTACCAGGTTGCCGGGAAGACCGGAACCTCGCGCATCCCGCTCAAGGACAGGCCCGGCTACGAGGTCGGGCAGTACATCGCCTCGTTCATCGGCTACCTGCCGGCGGGAGACCCGCAGGTCGTCGTCGCGGCGATCTTGGACCGGCCCGCGCAGGGGTACGGAGGCCTCGCCGCGGCCCCGCTGTTCGAGCGCATCGCCCGCGCGGCGATCGCGCAACTGAGGATCGAGCCGGCCAACCCGCTTCCCCCGCCCCCGCACGCCTTCCCCATCCGATGACCGCACGGGCTTCGGCGGGCGCTGACCAGACGGTACGCTCATCGTCCGTGGCCTCTTTCCCCTCCGTGCGGCCTCTGTCCGACCTGGTCGCGGACCTCCCGAACCCCGAGGTCCACGGCGACCCGACGACGCGCGTCCGGGAGCTGTGCTACCGGTCGGACGAGGCAACCCCGGGTTCGCTGTTCTTCTGCGTTCCCGGCGCCCACGTGGACGGACACGACTTCGCCGATGATGCGGTCGGACGCGGCGCCGTGGCGCTGGTCGTCGAGCGCGGGCTCCCGTCCGCAGCCGCCCAGGTGCTCGTCCCGTCGGTCCGGGCAGCCATGGGACCGATGTCTGCGGCGTTCTACGGGCGCCCCGCGGATCGCATGACGATCGTCGGTGTCACGGGGACGAACGGCAAGACCACGACGACCTACCTCCTGGAGGCGGTCTTCCGCGCGGCGGGGTGGACGCCGGGCGTGATCGGGACGACGGGCGTTCGGATCGACGGACGTCCCGTCCCCTTCCCGCGGACGACGCCGGAGGCGCCGGACCTTCACCGTTTGCTGGCCGAGATGGCGGACCAGGGAGTCGAGGCGGCGGCGATGGAGGTGTCCTCGCACGGTCTGCACCAGCACCGCATCGGGGGCGTTCGCTTTCCAGTCGCGGTGTTCACCAACCTGTCTCAGGACCACCTCGATTACCACGCGTCGATGGGGGAGTACTTCGAGGCGAAGGCGCAACTGTTCACGCCCGAGGTGAGCGACCGGGCCATCGTGAACCGAGACAGCGCAGAGGGTCGCCGGCTGATCGGGCGGATCCCGACCCTCACGTACGGGATCGAGCCCGGGGCCGACGTGCAGGCGACGGACGTCGAAGCGACGGCTCGGGGGATCGACTTCCGCGTCGACGGGGTCCGGGTGCACTCGTCGCTCCGAGGGCTGTTCAACGTCGAGAATTGCCTGGCCGCATTCGCCACCGCTCGAGCCCTCGGGATCGCCGATGACGTCGCGGCCACGGCGATCGGATCCGTCGAGGGGATTCCCGGCCGCGTGGAGGCGGTCGAGGCGGGGCAGGGATTCCTCGTGCTCGTCGACTACGCCCACACGCCGGACGGCGTCGAGAACGTTCTTCGGGCCGCGCGCCGGCTCTCGACCGGAAGGCTCATCGTCGTCCTGGGATGCGGCGGCGACCGCGACCGCGCGAAGCGGCCGCTGATGGGTCGCGCGGCGACGGCGAACGCCGATCTGTCCGTGATCACGAGCGACAACCCGCGCAGCGAGGACCCCTCCGCGATCATCGCCGAGATCGAGCCCGGCGCGAAGGCCGGCGGCGGCGCCTACGTGATCGAACCGGACCGCAGGTCCGCCATCCGCCTGGCGATCGCCGAGGCGGCACCGACCGACGTGATCGTGATCGCCGGGAAGGGACATGAGCCCTATCAGGAGTTCGCTGACCGGACGATCCCGTTCGACGATCGCGCGGTCGCTGCGGAAGAGCTGCGCGCTCTCCAGGAGGCGGGGACGTGATCCCGCGTCTCCTGTCCGAGGTCACCCAGGCGGTCGGCGGCCGCCTCCGGGGAAACGACGCGACGGTGAGCGTCGTCGAGACGGACAGTCGCCGGGTCGAACCCGGAACGCTGTTCGTCGCCCTCCGAGGCCCGAGCTCGGACGGCCACGACTTCGTGGACGACGCCCTGGCCCGCGGCGCGGCCGCCGCGATCGTGCAGTCAGCCGGGTCCGGCGGCACGGTGATCGAGGTCGCCGACACCGGCCGGGCTCTCCTCGACCTCGCCGCGGACGAACGTCGCCGGATGCCGGATGCGCGGCTGATCGGGGTGACGGGCGCCAACGGCAAGACCTCGACGAAGGACCTGGCGGCGGCGGTCCTCTCGACGCGGTTCCGAACGCACGCCAACCCAGCCTCGTTCAACAACGAGATCGGCCTGCCGATGACGCTCCTTCAGGCAGAGCCGGGGACCGAGGTCGTGGTTGCCGAGATGGGTGCCCGGCGAGAAGGAGACGTCGCGCTCCTGTGCGAGATCGCGCGCCCCGACGCCGTCGTCGTGACGAACATCGGCGTCGCGCACATGGAGATCTTCGGTTCCTGGGACGCCATCGCGAGGGCCGGCGCCGAGCCGGTGGAGTGGCTGGGCCCGGACGGCGTCGCGATCTTGAATGCGGACGATCCGGTGGTTCGCGCGTACGGCGAGTCGGCACGAGCGCGCGTGGTGACCTTCGGCGTCGATGCACCGGCGGACGTTCGGGCGCTCGACGTCGCGCTCGACGACGACGGGAGAGCCAGCTTCACGCTCGAGGCCGGTGGCGAGCGCGAACGCGTCGACCTCGCCGTCGCGGGAGAGCACATGGTGCCGAACGCGCTCGCGGCGGCGGCGAGCGGGCTCGAGTTCGGGCTCACCGCCGCCGAGTGCGCGGCGGCGCTGAAGGGAGCGCGGATCGCGGCGTGGCGGATGGAGACGTTCACCACGCCCGACGGCGTCGTGGTCGTGAACGACGCGTACAACGCGAACCCCGAGTCGATGTCGGCCGCCTTGAAGACCTCGCGTTGGATGGCGCGGCGGGGACGGCTCGCGGTGGTGCTCGGGCACATGGCGGAGCTCGGCCCGATCGCGTTCGAGGAGCACGAGCGGCTCGGCGAGCTCGTCGTGCGGATCGGGGTCGACCGGCTGATCACGGTCGGCGAGCCGGCCCGCGCGATCGCTCGGGCGGCGATCCGCGAGGGACAGCTGCCGGACGACGTCGCGAGCTACGACGAACCGGCCGAGGCGGCGAAGGATGCGCGCGCGTGGGCGCGCTCGGGCGACGTGATCCTGCTGAAGGGATCGCGGGTTGTGGGGCTCGAGCGGGCGGCGGAGTCCCTTCGATGAGGCAGATCCTCATGGCCGCCGGCGTCGGGATGATCGTGACGCTGCTCGGGACCCCGATCGCGATCCGCCTGTTCCGCGTCTGGGGCTGGGGGCAACGGATCCGCGAGGACGGTCCCCACACCCATCTGGAGAAGATGGGCACGCCGACGATGGGCGGCACGGTCATGCTGCTCGGGATCGTCGCCGGATACGTCGCAACGCGAATCGTGTTCACCACGGTGACCGGGGCCGGGTTCGCGGTGCTGGTCGCGACCTTGCTGCTGGGCGTCCTCGGGTTCATCGACGACTACATCAAGGTGCGGCGCCGGCGTTCGCTCGGCCTATCGAAGACGGCCAAGATGATCGGCCAGGCCGTGGTCGCGTTGATCTTCGGGATCGTGGTCGTCCAGTTCGCCGACGTGCCGACCGGGCTCTCCTTCGTCCGGCAGACCGGCCTCGATCTCGGCGTCTTCTTCTTCGTGTGGGTGTTCGTGATCCTCGCCTCGTCCTCGAACGCGGTGAACCTGACCGACGGCCTGGACGGGCTCGCGTCGGGCTCGTCGATCCTGGTCCTCTCCGCATTCGTCTTCATCGCCTTCTGGCAGTTCCGCCACACCTGCGTGCTCGGGCCGCCGGAGGCCTGTTACCCGATCGACGTGAACGCAGCGCTCGACATCGCGATCATCGCGGGGGCGGGGGTCGGCTCCGCGGCCGGGTTCCTGTGGTGGAACGCCGCACCGGCCCAGATCTTCATGGGGGACACCGGGGCGCTGGCGCTCGGCGGCCTCATCGGAGCGCTCGCCATCGTGACGAGCACGCAGCTCTTGCTCGTCGTCCTCGGAGGCCTGTTCGTGATCGAGACCACGTCGGTCATCGTCCAGGTGTTCGCGTTCCGGGTCTTCAAACGACGGGTGTTCCGGATGTCGCCGATCCACCACCACTTCGAGCTTGCCGGCTGGCCGGAGTTCACCGTCATCGTGCGCTTCTGGATCGTGAGTGGCCTCTGCGTCGCGGTCGGGATCGGGCTGTTCTACACGGACTTCGTCACGCGCGGAGGGACGGGATGAGCGGAGCCTTCGCTGGGGAGCGCGCGGTCGTCGTCGGGCTCGGCGTCGCCGGACTCGCCGCGGCGCGCGTGCTCGCCGAGGAGGGCGCGGACGTACGCGTGAGCGAGGCGCGACCGGACGTGGGCGAGCCGGTCGAACTTCGGGAGCTGGGCATCGAGGTCCTGGGCGGCGGCCACGCGCCGGGGCACCTCGACGGTGCGACGCTCGTGGTGGTAAGCCCGGGTGTTCCGTCGAGCGCACCCGTGATCGTCTGGGCGCGCGACCGCGGGCTGCCGGTGTGGGGAGAGCTCGAGCTCGGAGCCCGTCTCGTGAGCGCGCCGTGCATCGCCGTGACCGGCACGAACGGCAAGACGACCACCAGCGGCATGATCGCCTCGGTGCTGCACGCCGCCGGGCTCGACGCGATCGCGTGCGGCAACATCGGCCATCCGTTCCCCGTTGCGGCGCGTGAAGGCCGCGAGGCGCTCGTCGTCGAGTGCTCGTCGTTCCAGCTCGAGATGCAGGAATCCTTCCATCCCCGCGTGTCGGTGCTGTTGAACCTCGCGCCCGATCATCTGGACTGGCACGGCTCGTTCGATGCCTATGCCGCGGCGAAGGCCAAGGTGCTTGCGTGTCAGGACGACGGCGATACGCACATCGGCAATCGGGATGACCGCGACGCCGCGGCGATCTCCGAGACGGCGCGATGCCAGCTTGGCTGGTTCGCGCTCGGCGAGCCGGAGGAGGGCGAGACCGGCTACCGGGGTTCGGAGCTGACGGCGCGATGGGGCGCGGTCGAGTTCCTCGGAGAACGCCCCGTCGACACGCCGGCGATGCGGGCCGACGCGGCCGCCGCGGCCGCCGCGAGCCACGCGTTCGGCATCGGTTCGCAGGCGATCCGCGAGGGACTGGAAGCGTTCACGCCGGAACGTCATCGGGGCGAGATCGTCGCCGAGGTCCGCGGCGTGCGGTTCGTCGACAACTCCAAGGCGACGAACCCGCAAGCGACGCTCGCCGCCGCCGATGCCGCCGGAGGCGTCGTCCTCATCGCCGGCGGGGACGCCAAGGGAGTGGACCTGTCGCCGATCGGCGCGCTCGCGGACCGCCTGGCCGGGGTCGTGGCGATCGGAGCATCGGCCGACGAGGTCGTCGGGATCTTCCAGGGTCGCGTGCCGACACGAAAGGCGGGGTCGATCGAGGAGGCGGCGCACACCGCGTTCGAGCTCGCGTCGGCGGGCGGCTCGGTCCTGCTCGCGCCCGCCTGCGCGAGCTGGGACATGTTCCGCGACTACGCGGAGCGGGGCGACCGCTTCGCGGCCGCCGCCCGGCAGATCGAGCGAGAGGAGCGAGCGTGAGCACCGCGTCCGCCGCGGCTTCCCGCGCGCACCATCTGCGGCTGGTGCGCGCCGAGGATCTGCTGGGATCGCCCGCGAGGAGCCGAGTGGCCTCGCGCCGTACGGTCGCGCTCCTGCTCGGGTCCACAGCCTTCCTGGTCGGTACGGGACTGATCATGGTGCTCTCGTCGAGCTCGATCTCCGCGTTCGCCGAGTACGGAGACAGCTTCCGGTACTTCCAGCGGCAGATCGCGTACGCGGTCGTCGGCGTGCTCGCGCTCGTCCTCACGTCGCGCATGCGCTATCCGGCGTGGCAACGCCTCGCGACGCCGCTGCTCGCCGTCACGTTCACGATGCTCGCCGTCGTGCTCCTCCCCGGCGCCGGCATCGAGGCGTACGGATCGTCGAGGTGGTTCCAGGTCGGTCCGGTCACGATCCAGCCATCGGAGTTCGCGAAGCTCTCGCTCGTGGTGTTCGCGGCCGCGGCGCTCGCCCGCAAGTGGGGGCGCCTGGACGACGTCGGGCACCTCACGGTACCGCTGCTTCCGGTGAGCATCCTGTGCTGCGGCATGGTCATGCTGCAGCCCGATCTCGGTACCACCGTGATCCTCGCCGGGTCGGTGTTCCTGATGGTGTTCGTCGCGGGCGTGCGCCTTCGGTACCTGTCCCTGGCCGCCATCGTGGGATCGGCCGTCGGGATGGGCCTCGTCATGAGCGCCGACTACCGGCGGATCCGGTTCCTGTCGTTCCTGCATCCGTGGGAAGACGCACGGAACACCGGATACCAGCTCGCGCAATCGCTGATCGCGCTCGGGTCGGGCGGCTGGATGGGCGTCGGTCTCGGCGCATCCAGGCAGAAGTGGCAGTACGTGCCGAACGCGCACACCGACTTCATCTTCTCGATCCTGGGCGAGGAGCTGGGGTTGCTCGGCGAGCTGGTGGTGCTCGTCGCCTACGGGACGCTGATCTACGCGGGCATCCGGATCGCCGCGCGCACCATCGACGTGTTCGGGCGACTGCTCGCCGCGGGCATCGTCTCGTGGTTCGGGCTCCAGGCGCTGATCAACCTCGGGGCGGTCACCGGGCTGCTCCCGATCACGGGTGTCCCGCTGCCGTTCCTGTCCTACGGGGGATCCTCGCTCGTCGTGTCCTTGGCGGCGGTGGGGATCTTGGTGAACATCGCGAACGCGCCTCCACGCCGAACCGCCCGGGCCGCGCGAACCAAGCGGCGGAGCGCGAGGGTCGCGTGAAGGTCCTGATCGCGGGCGGTGGCACGGCCGGGCACGTCTTCCCGGCGCTCGCGCTCGGGCGGGCGCTCGCCGCCGAGGGCGACGAGGTGCGCTTCGCCGGGACGGCGACCGGACAGGAGGCCACGCTCGTGCCCGCGGCCGGGTTCCCATTCGTCGCCGTCGAGGCGAAACCGTTCGTTCGTGCTGTGTCGGTGCGCGCTCTCATGGCGCCCGTGGTGGCACTGCGCTCCGTGGGCCGGTGCCGGCCGCTCGTCGAGCAGCACGACGTGGTCGTCGGGATGGGCGGGTACGTGAGCGTTCCGGTCGCGCTGGCCGCGCTCCGGTCTCGCCGGCCGCTGGTGTTGCACGAGCAGAACGCGGTCCCCGGGCTCGCGAACCGGCTGCTCGCGCGCCCGGCGAGAACGGTGGCCCTCTCGTTCGCCGAGGCGGCACGGATGTTGCCTCGGCGAGCCCGGACGGTGGTGACGGGCAACCCGGTCCGCGAGGAGATCCTCGCCGTCGCGACCGAGCGCGACCGCCTCGAGAAGGAAGCCGTCGAGGAGCTCGAGCTCGAAACCGACCGCCGCACCGTCGTGGTCTTCGGCGGGAGCCAAGGTGCTGTGCACGTGAACCGGTCGGTCGTGGACGCGGTCTCGCGGTTCGCCCGGGACGACGTGCAGCTGGTCCTGCTCACGGGACGGGCGCACGCAGATGCGGTCCGCGCTTCGATCGGCGGGTCGCCGCCGATCCCGGTGCACGTGATCCCGTTCCTCGAGCGGATGGATCTCGCCTATGCGGTCGCCGATCTCGTGGTCGCGCGGGCGGGAGCGACCACCGTCGCCGAGATCGCGGTCGCGGGCGTGCCGTCGATCCTGATCCCGTACCCGTACGCGACCGGCCGGCATCAGGAAGCGAACGCCCGCGCGTTGCAGCGTGCGGGCGGCGCCAGCGTCCTCATGGACGACGTCCTCGACGGTGCGGTGCTCGCCGAGCGGATCTGCTCGCTCCTGGATGCCCCGGACGTGCTGCGTTCGATGGGGGAACGGGCGAGGACGTGGTCCCGGCCCGAGGCGGCAAACGCGCTCGCCGGCGCGGTGCGATCGGCCGGAGGTGGCTCGTGAGCGCCTACGAGCCACGCCCGGGAACGATCCCGACGCTCGAGGTCCCGGAACTCCAGGGGATCCGGCGCATCCACATGATCGGGATCGGCGGCGCCGGCATGCGGAACCTCGCCCGGCTGTTCCTGTCGCGCGGGATCGAGGTGACCGGTTCGGACCTGAAGGATTCGAAGGGGATCGGGGAGCTGCGCGAGCTGGGAGCGGCCGTCGCCGTCGGGCACTCGGCACATCAAGTCGCCGAACCCGACGCCGTCGTCGTCTCGAGCGCGATCGCCGAGTCCAATCCCGAGCTCGTCGAGGCCCGTCGGCGGAACATCCCGGTCTGGATGCGGGCGCAGGCGCTCGCGGCGGCGGCCGCGAAGCAACGGACCATCGCGGTCACCGGGACCCACGGCAAGACGACGACCACCGCCATGGTCGGCCTCGTTCTCGAGCGTGCCGGGCTCGACCCCACCTACGTGATCGGCGGGGATCCCAACGAGACCGGCAGCGGTGCGCGATCGGGCGAAGGCGACCTGTTCGTCGCCGAGGGCGACGAGAGCGACGGCTCGTTCCTGTTGATGCGACCCGCGATCGGGATCATCACGAATGTCGAGGTCGACCACGTGGACTTCTATCCGGGCGGCCTTCCCGAGATCGAGGCCGCGTTCGCGGCCTTCGCCGAGCGCTGCGAGTGGCTCGTTGTCTGTGCCGACGACGAAGGCGCGATGCGGTCGACCGCGGATGCCGGCGTTCCCGTGACGACGTACGGCATCTCCGACGCGGCCGACGTACGCGTCGAGATCTCGTCCGTGGGACCCGGCGGAGCGGTGGCGGAGATCGTCGTCGACAGCGAGCGGCACGCGCTACGCCTCTCGGTCGACGGCGCCCACAACGTCCTGAACGCGGCGGCGGCGATCGGGGCGGCTCGGGCGGTCGGCGTCGAGGTGGCCCTCGCCACCGGAGCGCTCGCCTCCTTCACCGGCGTCCACCGGCGGTTCGAGCACCGCGGGACCGCGCGCGGAGCGAAGTTCTACGACGACTACGGTCACGTGCCGACGGAGCTCGCCGTCACCTTGGACGTCGCGCGCCGCACGCGACCGGAGCGCCTCGTCGCCGTGTTCCAGCCGCACCGGTACTCGCGCACGCAGGCGCTGTGGCGAGAGCTGGGAGAGAGCCTGGTTGAGGCCGACCTCGTCGTGGTGACCGACGTGTACGGCGCGGCGCAGGATCCGATCCCGGGCGTCACCGGCAAGCTCGTCGTCGGTGGGGTGGCGGGCGCCGCGCCGGGCAAGCGGGTCGTCTACCTCCCGCACCGCGCGGACGTCCTGGAGTTCCTGGATCGTGAGGTTCGGGCCGGCGATCTGGTCATCACGATGGGCTGCGGCGATGTCTGGATGCTGGGCGAAGCCGCGCTCGAACGCATCGAGAACGGTGCCGCGTGAGCGAGGGGATCCGACGCGCCGAGTCGATCTTGCGGGCCGCCTGCGGCGATCGCGTGCGAACGCACTTCCGCCTGGCGCCGCTCACGTCGTTCCGGATCGGTGGTCCGGCGGCGTTGTATCTGGAGCCGCAGTCCGATGCGGACCTCGTCGCCGCGGGCGAGGCCGTCCGCGAGGCGGGCATCCCCTTCGTCGTCCTCGGCAAGGGATCGAACGTGCTGGTGGCCGACGCCGGGTTCGCCGGCCTCGTCCTTCGTCTGGGCCGCGGCTACCGGTGGGCAGCGCGGGAGGGCGAACGTCTCACGGCCGGCGGAGCGATGCCGCTCCCCGCCCTCGCCGGGGTCGCGCTCTCGCACGGTCTCGGCGGACTCGAGTTCGGCGTCGCGATCCCGGCGAGCCTCGGTGGCGCGGTCCGGATGAACGCGGGAGCGCACGGGCACGAGCTCGCCGAGGTGCTCGAGACGGTCGAGGTCTTCGAGCTCATCGCCGGGGCCGCCCGCAGGATCTCCGCGGCCGACGCCGGCTTCTCCTACCGTAGATCGGGGCTGCCAGCCGACGCGGTCGTCGTGGGATCGACGGTCGCGCTCGAGCCGCGGGAGCCTTTGGAGATCCGTGCACTGATGGCCGAGGCACGGGACTGGCGCCGTCGCACCCAGCCGCTGGCCGAGCCGAACTGCGGGAGCGTCTTCAAGAACCCCCCCGGCGACCACGCCGCACGCCTGATCGAGCAGGCGGGAGGCAAGGGCCTCGCCGTCGGCGGCGCCTCGGTCTCGGCCAAGCACGCGAACTTCATCGTGGCGTCCGACGGCGCGAGCGCCGCCGACGTCGTGGAGCTGATCCGATCCGTCCAGGAGGTCGTCGAGGCGAGCTCCGGGATCCGACTCGAGCCGGAGGTGCACCTCGTTGGCGATCTCGACCACGCTCCTCGCTGAACGGATCCGCCGTCCCGTCGTCGCGTGGCGTCCCGGCGTCGTGGGGCTCTTCGCCGTCGCCCTCGCCGCGATCGCGGGCGGGTTCTTTCTCTCCCGCTCCTCGTTCGCCCACGCACGTGGGATCGAGGTGAGCGGAACGGATCACCTCTCGCGCTCCGAGATCGTCGGGCTGGCGGCCGTGTCGAAGGAGACGAACGTCCTGTGGCTCGATGACGGGAGCATCGAACGGAGCCTCGAGACACACCCTTGGGTTGCCGACGCCAAGGTCGACGTCGCGCTCCCGGCGACGATCCGGATCGAGATCGTCGAACGGGTCCCCGTCGCGGTCGTGAGCGACGGGTTCGCGCGCACCCTCGTTGCCGCGGACGGAACGCCCCTCGGGACGGTGTCGCGGATCCGAGACCTGCCCACGATCCATCTGCCGATGGCCGCGGGGGTCGACGGGAGAGCCTGGCCGGACGGCGCGACCGCGATCCCGCACGGCGCCCGCCCCTTGCCCCGAGGAGCGGCATCGGCACTCGGCGCGATGAGTCCGGACCTGCGTGCCGACGTCGTGTCGGTCCGGGTCCTTCAGGATGGGACGATGACGATGCGGCTGGGTTCCGGCGTCCACGTTCGGTACGGCGAACCGGCGGCGCCGGCGGCCAAGGCGCAGGCGCTCGAACGGATCCTCGCGTGGGGTGCCGCGACGGGGGAGGCCGTTGTCAACGTGAACGTGACCTCCCCGCGAACGCCCGCGGTGCGGCTCGAACCGTAGTCACCCGGAACTGTCACG
Source organism: Actinomycetota bacterium (assembly GCA_040902755.1). GTDB lineage: Bacteria > Actinomycetota > UBA4738 > UBA4738 > HRBIN12 > CALGFI01. The sequence continues at coordinate 23,579 of JBBDWS010000073.1, forward strand.
CTTCAGCACAACGTGCCTGCTGCGTGTGTTGACGGACCAGGTCTTTGCGAGTAGCGTGCAGCGGTTACCGTGAGGTAGATATAACAATCAACTTCGAGTTGAGGTTCACCGTTCGAGAAGGGACAGCACGAGCAGACAGGATCGGGCTAGGGAGACAACAACGGCGTTTCCCCAGGTAGACCGGGGCGCGACTCGCACCGGGGAGCGGAGGTCGCAGGTGATGGATTCTCCTCAGAACTACCTCGCCGTCATCAAGGTCGTCGGGATCGGCGGCGGCGGGGTCAATGCGGTCAACCGCATGATCGAAGGCGGCCTGCGCGGCGTCGAGTTCATCGCGGTCAACACAGACGCGCAGACACTCCTGATGTCCGACGCCGAGGTGAAGCTCGACATCGGGCGAGAGACGACGCGCGGACTGGGCGCCGGCTCGGACCCCGAGGTCGGCCGTCGCGCCGCGGAGGAGCACGCCGACGAGATCGAGGAGATCCTCAAGGGCGCCGACATGGTGTTCATCACCGCCGGAGAAGGTGGCGGGACCGGAACGGGCGGCGCTCCGATCGTCGCGGAGATCGCGCGGAACCTCGGGACGCTGACGATCGGCGTCGTGACTCGCCCGTTCGGCTTCGAGGGCCGGATGCGTGCGAGCCAGGCCGACGTCGGGATCACGGAGCTGAAGAAGGCGGTCGACACGTTGATCGTCGTGCCGAACGACCGGCTGCTCCAGGTCTCCGACCCGAGCACCCCGATGCTCGACGCGTTCCGGATGGCGGACCAGGTCCTGTTCCAAGGCGTCGACGGGATCACGTCGCTCATCACGACACCCGGACTGATCAACCTGGACTTCGCCGACGTGAAGTCGGTGATGACCGGCGCGGGTTCCGCGCTCATGGGGATCGGTCACGGTTCGGGCGAAGACCGCGCGGAGGACGCCGCGAAATCGGCGATCAGCTCGCCGCTGCTCGAGTCCTCGATCGAGGGCGCGCGCGGCGTGCTGCTTTCGATCGCGGGGCCGACGGACCTCTCGTTGCACGAGGTCAACAGGGCCGCCGACCTCATCACCCGGGTTGCGCACCCCGACGCGAACATCATCTTCGGCGCCGTGGTGGACGACGCGCTCGGCGAGGAGGTCCGCGTCACCGTCATCGCGGCGGGCTTCGACAAGCTCGGCGCGACCGCATCGGAGACGTCGCCGTTCGAGAGCCGGCTCTCCCGGCTGCTGGAGGAGCCCGAGCCGCTCGCGGTGGTCTCCGAGGCAGCCCGTTCAGGAGTCGGGGGCCGCGAAGAGGAAGAGGTGCGCGGGCCTTCGATCCTGGTCGAGGACGAGGACGAGATCTTCCGTCCTGCTCCCGAGCCCGTCTCGTTCGACGCGGAGGAAGACCTGGACATCCCAGACTTCTTGAAGAGCTGAGGACCTCCCGGGTCCGCGCGGCGCGAGTCGTGGGGGCGGGAGACCCGAGCGCAGAGGCGCCCTTCCCCCGCCTCTGGGATGGGTCCCCCGCTCCCTCTTCACGTCGGGAACCCTTCGTCCCGGCGATCGAAGACACCCACGCGTTTTCCCTGTGGCTTCTGTAATCGTTTGTGGTTTCTGTTACCTTCCGTGACCTCGTGGAGGGGACCAGGCTCGTGGAGCGGACTAAGGAGGGAGTGCTCGCGAACCTCGCATCGGTCCGCAGCCGGATCGCTCGGACGTGCGAACGCGCCGGGCGTGAGGTCGAGTCCGTTCGCCTCGTCGCCATCGGCAAGGGCGTGGAGGCGCAGGCGCTCGGATGGGTCCGCGAGGCGGGCGTCGAGGACCTGGGAGAGAACTACGTGCGAGAGCTTCGAGACAAGCACGATGCCGTCTCCGGCGCGCGCTGGCACTTCGTCGGGACACTGCAGGAGAGCGGGGCCTATCACGTGGCCGAGCTCGCCGACGTCGTCCAGACGGTGGTACCGGGCAAGGGTATGCATCGACTTGCTCGCCGCGCCGCCGACCGGGACCGGAGGCTGCCCGCCCTCGTCGAGGTGGACTTCACCGGGGAGCGAACGGGGGTCCGGCCCCAGGAGGTGGTGGCGGCGTGCGACGAGGTGGCCGGGACGGACGGTCTCGAGCTGGCCGGCCTGATGACGCTCCCCCCGCAGACCCCCGCCGCGGAGCAGGCTCGTCCCTACTTCCGGGACCTCCGGGCACTGCTCGGGGACGTCGCGGAGCGTCATCCCGGGGCCGTCGAGCTCTCGATGGGAATGTCGTTCGATTACGAGGTTGCGATCGAGGAAGGCGCTACGATGGTTCGGATCGGGACCGCGCTCTTCGGGGCGCGGCCTTCGGCGTCGACCGGGAGGACGTGATGGCTGGCGTGTGGAAGAAGACGCTCACCTATCTCGGGCTCGTCGAGGACGAGGAGTTCGAGGAGCTCGACGAGGTATCCGCGCAACCGGAGCGCGGCGAGGTGCGACGTTTCCAGCGGCCGCAGGCCGTCCGCGAGCTGGCGCTCGAGCCCGAGCACGAAAGCATGGTTCGGACGATCTCCTCCTCACGCGCGGCCACTGCGGGATCGATCCACAAGTCGGAGCCTCGGCGATTCAACGAGGCTCGCGAGATCGCCGACCGGTTCAAGGACGGGATCCCGGTGATCATGAACCTGCAGAGCACCGACGACACGATCGCGCGGCGACTCGTGGACTTCGCGTCCGGGCTTGTGTACGGCATCGACGGGAAGATCGAGATGGTGGCGAACCGCGTATATCTGCTCACGCCGGCCAACGTCGACGTCTCCGCCGAAGAGCGCGAGCGGATCGCGGGCGGCGACTTCTACAACCAGTTCTGACTGCTTCCGATCGAGCCTCGGGATGATCGCGCAGGAGAACAACGTCGGGCTCGACATCATCTGCATCGTTCTGACGATCTTCTGGGTCCTCCTCCTCATCCGAGTGATCGTGTCGTGGGCCTCCATGTTCGGTTTCCGCCCGCCGACGTACGGCCCGATCAGGAAGATCCTGGACCTGCTGCAAGCCCTCACCGAGCCGGTCCTACGTCCCCTCCGTCAGTTGATCCCGCCCGTGCGCGCAGGCGCGATGGGATTTGACCTGTCCGTCCTCGTGGCGTTCGTTATCCTCATCGTTCTGCAACGCGCTCTTTGCTGACGGGGGGAAGGCCATGCGGAGGAAGAAGGGGGAGGATCGGGCCGTGCCCGAGGGAGGCGACGCTCGGATCACGCCCGTGGACATCCAGCAGGTGGAGTTCCGGCTCGCGTTCCGCGGCTACAACGAGCGGGACGTGGACGCGTTCCTCGACCGGATCACCGAGGACCTCGCCTCGTACCTAGAGGAGAACGGGGAGCTGCGGGGCGGCATCGGCCCCGCGACGGTGGGCCAGGTCTCCGTGGGGGACGGGTCGGCCGAAGCGGATGCGATCCTTTCGCGCGCGCGGGAAGAGGCGGCCGCCATCGTTCGCCGGGCGGAGCAGGAGGCGGGGGCGTCGACCGGTGCACGGGGTGACGCGCGCCGCGCGGTGGCCCCATTCCTGAATGCGGAGCGAGAGTTCCTCCAGAGCCTCGGATCTCTGGTGCAGACGCATGCCGAGGAGATCAAGCAGATGGTCCTTTCGCTCCGAGCGCGCGAGCAGAGCGGGGCCGCACCTGCCGGCCGGGAGCCGAAACCTGAAGCCGCCGTCGCGGGCGCCGCGTCCGTGGCCGAGATCCGCGAGCGGCTCGGGGTGACCGAGGGCTCCGACACCGCAGAGCCGGGTTCGATCGACGGCCCGCCGGTCTTGATCGAGAGCGCGACCGAGCCGGCGTACAGCACGGAGGGAGCGCCGGCGAACGAGGGAAGGGAGCGCTCGCTGCGCGAGCTCTTCTGGGGCGAGGACTGAGGCGTTTCGAAACCTGATCCGCGCCGGCGGATGAGCCGAGGCCTCACGCGCGACGGAGCGTGAGCGTGACCGTGGCTCCGTCGATCTGGGCCGACTGCGTGTAGGTCGCGTCCCCGAGCGGAGACGCTTGCAGCTCGGTCGCCAATGTCTCGCCGGCCACGTAGTCGGCGTGTGCGTCGAGCGCGGCCGCGACCTCGTTCGAGCCTGCGATCCCCAGCACGATCCGATCGCTCACGTCGAGCCCGGCGGCCTTCCGCGCGTCCTGCACCAGGCGGACGAGCTCTCGAGCCAAGCCCTCACGGCGGAGCTCGGGAGTCAGGTCGAGCTCGAGCGCGACCGTAAGTCCGCCCTCGCTCCCCACGCCCCACCCCTCGAGCGTGTCCTGCACGAGATCGACGTCGCTCGGTTCGAGCGTCACTAGCCCCGAGGCTGCCGTGACCGAGGCTTGCTCCCCTCGTTCGAGCGCGGCGGCGATCGAGCCGTCGTCCTGCTCGAGCGCGGCCGCGACCTCCTTCACCCGAGCGCCGAGCTTGGGCCCGAGCACCTTGAAGTTGGGCTTGGCGCGCCAACGGCCGAGCTGCTCCGCCGACTCGGCGAACAGGACCTGCTTCACGTTGAGCTCGTCGGCGATCAGGTCGAGCAGCGGTCGCAGCGCGTCGTGGTCGCCCGAGAAATGGACGACCGCTTCGAGCAACGGCTGCCGCACGCGCATCTTCGTCTCTGTCCGGACCCGCCGCCCGAGCTCGACGATCGCGCGGGCCGCAACCATCGCCTCGTCGAGCGAGTCGTCGATCCGCTCCTCGTCCGCAACGGGGTAGTCGGAGAGGTGGACCGAATCCGGCTGACCCGCCCGTCCGGCCGCGAGGTTCCGCCACAGCGCCTCCGTGACGAACGGCGTGAAGGGTGCGAGCGTCTGCACCAGAGCGACGAGGCATTCGTGTAGCGTGAGGAACGCCGCGCGAGTGTCGGCTCCACCGGACCCGCCCGGGTCCCAGAACCGCCGTCGAGCCCGCCGCACGTACCAGTTCGACAGGTCCTGGACGAAGGCGGCGATCGCGCGTCCGGCGTCGGTGGCGTCGTAGGCCTCCAGACCACCCCGCGCCCGCCGGACGGTGCGAGCGAGCTGCGACAAGATCCACCGGTCGAGCGACGGCCGGTCGGCGGCCGGGATCTCCTCTCCGGTGGATGGATCGAACCCGTTCGCGTTCGCGTACGTGACGAAGAACGCGTACACGTTCCACAGCGTGAG
>JBBDWS010000074.1:0-4187 GCA_040902755.1 Actinomycetota bacterium
GTCGTCCTGTTCGAGCCGACGTACGCGATGCACTCCCGGCTCGCGTGGGTGACGAGCAGCGAGCTCGTCCAGCTTCGGCTCGGTGAACCCTGGCAGATCGGGTCGGACGACGTGGCCGCAGCGTTCGCGCACCGGCCCGACGTCGTCTTCGTCTGCTCGCCGAACAACCCGACCGGCAACACGCAGCCGGTCGAGATCGTGCGACTCCTGGCTGAAGAAGGGTCGGCGCTCGTCGTCGTGGACGAGGCCTACATCGAGTTCGGCGGGGAGAGCGCCGCTGCGCTCCTCGCCGATCACGCCAACGTCGTCGTGGTCCGGACGTTCTCGAAAGCGTTCGCACTTGCCGGGGCGCGGCTCGGCTACTGCCTCGCCGCGTCCAACGTCGTCCGGGATCTGCGCCGCGTCCGGTTGCCGTATCACCTGTCCGCGCTCGCGCAGGCTGCGGGTCTGGTCGCCCTCGATCACCGCGAGGAGGCGCTCGAGATCCTGGCCGCGGTCCGCTCCGAGCGGGACCGGATCCTCGAGGCGCTCCCGGCGCTCGGCGTCGAGGCCTTCCCGTCCGAGTCCAACTTCGTCCTGTTCCGCCCGCCGAAGCCCGCGAAGCAGGTCTGGCAGGCGCTGCTCGATCGGAGCGTGCTCGTTCGAGACTTCACGAACCTCGTCCCCGAGTGCCTGCGCGTCACGGCCGGAACGCCGGAGGAGGTCGACCTGTTCCTGTCCGCCCTCGAGGAGGTCCTGCGATGAGCCGCTCGTCCACGGTCGAACGCGGAACCAAGGAGACCAAGATCCGGGTGGAGCTCGAGCTCGACGGCTCGGGCACCGCGAGCGCCGACACCGGCCTCCCGTTCTTCGACCACATGCTCCAGCAACTGGGCGCGCACGCCGGCTTCGACCTCGCGGTGACGGCGAAGGGCGACCTCGACATCGACGGGCACCACACGGTCGAGGACGTCGGGCTCGCGCTCGGCCAAGCGCTGAAGGAGGCGCTCGGCGACAAGGCGGGGATCCGGCGGTTCGCCTCTATCACGGTTCCGCTGGACGAGGCCGCGGTCGAGGTCGCGCTCGACCTCTCGGGCCGGGCGTTCGTGGTGCACGAGGTCGACGTCCCGGCCGAGACGATAGGGACCTACGACACCGGCCTGACCGAGGACTTCGTCCGCGCGTTCGCGACGGCCGCCGAGATGACGCTCCACGTGCGGCTGGTGAGCGGACGATCGCCGCACCACGTCGTCGAGGCCGAGTTCAAGGCGCTGGCGAAGTGCCTGCAGGCCGCGGTTCACGTTATCGGCGGCGGCGTGCCGAGCACGAAGGGAACGCTGTGACGACCGACGCGGCGACGATCGCCGTTATCGACTACGGGATGGGGAACCTGCGCTCGGTCGCGCGAGCGATCGAGCACGCGGGCGGACGGGCGCTCGTGACCGAGCGGAGCGGAGCGGCCCTCGCCGCGGACGGACTCGTCGTGCCGGGCGTCGGCCACTTCGGCGCGTGCATGCGCAACCTCCGCGAGCGCGGTCTCGACGCCGTCGTGAAGGACTTCGCGTCGACCGGGCGTCCGGTGTTCGGCGTGTGCGTGGGGATGCAGGTGCTGTTCGAGGGCAGCGAGGAGGCACCGTACGTTCCCGGCCTCGGACTGTTCGAGGGCGTCTCGCGCCGCCTGCCCGAGGACGTCAAGGTGCCGCACATGGGATGGAACACCCTGGAGTGGACGCGAGAGCACGCCTTCACGAGCGACGTCCCGAGCGACACGCGGATGTACTTCGTCCACTCGTACGCGCCGGACGCCTCTGCGGCCTGCATCGGCGTCACGGAGCACGGACGCCCGTTCGCGGCGGCCGTCGCGCGCGATAACCTGTTCGCAACGCAGTTCCACCCCGAGAAGTCGGGCCGGCCGGGACTGCAGATCTACGAGGCGTTCGTCCGCGGAGCGGCATCGTGATCGTCATCCCAGCCATCGACCTCCGCGGCGAACGCTGCGTCCGGCTCTTCCGGGGCGACATCGAGGCCGAGACCGTGTACGACGACGACCCGGTCGAGGTCGCGAAGAGGTTCGAGACCGACGGCGCCCGTCGACTCCACGTCGTCGACCTCGACGCCGCGAGGAGCGACGGCTCGAACCGGGACATCGTGAAGGACATCTGTCGCAGCGTGGCGATCCCCGTGCAGCTCGGCGGCGGCCTGCGGACGCTCCCCGCGATCGAGGAGGCCCTGGCGGACGGAGCGGCCCGCGCGATCCTGGGGACCGCGGCGGCGCTCGACCCCGGGTTCGTCGCCGAGGCCGTCGAGCAGTTCGGCGACGGGATCGTCGTGGCGGTGGACGTGAAGGACGGAAACGTCATGACCCACGGCTGGCAGGGAGAGGGACCCCGTCTCGAAGAAGCGATGACCTCGCTCAACTTCGCCCAGGTTCCCCGGTTCCTCGTCACCTCGATCGCCCGGGACGGAACGATGGACGGTCCCGACCTGGCGCTGTACGAACGCATGGGCACCCTCACCGAGCGGCCGCTCATCGCGAGCGGCGGGGTGCGCGTCGCCGCCGACGTGTGGGCCCTGCGCGAGCTCGGCATCGAGGCCGTCGTCGTCGGCAAGGCGATGTACTCGGGCACCCTGCGTATGGAGGAGGTGGTGCGCGGGTGACGCTCGCCAAACGCATCCTTCCCTGTCTGGACGTCGACGCCGGACGCGTGGTGAAGGGGACCCGTTTCGTCGACCTTCGGGACGCCGGCGATCCGGTGGAGCTCGCGGCGCGCTACGACGCGGAAGGCGCGGACGAGCTCGTGTTCCTCGACATCACCGCAACGGTGGAGGGACGGCAGGCGACGCTCGACGTGATCGGGCGGACCGCCGACCAGGTGTTCATCCCGCTCACGGTCGGCGGCGGCGTTCGCGAGGACGAGGACGTGAGAACGCTCCTGCGCGCCGGGGCCGACAAGGTGGCGATCAACACCGCCGCGGTGCGCGAGCCCTCGCTGCTCGGCCGCTGCGCCGAGCGGTTCGGAACCCAGTGCATCGTCATCGCGATCGACGCGAAGCGACGCAACGGCGACGGCGACGGCTGGGAGGTCTTCGTCGACGCGGGCCGAACGCCGGCCGGTCGGGACGCGGTCGAGTGGGCCGCCGAGGCCGCCGGGCGCTACGGAGCGGGAGAGGTCCTGTTGACCTCGATGGACCGGGACGGCACCGGCGAGGGCTACGACCTCGAGCTCCTTCGCGCCGTGGGCGACGCGGTTCGCGTGCCGGTCGTCGCGAGCGGCGGCGCCGGGCGGGTCGAGCACTTCGCGGAGGCGCTCACCGAGGGCCGCGCGGATGCCGTCCTCGCCGCATCGAGGTTTCACTTCGAGGAGCTCACGATCCGCGACGTGAAGGACCACCTGGCGTGGGCCGGGATCCCCGTGAGGTCGGCGTGATGGAGCAGGTCGCGCTCGACGAGGTCCGCTTCGACGACCGCGGGCTGGTTCCGGCCGTGGTCCAGGACGTCGAGAACGGCGACGTCCTGATGATGGCGTGGATGAACCGGGCATCGCTCAAGCGCACGCTGGAGGAGCGGCGCACCGTGTTCTGGAGCCGCTCCCGGCAAGAGCTGTGGCGCAAGGGCGACACGAGCGGGAACGTTCAGCACGTCGAGGAGGTCCGCGTCGACTGCGACGGCGACGTCCTGCTCGTCCGCGTCCATCAGGTGGGCGCGGCCTGTCACACCGGCGAACGAACGTGCTTCTTCCGGAGGCTCTGATGCTGAAGCTCGTGATCCCCAAGGGCTCGCTCGAACAGCAGACCCTGCGGCTGTTCGAGGAGGCGGACCTTCGCGTTCGCCGGGGTTCGGAGCGCGACTACCACGGCACGATCGACGACGAGCGGATCGAGCGCGTCTCGCTCCTTCGTCCGCAGGAGATCCCGCTGTACGTCCAGGACGGGCTGTTCGACCTCGGCATCACGGGGCAGGACTGGATCGCGGAGACGGCGGCGGACGTCGAGGTGCTCGCGCCGCTGTCCTACGCGAAGAGCGGCTCCGGCCATGGGACGAAGGTCGTCCTCGCCGTGCCGGCAGACCACCCGGCGAACAGCGCGAAGGAGATGCCGCCGGGGTCGAGGATCTCGACCGAGTTCGAGAGCCTGACGAAGCGCTACTTCGAGGACCTCGGGATCGACGTGCACGTCGTCTGGTCCTTCGGCGCCACCGAGGCCAAGGT
>JBBDWS010000075.1:0-4167 GCA_040902755.1 Actinomycetota bacterium
GGCCTGGCTCAGCAGATCCTCGGTGAGGGCCTCGTTCGACTCGGCCAAACTGGCCGCCCGGCCGATCGTCTCGACGATGCGGCCGCTCTGCTCCTCGACCTCGGCCCGGCGGTTCTTCCAGGTGTCCGCGATGGCCTCGAGGACCTTTCGGAACGAGGGGAGTCCGTGGCGCTCTTCGTTGGGGAAGTACGTTCCCGCGTAGAAGGGCTTGCCGTCGGGAGTCAGGAACGCCGTCAGCGGCCAGCCGCCGTGCCCCGTCATCGCTTGCACCGCATCCATGTAGATGGAGTCGATGTCGGGCCGTTCCTCGCGGTCGACCTTGATCGAGACGAAGTACTCGTTCATCAGGGCGGCGGTCCCGGCGTCCTCGAAGGACTCGCGCTCCATGACGTGGCACCAGTGACATGCCGCGTACCCGATCGACAGCAGGATCGGCTTGTCCTGCCGGGCGGCGAGCTCCAGCGCCTCGGGCCCCCAGGGGTGCCAGTCGACCGGGTTGTCCGCGTGCTGGAGCAGGTAGGGGCTCGTCTCGCCGGCGAGCCGGTTCATGCCCCCAGTCTACGGGGGCCTCAGGTTTGCCGAGCGGGGCGCCGATGCAAGCTGCGACGACGTATGGACACCGAGTCGGGAAAGACACGCGTACTCGTGGTCGATGACCACGAGATGTTCTCCGATGCGCTCGCGATGCTGCTGACGCGCCAGCCGGACGTCCTGCTGGTGGGCTCGGCCCGCGACGCCGAGGAGGCCATCCGCCTGCTCGACGACGACGAGGTCGAGCCCGACGTCGTCTTGATGGATCTGGACCTGCCCGGCATCAACGGGATCCAGGCGACCCGCCGCATCCGGCAGATCTTGCCCGACGCCAAGGTCGTGGTGCTCACCGCGATGCAGGACCCCGAGATCATCGCCGACGCGCTCGCGGCCGGCGCCTGTGGCTTCGTTCCCAAGACGCGTGCGGTGGACGAGCTCATGGACGTCGTTCGTCGCGCGGCCGCCGGAGAGCTCGTGATGCCGGCGCGGGATCTCGCTCCGGTGCTCGAGCAGCTGAGGCACGGCCGGGCCCCGGAGGGCGAACGGCTGCTCCGGCGGCTCACTCCTCGCGAGAGCGAGATCCTCCGATCCTTCGCGGCGGGGGAGACCACGTCGCAGGTCGCTGAAACGCTCGGCATCAGCGCCCTCACGGTGCAGAGCCATGTGAAGAACATCCTGGCCAAGCTCGGCGTCCATTCCAAGATCGAGGCGGTCACCCTCGCCTGGCGGCACGGTCTTTCTCCCGCCGGACGCGGCAGGGGATAGCCGCGTGGAACGCCCCCTTGCCGCCGAGGCGACGTCGGCGCGGATCCTCGTGGTCGAGGACCATCCGCTCATCCGCGGCGTCATCCGTGTGGCCTGCGATCAGGCACACGGACTCGACGTCGTTGGCGAGGTTGTCGACGGCGATACCGCCCTCGAGCTCTGCCGCAGCCTGAAGCCCGACGTCGTGGTGCTCGACCTGGCCCTTCCCGGGGAGACGCAGGGGCTGGACGTCGCTCACCGGATCCGTGAGGAAGCCCTTCCGATCAAGATCCTGGTCCTCACCGGCCGCAGCGACGACCAGACGCTGTTCGAGAGCATCCGCGCGGGCGTGGACGGCTACCTCGAGAAGACCGCGGGGGTCCGGTTCATCGCCGACGCCCTCGAGAGGGTCGCCCGTGGCGAGCGGGTGTTCACGGGCGAGCAGGAGCGCGCGGCGCTCGCCGAGCTGGGGCGCCTGGCACGCCATTCCCGAGATGCGTCGGGCATGCGGGCGGTCCTCACGAGACGCGAGATCGAGATCCTGGAGATCGTCGGGGTCGGGCTGACCGTGAAGCAGGTCGCCACCCGGCTGGGGCTGTCGCCCCGGACGGTCGAGGCCCACCTCGCGAAGCTCTACCGCAAGCTCGGCGTCCGCAACCGCGTCCAGGCACTCTCGCGGGCCGCGTCCCTGGGCCTGGTCGAGATCGGCCCGCACGCTCCGTAGGCCCGATCCGGCCGAAAACGTCCCCATCGGGTCCGTTCAGGAATCGGTCTCCACCAGCCGATACAGGACAGGTGCCGATCGATACGCAACTTCCCGTACGCAGAACCTAGGACTCCCATGGCGACCAGATCCGGAACCCAGCGGACCGCGGCCCCCAAGCTCTCGGGGCGCCTCGGCGTGATCCTCGTCGACCCGCTGCCGGTCGTCCGCGCCGGTCTCGGGCTGTTGATCCAGGACCGGCCCGATCTCGAGGTCGTCGCGGAGGCGGGGACGGCCGAAGAGGCGCTCGCGGCGGTCGCTCGTGTGCGCCGGGGCAAGGTCATCGTCCTGGTGGGCATGAACCTGGACGGGAGCCACGACTCGTTCTGGCTGATCCGGACGATCCGGGAGCAGTACCCGGCGATGACCGTGCTCGGGTGCGGCGCGCGCTCGGACGCGCTCGCGATCTCCCGAGCGCTGTTCGTCGGTGCCGACGGCTTTGTGGACAAGAACATCGACCCGTCCGAGTTCCTTCAGGCGCTGCGCCGCGCGGCCGACGGCGAGATGGTCCTCGCGGGGCCACCGAGCGACTGGGTGGGCGCGATCGCCGAAGGCCTCGACCGCAGGACCGAAGGCGACACGCGGCTCACCGAACGCGAACGCGAGGTCCTCAACGTCGCCGCGGAAGGTCTGACGGCCAAGGAGATCGCCGCACGTCTCGGCGTCCGCGAACGGACCGTGACGACACACCTCGGCCGGATCTACGGCAAGCTCGGCGTCGGATCTCGGGTTGCCGCGATCCGCGCGGCCGCCGCGTCGGGCCTCGTCTCCGTCGGGGCACAGGACTAACCATGTCGCTTCCCTACGTCGTGCGGACCGTACGTCGAACCACGTACACGGCATCCGTGGAACACGGAATACCAACTCAGGCTAGGTATCTCTACCGTAACGATCGTACCGACAGCCATAAGAGACAAGGCAGCGACGGACACACGGAAGGAGGTGTATCGAATGTTCTCGATCATCTCGGCGGGCGTGACGTACCTTCGTCACCGTTTCCCGCGTGAGGACGGGGCAGTGGCCACGGAGTACGGCCTTCTGCTCGTGCTGATCGCTCTCGTGATCGCAGCTGGGGCTACGGCCCTCGGGCTGACGCTTCTCGGCGTTTTCAACGACGCTGATTCCGAGCTCGGCAGCGCCACGTAAGGCACAGCACAAGAGCGGCCGATCGTCGGCCGCTCACTCCCTGCCGGCGCAGGCGGGCGGGAGTGAGGGACCGACGAATCGCTCGTCGGCGAGACGTCGGGGGTGACGACACGACATGCTTGGGATCCGCGGACGGATGCGCTCCGAGAACGGGGCCGTTGCCGTCGAACTCGCATTGCTGCTCCCCGTCCTGCTCATGATCATCGTCGGGACGATCGAGTTCGGCCGGGTTTACAGCCAGCTCCAGGTCTTCAGCGGCGCCGCTCGTGAGGGCGCGCGCTGCGCCGCGGTGCAGGCGACACCGTTCAGGGACTGCGTCGTGCAGGACGAGATCGACGACGCGGCGACTCCCTACGATCCGGATGCGAACGCGACCGTTTCCCTCGCGTGCAACGACGGCACCATCGGTGATCCGGTGCGGGTCTCGTGGCCGCAGAACTTCGACGTCGGCATCCCGTTCTGGGGCGATGTCACCATCACGCGAACGATCGAGGCGACGTTCCGATGCGAGTGACCCAGGCGGTTCGAGCGCGCTTCGCGCGGCTCCGGGACGAGGAGCGCGGGGCGGTCATGATGATCGTGGGGCTCTCCCTGATCGTGTTCCTGGGGATGCTCGTCCTGACCGTGGACATCGGACGCGGCGTCGCCTTCAAGCGTCAGGTCGTCAACGGCACGGACGCGGCGGCGCTGGCTGCCGCGCAGCAGTGTGCGCTTGGGAACGGGTCCGTGGCCGCCCAGAACGCGGCCAACACGGTCCTGGCCCAGAACGTCCAGCTCCCGGTGACGGTCACTGGCATCGAGATGCCGGAGTGCGACTCGCCGGAGGGCACCGAGCTCAAGACCGTCACCGTGACCACCAACGCGGATATCCAGTACTTCTTCGCGCCGATCTTCGGCGTCGCCGACGGGGACATCGCAACGCATGCCGTTGCGATCTGGGGCGTCGCCGGCGCGGCCAACCCGATCCCGATCACGGTCGACAT
>JBBDWS010000076.1:0-4163 GCA_040902755.1 Actinomycetota bacterium
TCGAGGGTTCGCAGCGCCGTCGTCCTCGGCAGGACGGTCACGCCGACGACGCCGCCACCGACGAGGACGCCACCGGGCGGGATCGCCTTCACCGGGCCGGGATCGGCGGCGCCGCTGATGGCCCTGGCGTTCGCATTGCTGACGCTCGGGATGGGGCTCCTGTGGGCCGGCAACAGGAAGCGTGAGGACTACGAACAGTAAGCGATCGGGAGGGAGCTGTGGGGCCTCGGGCAACCGGGGCCCCACCGGCACGCCCTTCTCAAGTCCGAGATCCGCTCTCGCCTTCTGCTCGGCCTCGCTCCTGAACATCGAGGAGATGCTCCAGAGCGAGGCCGATGAGGGGGGTAGGAGACGGGAGTTGCAGAAGACCCCGGGTCCGCGACCCGGGGTCTTCGCCTTCCGAGCGCCCTGCGGGCGCCCGGGGATCAGCCGTAGAAGATCACCGTGACCCAGAAGCGGTCGCCGTCGCGGATCACACCGACGGCGGCTCGCTGGAAGCCCGGTCGCAGGATGTTCTGACGGTGAAGCTTGCTTGCCATGAACGCGTCCTCGAGGGTGTCGAGCGATCCACCCACGCCTACGTTCTCCCCGCCGATCGACCAGTCGTAGCCCTCGAGCGCGTCGCGGAGCTGGTCGTCAGACGAATGGAAAAGGTAGCCCTTGCGAGCCATCGCCGCGCTGTGGCTCTTCGCGTACCGAGACAGCGTCGCGGCGAAGCCGAGCTCACGGCGATCGCGGCTCTGCCGGTCCTGGTTCGTGAGCGCCAGCATCTGCCGGCGGCGCCCGAACCGCTCCCCTTCGGCATCCGCGCGGTGAGCCGAACCGACCAGCAGTAGGGCCGACAGGAGCAACGCCAAGACCGCGGCGAGGATCCTTCGGCCATCGACGACACGATGCATATCGAGCCTCCCGACTCTCGGGTCCCTTGGGGACCGAGCCCTGGTCGGGAGCTCGCGTCCTTCGGCAGCTCGGCCACCTCCCCCTCATGGAGGTCCGGAGCTTTGCGCCCCGCCGTCACCGGCGGTTTGCCCGTTCGGGACCGACCCTTTTTCTTGCTTCGTGCCTGATATCGGAAGGCGCGTCGCCCAACTTGAGCCCGGGATGGCCCGGGATGACTAGGCCGGCATGAGGCGGACAGGCACGCCGGAATCGGCCGCGGCGGCTACCAGCGGAGCTTGAGGTGACGCGCGGCCCGGGCCTCGTCCAGGCGCCTGACGGGCGCCGTCACGGGCGCCTCGTGCAGGAGCTCGGGGTCCTCGTGCGCTTCCCGGTAGGCCCGGCGGAGCGCCTCGGCGAACGCGTCCAGCGTCTCCCGCGTCTCGGTCTCCGTGGGCTCGACCATCATGGCCTCCTCCACGACGAGCGGGAAGTACACGGTCGAGGGGTGATAGCCGAGGTCGACCACGCGCTTGGCGATATCCATCGCGCGGATCCCCGTCCGCTCCTTCAACGGCCGGGCGGTCGCGACGAATTCGTGCATCGGCCGGCCGTCGGGGTACGCCAGGGGAAACAGGTCCTTCACCTTGGAGGCGAGGTAGTTCGCGTTCAGCACCGAGCGCTCGGCGACCTCCTTCAGCCCTTCCCGCCCGTGCAGGAACACGTACGCGTACGCGCGGACGAGCACCCCGAAGTTGCCGAGGAACCCGTGCATGCGGCCGATGGAGTCCGGATCGTCCTCGTTCAAGCGGAAGGCGCCGGTCGCCTCGTCGCGCTCGACCCGCGGCACGGGCAGGAAGGGAACGAGCCGCTCGCTGACCCCGACCGGGCCGGCGCCCGGCCCTCCCCCTCCGTGGGGCGTGGCGAACGTCTTGTGCGTGTTGATGTGGACGATGTCGAAGCCCATGTCGCCCGGCCGGCAACGGCCGAGGATGGCGTTCAGGTTCGCCCCGTCGTAGTAGACGAGCCCGCCGATCCGGTGCACGGCGGCGGTGATCCGTTCGATCTCCTCCTCGAACAGGCCGAGCGTGTTGGGGTTCGTGAGCATGAGCCCGGCCACGTCCTCGTCGATCAGCTTCTCGAGGGCGCCGACGTCGACGAGACCGCGCGCGTCCGAAGGGACGTGCACCGCCTCGAACCCGGCGAGGCGAACGCTCGCAGGGTTGGTCCCGTGTGAGGAGTCCGGGATCGCGATCCGCTTGCGCTGGCTCCCGGCCTTCGCGTGGAAGGCGCGCATGATCAGCAGCCCGGTGAGCTCACCGCAGGCCCCGGCGGGAGGCTGGAGGGTCGCCCGCGCCATGCCGGTGATCTCGCAGAGGGCGCGCTCGAGGCGCCACAGGAGCTCGAGGGCTCCCTGGGAGATCGAGTCCGGCTGCCGGGGATGCAGACGCTGGAACCCGGCGATCTGGGCGACGCTCTCGGCGACCTTCGGGTTGTACTTCATCGAGCACGAGCCGAGCGGGTAGAACCCCGTGTCCACTCCGTAGTTGCGTTGCGAAAGCCGCGTGTAGTGGGAGACGACGTCGCGCTCGGCGATCTCGGGCAAGGCCGCCCGGCCCTCTCGGGCAAGCTCGGCGGCGATGTGGGCCTCCGGCACGTCGAGGGGCGGCAGGCTGAACGCGCGCCGGCCCGGGCGAGACAGGTCCATGATCGTGCCCCGGCGGTCCGGCGGGTCCTGGGTCCGCACCGGGGCGCCGATGCCTCGCTCGCTCACGCCAGCACCTCCTTCAGCGCCAGGGCCAAGCCGTCGATCTCCTCGCGCGTACGGCGCTCGGTCACGGCGACGAGCAGGGCGTGTCCGTCGGCGTCCTCGAGCGGCACGCCGCCGAGGAACCCACGCTCGATCAACCCGTCCAGGACCTCCGACGCTGGCCGAGGCAGACGGAGCGGGAACTCCTTGAAGAACGGCTCTCCGCCGAACAAGGGCTCGACCCCCGGGACGTCGGCGAGACGTTCGGCGGCGTACGCCGCCTTGGAGACGCACCGGCGTCCGAGCTCGGCCAGGCCCTCGGGCCCGAGCCACGCCAGGTATACGGTCGCCGCGATGGCCATCAGCGTCTGGTTCGTGCAGATGTTGCTCGTCGCCTTCTCGCGGCGGATGTGCTGCTCGCGAGCCTGCAACGTGAGGACGTATCCGGTCTGGCCGTCGACGTCGAGGGTCTCCCCCACGATCCGGCCGGGGAGCCCCCGGACGTCGTCCAGCCGGGTGGCGATGATCCCGAGGTACGGCCCGCCGAAGTTCAGGTGATTGCCGAGGCACTGTCCCTCGGCGACGGCGATATCGGCCCGCAGGTCACCGGGCGGCGCGAGCACGCCGAGCGAGAGCGGGTCGAAGATCTGGATCGCCCTCGCTCCCCCGGCGTGCGCGAGGCCGAACAGCTCGCGCGCGGGCTCGAGCAGGCCGTACGCGTTCGGGTGCTGGACGATCACGCACGCCACGTCCTCGCCGACCTCCGGCGAACCGCCTCGGCCCTGGACGACCTCGAAGATCTCAGGCTCGTACCCGGCGCCGCGGCCGTAGGTGCGGAGTGTCTCGACGTAGCGCGGGTCAACGGCCGCGCTCACCAGCACGCGATCGCGTCCGGGCGACGTCCGCGACAGGTTCACGGCCTCGGCGAGCGCCGTCGCGCCGTCGTACAGCGACGCGTTGCTCACCTCCATCGCCGTCAGCTCGCAGATCATCGACTGGTACTCGAACAGCGCCTGCAGGACGCCCTGCGACAGCTCGGGCTGATACGGGGTGTAGGACGTGTAGAACTCGGACCGGCCGGCGAGCGCCCACACGACCGCGGGGACGAAGTGGTCGTAGGCGCCGCCGCCGGCGAAGCAGACCAGGTCGTCTGCATGCCGGTTCTTGCCGGCGAGCTGCCTCAGATCCGAGACGATCTCCATCTCGGAGACGCCCTCGGGAAGGTCCAGGGGGCGCTCGAGCCGGACGGAGGCGGGGATCTGCTGGAACAGCTCATCGAGGCTGCCGAGGCCGATCGCCTCCAGCATCCCTTGAACGTCATCGTCGGTATGGGGTGCGAACCTCATTCCCGAAGCGTCAGTCTAGTCGGACCGCCGCTTAGCCGGAGAAGTCCTCCAGCCCGTATTTCGAGACGAGCGACAGGTAGTCCCGCTGGTAGAAGATCTTGCAGTTGACCCCGGGGTACTGCTCGCGGAGCCGGCGGACCTTGCGGTTCTTCTTCGTCACCAGCTTCTGGCTGAGCGTCGTGATCTCGATG
>JBBDWS010000077.1:0-6649 GCA_040902755.1 Actinomycetota bacterium
CCGGATGTGCCCGATCGAGACGCCGGAGGGCCCGAACATCGGCCTGATCGGGACGATGTCGACCTACGGGCGGATCAACCCGTTCGGGTTCATCGAGACGCCGTACCGGCGCGTGACCAGCGGCAAGGTGACCAAGCAGATCGACTACCTGTCGGCCGACGAGGAGGACCGGCATGTGATCGCCCAGGCGAACGAACCGCTGTCCCCGGACGGCGGCTTCGCGAACGCCGAGGTGCTCGTCCGCCGCAAGGGCGGCGAGGTGGACTCGGTCGCACCCGACGAGGTCGACTACATGGACGTCTCGCCCAAGCAGATCATCTCGGTGGCGGCGGCCCTGATCCCGTTCCTGGAGCACGACGACGCCAACCGCGCCCTGATGGGCGCGAACATGCAGCGCCAGGCCGTTCCCTTGCTCCGCTCCGAGGCCCCGATCGTGGGGACCGGCGTGGAGTTCCGCGCGGCCGTGGACGCCGGCGACGTGGTGCTCGCCGAGGAGGCCGGCGTGGTCGAGGACGTCGCGGCCGACGAGGTCCTGGTCCGCGAGCGGACCGGCAACCTGCGCACCTACAAGCTCGAGAAGTTCCGCCGCTCGAACCAGGGCACCTCGATGAATCAGAAGCCCCTGGTCCTCGAGGGCGACCGGATCGTCAAGAACCAGGTGATCGCCGACGGGCCGTCCACCGAGTCGGGCGAGCTCGCCCTCGGGCGCAACCTCATCGTGGCGTACATGCCGTGGGAGGGCCACAACTACGAGGACGCGATCATCATCTCCGAGCGCCTCGTCAAGGACGACGTCCTCACCTCGATCCACATCGAGGAGCACGAGGTCGACGCCCGCGACACCAAGCTGGGCGCCGAGGAGATCACCCGGGACATCCCGAACGTCTCCGAGGAGATCCTGAAGGACCTCGACGAGCGCGGGATCGTCCGGATCGGCGCCGAGGTGAACCCCGGCGACTACCTGGTGGGCAAGGTCACGCCGAAGGGCGAGACCGAGCTCACCCCCGAGGAGCGACTCCTCCGGGCGATCTTCGGCGAGAAGGCGCGCGAGGTGCGCGACACCTCGCTCAAGGTCCCGCACGGCGAGAGCGGCAAGGTGATCGGTGTCCGCGTGTTCACGCGCGAGGAGGGCGACGAGCTGCCGCCCGGCGTGAACCAGCTCGTCCGCGTCTACGTCGCTCAGAAGCGCAAGATCAGCGACGGCGACAAGCTCGCCGGACGCCACGGGAACAAGGGCGTCATCTCGACGATCCTGCCCGAGGAGGACATGCCGTTCCTCGGGGACGGCTCGCCCGTCGACATCATCTTGAACCCGCTCGGCGTGCCCTCGCGGATGAACCTCGGGCAGGTGCTCGAGGCGCACCTCGGCTGGGCCGGACTGGTCGGGTTCCGAAAGGACGGCGTGGACCACGAAGGCCCCGTCTACATCAGCACGCCCGTGTTCGACGGCGCGCGCGAGGGCGAGATCCTCGAGGCGATCCGGAGCGCCCACCCCAACTCGGACGGCGTGAAGCTCGTCGACGACGTCGGCAAGGCCGTGCTCTACGACGGCCGAAACGGCGAGCCGTACGAGGAGCCGGTGACGGTCGGGGTCGCCTACATCCTGAAGCTGCTCCACCTGGTCGACGACAAGATCCACGCGCGTTCCACCGGCCCCTACTCGATGATCACGCAGCAGCCCCTGGGCGGGAAGGCCCAGTTCGGCGGCCAGCGGTTCGGCGAGATGGAGGTCTGGGCGCTCGAGGCGTACGGGGCCGCGTTCGCCCTCCAGGAGCTGCTGACGATCAAGTCGGACGACGTCCTCGGCCGGGTCAAGGTCTACGAGGCGATCGTGAAGGGCGAGAACATCCCCGAGCCGGGGATCCCCGAGTCCTTCAAGGTCCTCATCAAGGAGATGCAGTCCCTCTGCCTCAACGTCGAGGTCCGCTCGGCTACGGGCGAGGAGATCGAGCTCAAGGAGACCGACGAGGACGTGTTCCGCGCGGCCGAGGAGCTCGGCATCGACCTCAGCCGCCGCGAGCCGGCCGGGGCGGACTTCGATTGACGGGTCGTTACAGGGGTTTGGGGAACAGGCAAGCGTTGAACCAGATGCAAGTGCGCGCACCACGGCGAGGAGGCCCTCTCAGTGCTTGATGTGAATTTCTTCGACGAGATCCGGATCGGGCTGGCCACGGCCGACCAGATCCGGGCCTGGTCCAACGGCGAGGTCAAGAAGCCGGAGACGATCAACTACCGGACGCTGAAGCCGGAGAAGGACGGCCTGTTCTGCGAGCGGATCTTCGGTCCGACGCGGGACTGGGAGTGCCACTGCGGCAAGTACAAGCGCGTCCGCTTCAAGGGCATCATCTGCGAGCGCTGCGGCGTCGAGATCACGCGGTCCAAGGTCCGCCGCGACCGCATGGGCCACATCGAGCTCGCCGCCCCGGTCACCCACATCTGGTACTTCAAGGGCGTCCCCTCGCGCCTGGGCTACCTGCTCGACATCGCGCCGAAGGACCTCGAGCGCATCATCTACTTCGCCGCTTACGTGATCACGCGGATCGACACCGAGCGCCGGCACAAGGAGCTCCCCGAGATCGAGACGCAGATCGAGGAGGAGAAGCGCGAGCTCGAGGCCGAGCGTGACGACGAGATCAAGGTGCGCCTGGGCGAGCTCGAGGACCGGCTGAAGGAGCTCGAGGGCGAGGGCGCCAAGGGCGCCCAGCTGTCGGCCGCGCGCCGCGAGGCACAGCGCGACGTCGACCGGATCACCGAGGCGACCAAGCGCGAGACCGAGCACCTGGACGAGGTCCTCACGGGCTTCAAGAACCTGAACGTGAAGCAGCTCGTCGCCGACGACGCCGTCTACCGCTCGCTGCGCGAGCGCTTCGGCGACTACTTCGACGGCGGGATGGGCGCCGAGGCGATCAAGCGCCTGCTCCAGGACCTCAAGCTGGAGGAGGAGGCCGCCTCGCTGCGCGAGCAGATCGAGACGGGCAAGGGCACCCGCCGCCTGAAGGCGATCAAGCGGCTCAAGGTCGTTTCCAACTTCACCGAGGGTCGCAACTCGCCCATGGGCATGGTGCTCGACGCCGTGCCGGTCATCCCGCCGGACCTGCGCCCGATGGTGCAGCTCGACGGTGGGCGGTTCGCGACGTCGGACCTGAACGACCTGTACCGCCGGGTCATCAACCGGAACAACCGGCTGAAGCGGCTGCTCGACCTGCAGGCGCCCGAGATCATCGTGAACAACGAGAAGCGGATGCTCCAGGAGGCCGTCGACGCGCTGTTCGACAACGGCCGGCGCGGCCGCCCGGTCACGGGCCCCGGCAACCGTCCGTTGAAGTCGCTCTCGGACATGCTGAAGGGCAAGCAGGGGCGTTTCCGCCAGAACCTGCTCGGCAAGCGTGTGGACTACTCGGGCCGCTCGGTCATCGTCGTCGGCCCGGAGCTGCGCCTGCACCAGTGCGGATTGCCCAAGCAGATGGCGCTCGAGCTGTTCAAGCCGTTCGTGATGAAGCGGCTGGTCGACCAGGCGCTCGCCCAGAACATCAAGAGCGCGAAGCGCATGGTCGAGCGCGCCCGCCCGCAGGTGTGGGACGTGCTCGAGGAGGTCATCAAGGAGCATCCCGTCATGCTGAACCGCGCACCGACGCTGCACCGCCTGGGGATCCAGGCCTTCGAGCCGGTGCTCGTGGAGGGCAAGGCGATCCAGATCCACCCGCTCGTCTGCACGGCGTTCAACGCCGACTTCGACGGGGACCAGATGGCCGTGCACGTGCCCTTGTCCGCCGAGGCGCAGGCCGAGGCACGGATCCTGATGCTGTCGACGAACAACATCTTGTCGCCGGCTCACGGGCGCCCGATCGCCGTCCCGACGCAGGACATGATCCTGGGCATCTACTACCTGACCCTGGAGCCGGACCGTCCGGAGAACGAGGAGGAGATCCCTATCTTCTCCTCGGTGGACGAGGCCCTGATGGCCCTGGACCACAAGCGCGTCGCGCTGCACACCGTGGTGAAGGTCCGGATGCAGGGCAAGGCGCTGCCGCCGGAGATGCTGCCGGAGACGGTCGAGGTCGACACCGCAGGCAACGGGGCCCGAGTCCCGCGCGTCGAGACGACGGTTGGCCGGATCATCTTCAACCAGTGCTTCCCCGAGACCGAGGAGTTCGTGAACCGGCCGCTGATGAAAGCTGAGGTCGGCCGGATCGTCGACTCGGCGGTGCATCGCTACGACCGCGGGACCGTCGAGCAGATCCTGGACAGCCTGAAGAACGTCGGCTTCCACTACGCGACGCGCGCCGGTGTGACGCTCGGTGTCCAGGACGTCACCACGCCTCCGGACAAGGCGAAGATCCTGGACCATTTCGAGGCCAAGGCGGCGAAGATCGAGAGCCAGTACCGCAAGGGGATCATCACCGACGACGAGCGGCGCCAGGAGCTGATCGAGATCTGGACCCAGGCGACCGACGAGGTCAAGGACGCGATGGAGCGTCAGTTCGGGAAGACGAACCCGATCTACATGATGGCCAACTCGGGAGCCCGGGGGAACATCATGCAGATCCGCCAGATCGCCGGCATGCGCGGCCTGGTCGCCAATCCGAAGGGCGAGATCATCCCCCGGCCGATCAAGTCGAACTTCCGCGAGGGCCTGTCGGTGCTCGAGTACTTCATCTCGACCCACGGCGCGCGCAAGGGTCTGGCCGACACGGCGCTGCGGACGGCCGACTCGGGGTACCTCACCCGGCGTCTCGTCGATGTCTCGCAGGAGCTGATCGTGCGCGAGGAGGACTGCGGCACGGACCGCTCGATGCCGGTTCCCGTCACGTTCGAGACCCCTCGCGGCGAGCGCGAGTCGAGCGCGCACATCGACACCTCGCTGTTCGGGCGCGTCCTCGCCGAGGACGTCAAGGTCGACCGGAAGAAGATCGCCTCCAAGGGCGACGAGATCTCCGACGCGCTCGGCGTGAAGCTCACCGAGGCTGGGGTGGACGTGGTCCGGGTTCGTTCGGCCACCACCTGCGAGGCCGAGTACGGCGTGTGCCGTCTCTGCTACGGCTGGTCGCTCGCGACGGGCCGTCTCGTGGACATCGGCGAGTCGGTCGGGATCGTGGCCGCCCAGTCGATCGGCGAGCCGGGCACGCAGCTCACGATGCGGACCTTCCACACGGGAGGTGTGGCCGGCGAGGACATCACGCACGGTCTGCCTCGCGTGGTCGAGCTGTTCGAGGCGCGTCGCCCCAAGGGCGAGGCGCTCATCACCGAGCTGCCCGGCACCGTGAGCCTCGAGGACGACGAGGAGAAGAAGGAGCGGCGCCTCACGGTCACCTCGGAGGACGGGGACCAGGTGCAGTACAAGGTCGGCCTCCGGGCGCGACTGCTCGTCGGCGACGGCGAGGTCGTGGACGTCGGTCAGCAGCTCACCGAGGGCTCCGTGAACCCGCACGAGAAGCTGCGGATCGAGGGCGTCCAGGCGCTCCAGCACCACCTGGTCGAGGAGGTCCAGCAGGTGTACCGGAGCCAGGGCGTGACGATCCACGACAAGCACATCGAGCTGATCGTTCGGCAGATGCTCCGCAAGGTGCAGATCATCGAGCCCGGCGACAGCGATTTCCTGCCGGGCGACCTCATCGACCGGCGCCGCTTCGAGGCGAACAACCGTGAGACGGTCGAGAACGGCGGCCAGCCGGCCACGGCCCGACCGCAGTTGCTCGGCATCACGAAGGCCTCGCTGGCCACGGACTCGTGGCTGTCGGCGGCCTCGTTCCAGGAAACGACCCGGGTGCTCACCGAGGCGGCCATCGCCGGGAGGTCCGACAGCCTGCTCGGCCTGAAGGAGAACGTCATCATCGGCAAGCTGATCCCGGCAGGCACGGGCATGGGTCGCTACCGGAACGTGCAGGTGCGGATCAAGCCCGAGGCGATCCCGGAGTACTGGCTGGCGCGCCAGCGGGAGATCCAGGAACAGGTCGAAGCCGGCGGTGTCGGCGAGCCGGTGATGGCCGGATCCCTCACCCGCGAAGAGGCCGAGCAGATGCTCGGCGGGTCATACAAGCCCGCCGAGGAGTAAGGGCGTCGGGCGGTCAGTCGAGCCACCACGGGGGCCGCAGGGGGGCGAGCGCTCGCTCGCATCGGGTGAGTGCGTCGAGGAGGTCGCGTCGCTCGCCCGCTGGTATCTGCCGGAGGGCGGCGTGGACGGTGGAGTCGAGGACCCCCCAGATCGACCTGATCCTGCGGCGGCCCAGGTCGGTGAGGGCAACGGGACGAGCCTCTCCCTGCTGAGGAAGGACGTCGACGAGGCCGGCGCCCTCGAGCTTCTCGAGCAGCGCATGTACGGCTTGCCGTGAGGTGCCGAGTGCTCGTGCCATCTGGCCAGCATGCAGGTTGGTCCGCTCCTCGAGCAGGAGCATCACCTCCACCTGTGCGTAGGAGAGTCCGTGACCCTCGGTGGCGTCGTTGAGGCGGTTCCGAAGGCGTCGGTGGAGGATGCGCTCGGCGGCGATCAGTTCGGCAGGGTGAGGCCCGATCTGCTTCGGAGGTTTCGAGTCGTCCTGCACGGTGGAGAGATACCCGACTGTGCCGACATCGGGGGACCGAACTGGACCCCCAGTGCGCTCTCACAGCCGACCGTCAAGACCTTGACGCTTCCGACCTGGGCGTTTCCTGT
>JBBDWS010000077.1:6659-27890 GCA_040902755.1 Actinomycetota bacterium
CCTGTCAAGGTCTTGACGGTCTCCGGCGAGCTGCCCGGGGGGGTGAGCCTTTTCCGGCAAGCCGCCGGCAAGCCGCAGGAGTAGGCGTCTCGGGCGACCGGCCGGTAGCGATCATGGGATAAGTCTCAGGTCTCGCACCCCCTGACCCGTGCCCAGCCTCGGCGCCGGGTGCTCGTGCCCGGGTGGCCGCATCACGGGTTTCGTTGACACGCACGAGCCGTGCTTAGTACCGTGAGTGGTCCAAGTCGGGCTCGGCGGGCGAGCCCGGCATCTAGCGCGCTTCCAGGGGGGTCCGAGGGACAACCTGCGCCCAATGCTGTTTTCCCTGGAAGCCGGGCCTGCGGTCCGGCTTCATCGTTTTTTCGGGCCACCGGTTCCGTTGAAAAGTTAAGAGTGCAGACGAGAGGACCATGCCCACGATCCAGCAGCTCGTCCGGAGCGGCCGGAAGCGGCCGAAAGAGAAGACGAAGGCCCCAGCCCTCAAGGGCTCCCCGCAGCGGCGGGGCGTCTGCACGCGCGTGTACACGACCACCCCGAAGAAGCCGAACTCGGCGCTTCGCAAGGTCGCCCGCGTCCGTTTGACCTCGCAAGTCGAGGTCACGGCGTACATCCCCGGCGTGGGTCACAACCTTCAGGAGCACTCGATCGTGCTCATCCGCGCGGGCCGCGTTCGAGACCTGCCGGGCGTCCGCTACAAGGTCATCCGGGGGACCCTGGACACCGCCGGCGTCCGCGACCGGAAGAAGGCTCGGTCGCGCTACGGCGCCAAGAAGGTCGGCGAGTAGTCATGCCGCGCAAGGGACCTGCCGTACACCGCGAGATCCAGCCGGACCCGGTTTATCAGAACGTCCTGGTCACGCAGCTGATCAACAAGGTGCTCCTCGACGGGAAGAAGACGCTCGCCGAGCGCACCGTCTACAAGGCGCTCGAGGTGATCAGCGAGCGGACGGCGAACGACCCGGTCATCGCCTTGAAGAAGGCGGTCGAGAACGTGCGCCCGATGCTCGAGGTGCGCTCCCGACGCGTCGGCGGCGCGAACTACCAGGTGCCCGTCGAGGTCCGGCCGACGCGCGGCACGACGCTCGCGCTGCGCTGGCTCGTGAACAACTCGCGCGCGCGCAAGGAGCATTCGATGGCCGAGCGTCTGACGGGCGAGATCATGGACGCCTCCAACGGCCAGGGCGTCTCGGTGAAGCGGCGCGAGGACATGCACAAGATGGCCGAGGCGAACAAAGCGTTCGCGCACTACCGATGGTGATCGACGACAACACCGTGGCCGGAGGTCGCTGAGCGATGGCGACCCCGGCGGAGAAGGTAGACGTGGCAGAAGCGGTCGAGAAGGTTCAGGGCAGGAACACCGGGTCCGGCAAGGGCCTGGTCATCCGCGAGTACCCACTGGTCAGGACCCGGAACATCGGGATCATGGCCCACATCGACGCGGGCAAGACGACCACGACCGAACGGATCCTCTACTACACCGGTAAGGCCTACAAGCTCGGCGAGGTCCACGAGGGCACCGCCCAGATGGACTGGATGGTCCAGGAGCGCGAGCGCGGGATCACGATCACATCCGCGGCTACCACGTGCGTCTGGAAGGACCACTGGATCAACATCATCGACACGCCCGGCCACGTCGACTTCACGGTCGAGGTGGAGCGCTCTCTTCGCGTGCTCGACGGCGCGATCGCCGTGTTCGACGCCGTCGCCGGCGTCGAGCCCCAGACCGAGACGGTCTGGCGTCAGGCCGACCGCTACAACGTCCCGCGCGTGGGCTTCGTGAACAAGATGGACCGCACCGGCGCGGACTTCCGCCGCACCGTCGACATGATGGTCGATCGCCTGCAGGCGAACCCTCTCGTCCTGCAGCTCCCGTGGGGCTCCGAGTCCGACTTCCAGGGCGTCATCGACCTGGTCGAGATGAAGGCCCACCACTGGATCGTCGAGATGGGCGAGGAGTGGGAGACCTCCGAGATCCCCGAGGAGTACCGCGAGGCGGCCGCGCAGGCGCGCCACGACCTCTTCGAGAAGCTCGCCGACCATGACGAGTCGCTCATGGAGAAGTTCGTCGGCGGAGGCGAGCCCACCGTCGAGGAGCTGCGTCGCGCGATCCGCCGGGCGACGCTGTCCGGCGAGGCCGTTCCGGTGCTCGCCGGCTCGGCCTTCAAGAACAAAGCCATCCAGCCCCTTCTGGACGCGATCGTGAACTACCTCCCGGCGCCGACCGACGTTCTGCCGGTCGAGGGCCACACCCCGAAGGGCGAGCACGCCGTCCGCAAGCCCGAGGACACGGAGCCGTTCAGCGGCCTCGTGTTCAAGATCATGTCCGACCCGTTCGTCGGTCGGCTGACGTACGTGCGCGTGTACTCCGGGATCCTTCGCACCGGGTCGCACATCGAGAACACGTCGAAGGACCGCAAGGAGCGGATCGGACGGATCCTGCAGATGCACGCGAACCACCGGGAGGACCTGGATGCGGCGTTCACCGGCGACATCGTCGCCGTGGTCGGGCTCAAGCACTCCAGCACCGGCGACACGCTCGCCGACCCGGCCAACCCGATCGTCCTCGAGTCGATCAGCTTCCCGACGCCCGTCATCTCGGTCGCGGTGGAGCCGAAGACGAAGGCCGACCAGGACAAGCTCGGCACGGGTCTCGGCAAGCTGTCCGACGAGGACCCCACCTTCGTCGTGAAGTACGACGACGAGACCGGGCAGACGGTGATCTCCGGGATGGGCGAGCTCCACCTCGACATCATCGTCGACCGCCTGCGCCGCGAGTTCGGCGTGGACGCCAACGTCGGCAAGCCGCAGGTCGCCTATCGCGAGACGATCCGCAAGGACGTCCACAAGGTCGACATGCGGTTCATCCGGCAGACCGGCGGCCACGGACAGTACGCCCACGTGGTCATCAGCCTTGAGCCCACGGGCATGGGCGGCGGCTACGAGTTCATCAACAAGATCGTCGGCGGCAAGATCCCGCGGGAGTACATCCCGTCGGTCGACCATGGCATCCAGGAAGCGATGGAATCCGGCGTGCTCGCCGGCTACCCGCTCGTGGACGTCCGGGCGACGCTCACGGACGGCTCGTTCCACGAAGTGGACTCGAGCGAGATGGCGTTCAAGATCGCCGGCTCGATGGTGTTGAAGGACGCTGCGAGGAAGGCCGACCCGGTGCTCCTCGAGCCCCTGATGGAGTTCGAGGTGATCACGCCCGAGGACTTCATGGGCGACGTGATGGGCGACGTCACGTCGCGGCGCGGGCGGATCGAGCGGATCGACGAACGCGGTACTCAGAAGGCGATCCGTGTTCTGGTTCCCCTCGCGGAGCTGTTCGGCTACGCGACTGACCTGCGCTCGCGGACCCAGGGCCGCGCGTCGCACACCCCCATGCAGCTGCACGCATATGCCGAGGTGCCGGCCAACATCTCCAAGGAGATCGTGGCCCGGGTACGCGGCGAGTAGGCGGAGGAGAGGAAAGGACGATGAGCAAGAAGAAGTTCGAGCGGACCAAGCCCCACGTGAACATCGGCACGATGGGTCACATCGACCACGGCAAGACGACCCTGACGGCCGCGATCACGAAGCGCCAGGCGGAGAAGGGCCTTGCCGAGTTCACGCCCTTCGACGAGATCGACAAGGCGCCCGAAGAGCGTGAGCGCGGCATCACGATCGCCATCGCGCACGTCGAGTACGAGACGGAGAACCGGCATTACGCCCACGTGGACATGCCGGGACACGCCGACTACATCAAGAACATGATCACCGGCGCCGCCCAGGTAGACGGCGCCATCCTGGTCGTGTCCGCCGCGGACGGGCCGATGCCGCAGACGCGCGAGCACGTGCTGCTCGCCCGCCAGGTGGGCGTGCCGTACATCGTCGTGGCGCTCAACAAGGTCGACATGGTCGACGACCCCGAGCTCCTCGACCTCGTCGAGCTCGAGGTGCGCGAGCTCCTTTCCGCGTATGAGTACCCCGGCGACGACATCCCGGTGATCCAGATCTCGGCGCTGAAGGCGCTCGAGGGCGACGAGGAGTGGATGACCAAGATCGACGAGCTCCTCGCCGCGGTCGACTCCTACGTGCCCGAGCCGGTTCGCGAGGTCGACAAGCCGTTCCTGATGGCGATCGAGGACGTGTTCTCGATCACCGGACGCGGCACCGTCGTCACCGGCCGGGTCGAGCAGGGCGTGCTGAAGAAGATGGAAGAGGTCGAGATCGTCGGCATCAAGGACACGAAGAAGACCGTCGCGACCGACCTCGAGATGTTCCGCAAGCTCCTCGACTCGATCCAGGCCGGGGACAACGTCGGCGTGCTGCTTCGCGGCATCGACAAGGACGACGTGGCGCGGGGCCAGGTGCTGGCGAAGCCGGGCTCGGTCACGCCGCACACCGAGTTCCTGTCGCAGGTGTACGTGCTGAGCAAGGACGAGGGTGGCCGCCACACGCCGTTCTTCAACGGCTACCGGCCGCAGTTCTACTTCCGCACGACGGACGTCACCGGCACCGCGAACCTGCCCGAGGGGATCGAGATGGTGATGCCGGGCGACAACATCGAGATGAGCGTGCAGCTCGGTGCGCCGATCGCCATGGAGGAGGGCCTGCGCTTCGCGATCCGCGAAGGCGGCCGCACCGTCGGGGCGGGACGCGTCACCAAGATCATCAAGTAGCGCTGGCGCCAAGAGACCAGAGAGAAGAGAGAGAAGGACACGGGCAGTGGCGGGACCGAGGATCAGGATCAAGCTCCGGGCCTACGACCACCGGATGCTGGACGTCGCCGCTCGCGAGATCGTCGAGCACGTGACGCGGACCGGCGCCAAGGTGGTCGGTCCCGTGCCGCTGCCAACCGAGCGGACGGTCTACACGGTGATCCGCTCGCCGCACAAGTACAAGGACAGCCGCGAGCACTTCCAGATGCTCACGCACAAGCGGCTCATCGACATCGTCGACGCCACGTCGAAGACGGTCCAGGAGCTCCAGCGCCTGAACCTGTCGGCCGGCGTCGACATCGAGATCAAGCTCTAGGAGCCGGACGACGCGATGGCACAGGTCAGGGGGATCCTCGGGACGAAGCTGGGCATGACCCAGATCTTCGAAGACACGCGCGCGATCCCCGTCACGGTGATCCAGGCCGGCCCGTGCGTCGTCGCGCAGCTCAAGACCGAGGACCGCGACGGCTACCGCGCCGTCCAGCTCACGTTCGGCGACAGCCGGCGCGTCACCAAGCCGATGCAGGGGCACTTCGACAAGGCCGGGGCCGATCCGGGCCGCTACGTCGTCGAGATCCGCACGGACGACACCGACAACTACACGCTCGGCCAGGAGATCAGGGTCGACGTGTTCTCCCCTGGCGACCGGGCCGACGTCGTGGGCGTCTCCAAGGGCAAAGGTTTCGCGGGCGTCATGAAGCGACACGGCTTCAGCGGGCTCTCGGCGAGCCACGGCACCCAGCGCAAGCACCGCTCGCCGGGGGCGGTCGGGGCCTGCGCGACGCCGTCTCGCGTGTTCAAGGGCATGCGGATGGCCGGACAGATGGGTAACGAGCGCGTCACCGTGTTGAACCTCGAGGTCGTGCAGGCCGACCCGGAGCGGAACCTCCTGCTGCTGAAGGGTGCGATCCCCGGGCCGGACGGCGGCCTCGTGATGGTCCGCTCGGCCGTCAAGGCGCCCGTGGGGGACAAGAGCTGATGGCCACCGTGCGCGTGCTCGACGCCAACGGCAAGGAGGTCGCGAAGCGCGACCTGCCGCCTGCGATGTTCGAGGCCCAGATCAGCGTGCCGTTGATGCACCAAGTGGTCGTCGCGGGGATGGCCGCGATCCGACGTGGAACGCACTCGACGAAGACGCGCGGCGATGTCTCCGGAGGCGGGAAGAAGCCGTGGCGCCAGAAGGGGACCGGCCGGGCTCGTCAAGGCTCGAGCCGCTCGCCGCAGTGGAGGGGTGGCGGCGTCGTCCACGGCCCGCATCCGCTCGATCACGCGATGCGCGTCAACAAGAAGATGAAGCGAGGCGCGCTCCGGTCGGCGCTCACCGATGCCCTGCAGAGCGAGAAGCTCGTCGTGGTGAAGGATCTCGCGCTCGACGAACCCAAGACGAAGGCCGCTGCCCAGATCCTCGACGCGCTCGAGCTCGACGGCAAGGTCCTGGTCGTGCTTCCGTCACCCTCCGACACCGGTGTTGTGGAGAAGTCCTTCCGCAACATCCGGGGGGTCCGGGTCAGCTACGCCAAGAGCCTCGGCGTGTACGAGATCATCGCCGCCGACAAGCTCGTCCTCACCATGGCGGCGTTGGACGTTCTGGAGGGAACCCGGGCCGCGGGAGCTCCCGCGGAGCCCGCCGGGGCTGCACCCGCCGAGGCTGCCGGCGCGACCACGCGCGAGGCGGGTGAGGACGAGTGAAGACGTCGCGCGACGTCATCATCCGGCCGGTCGTGAGCGAGAAGTCCTACGCGGGGCTCGACTTGAACACGTACACCTTCCTCGTCGACAAGCGGGCGAACAAGACGGAGATCAAGGAAGCGATCCAAGAGATCTGGAACGTCCAGGTGACCTCCGTCCGCACGCTGAACCGAAAGGGCAAGACGAAGCGCCGCCGCTTCACGGTCGGCAAGCGTGCCGACGAGAAGCGCGCGATCGTCACCCTCGTCGAGGGCGACAAGATCGAGATCTTCGAGACCGGGAAGTAGCCATGGCCGTTCGCAAATACAAACCGACGACGCCGGGCCGACGCGGCGCGAGCGTCTCCTCCTTCGACGAGATCACGCGCGCCAAGCCCGAGAAGTCGCTCGTCTCCAAGGGGCGCAACCGCGCCGGCCGCAGCAAGACCGGGCGGATCACGATGCGCCACCAGGGGGGCGGGAACAAGCGCCGGTTCCGCCAGATCGACTTCCGCCGCAACAAGGACGGGGTCCCGGCGAAGGTCGCGCACATCGAGTACGACCCGAACCGCACCGCCCGTATCGCGCTGTTGCACTACGTCGACGGCGAGAAGCGGTACATCCTGGCGCCCGACGGCCTCGCGGTCGGCGACAAGCTGATGTCCGGCGAGGGCGCCGAGATCCGGCCGGGCAACGCGCTCCCGCTCCGGAACGTCCCCGTGGGGACGACCGTGCATGCGGTGGAGCTGCAGCCGGGCTCGGGCGCGCGGATCGCTCGCTCGGCCGGGACGAGCATCCAGGTGATGGCGAAGGAGGGTCAGTACGCGACCCTGCGTTTGCCCTCGGGCGAGATGCGGCTGGTGCTCGCCACCTGCAAGGCCACGGTCGGCGAGGTCGGCAACGCCGAGCACGAGCTCGTCC
The DNA here is from genome assembly GCA_040902755.1 of Actinomycetota bacterium. Lineage (GTDB taxonomy): Bacteria > Actinomycetota > UBA4738 > UBA4738 > HRBIN12 > CALGFI01. The sequence continues at coordinate 13,951 of JBBDWS010000077.1, forward strand.
AGCTCGGCAAGGCGGGGCGGGCGCGGTGGATGCGCAAGCGGCCCTCCGTCCGCGGCGTCGCGATGAACCCGGTCGACCATCCGCTCGGCGGCGGCGAGGGCAAGAGCTCCGGTGGCCGCCACCCCACGAGCCCGTGGGGCAAGAAGGAAGGCCGGACCAGGAAGAAGAACAAGGCGTCGAGCAAGCTGATCGTTCGGCGCCGCGGGAAGGGGCGTGGCTGATGCCCAGGAGCATCAAGAAGGGACCGTTCGTCGATGAGCACCTCATGGTCAAGATCGTCGAGATGAACCGGCGCAGCGAGAAGAAGGTCGTCCGGACCTGGTCGCGCCGCTCGACGATCGTGCCCGAGATGGTGGGTCACACGATCGCGGTGCACGACGGCCGCAAGCACGTCCCGGTGTACATCTCGGAGTCGATGGTCGGTCACAAGCTGGGTGAGTTCGCGCCGACCCGAACGTTCCGCTCCCACGCAAGGTCCGAGCGCGCGACCGTGGTTCGATGAGACGGGGGATCTAGGAGACGATGGAAGCCAAGGCCACCGTTCGGTACGTCCGGATCACGCCATCGAAGGCGCGGCGGGCGATCGAGCTGATCCGTGGCCGGCAGGTCGACGAGGCCCGCCGGATCCTGCGGTTCAGCCCGCTCGGCGCTGCCAAGACGATCGAGAAGGCGCTGAACTCGGCCGTGGCGAACGCGGAGCAGCAGCCCGGCGTCGCTCCGCAGAACCTGGTCGTCGAGCGCGCCTGGGTGGACGAGGGGCCGACGCTGAAGCGCTGGCGGCCGCGAGCCTACGGACGGGCGACGCAGATCCTGAAGCGCACGTCGCACATCACGTTGGTGGTTCGCTCGTTGGGAGAGGACGAATAGTGGGTCACAAGGTCAATCCGTACGGGTTCCGGCTCGGGGTCATCTACCCCTGGAAGTCCAACTGGTACGCGGGCCGCGAGTACGCGACCCACCTGCACGAGGACGTCTGGATCCGCAAGCACATCCGCTCCCGCCTGTCCCGCGCGGGCATCTCGAGCGTCGACATCGAGCGCAAGGGCGACCAGATCTGGGTCTACATCCGGACGGCTCGCCCGGGGATCGTGATCGGCCGCAAGGGCGCCGAGGTCGACCGGATCCGCAAGGACATCGAGCGGGTCACGAAGAAGCGCGTGGACGTGAAGGTCGAGGACATGAACTCGGCGGCCTCGGAGGCGCGCCCCGAGACCGACGCGACCCTGCTCGCGCAGGGCGTCGCCGAACAGCTCGCCGGCCGCGTGAGCTTCCGCCGTGCCATGCGCCGGGCGGTGCAGACCGCGATGCGCTCGGGCGCCCTCGGCGTTCGCGTTCAGTGCGGCGGCCGGCTCGGTGGGACGGAGATGTCGCGGCGCGAGTGGTACCGCGAAGGCCGCGTCCCGCTGCACACGCTCCGGGCGAGGATCGATTTCGGGACCGCGGAGGCCAAGACGACGTTCGGGCAGATCGGCGTGAAGGTCTGGGTCTACCACGGCGACGAGATCCCGCAGGCCGAGCAGGAGACCGAGCGTTTGCGTGCCCGCGCGCTCGCCCAGGTCTCGAGCGGCGGAGGCTCCTCGACCGGCGCGCTGATCACCGACGTGCGCGAGGCGGCGGAGGTCGCGGAACCGGAGGCGCCGGCCGCCGAGGTGGAGGCGGAGGCCGCGTCCGAGACCCAGGTGGAAGACGGCACGACGGCGACCGCCGCCCAGGACGAGGCCGCTCCGACGAGCGAGACGGAGACGGTTCCGGCCGACGACGCGGTTCCGGCCGGCGAGGCCGAGACGGCGCAAGGGGACGGGGAGACGACGGACGGGGAGGCGAAGGGCTAGATGCTCGCCCCCAAGAAGGTCAAGCACCGCAAGGTGCACCGGGGCCGCCGTCGCGGCCGTGCCAAGGGCGGCACGGAGATCCACTTCGGCGACTACGGGCTGCTCGCTCTCGAGGCGGCGTGGATCACGAACCGCCAGATCGAGGCCGCCCGCGTCGCGATCACTCGCCACATCCGCCGCGGCGGGAAGGTGTGGATCAACATCTTCCCCGACAAGCCCGTCACGAAGAAGCCCGCCGAGACGCGCATGGGGTCGGGCAAGGGCAACCCCGAGGGGTGGGTGGCCGTCGTGAAGCCCGGACGCGTCCTGTTCGAGCTGTCGGGCGTCTCGGACAGCCTCGCGCGCGAGGCGATGAGCCGTGCCGCGCACAAGCTTCCGATCAAGACGAAGTTCATCACGCGAGCGGGAGGTGGGGAGTAGTGGCCAAGGTGCGGGAGCTCCGCGACCTCGGCGACACCGACCTCGTCGAGCGGTTGGACTCCTCCAAGGAGGAGCTCTTCAACCTGCGCTTCCAGCTCGCGACGGGACAGCTCGACAACCCGATGCGGATCGGCGAGGTGCGCCACGAGATCGCGCGGATCCTCACGATCCTGCGCGAGCGCGAGCTCGAGCAGCAGGCACAGGAGCTCGAGGTGGCGGAGGCCGAGGACGCGGGCCGCGGCGATGAGACGGCCGCGCCGGAGATCGGCGTCCCGAAGCGAAGCCGTCTTCGCAGGAGGCAGGAGGCATCGTGAGCGACCAAGAAACGCAGGAGCCGACGACCCAAGCCGAGGCGGCGCCGGCGGACACGACGACCGAGATGGCGAAGCCCGAGACGGCAACGCCCGCGAAGGCGACGCGCGCGAAGGCGACGGCCGTGGAGGCCTCGTCCGACCGGATGCGCCGCAAGGTGCGGACCGGGGTGGTCGTGTCCGAGAAGATGGACAAGACCGTGCTCGTTCGGATCGACCGCAAGGTTCGGCACCCGCTCTACAAGAAGACGCTCAAGCGCTCGAACAAGCTCGCCGCGCACGACGAGAATAACGATGCCCGCGTCGGCGACACGGTTCGTGTGATGGAGACCCGCCCGCTCAGCAAGACGAAGCGCTGGCGCATCGTCGAGGTCGTCGAGCGGGCCAAGTAAGGGGAATCGGTGATCCAACAGGAAACGCGCTGCAAGGTGGCGGACAACACGGGGGCCAAGGAGGTCCTGTGCATCCGCGTGCTCGGCGGCAGCCACAAGCGGTACGCCCGCGTCGGCGACGTGATCGTCGGCTCGGTCAAGGATGCCCTGCCCGGCGGCGGCGTGAAGAAGGGCGAGGTCGTCAAGGCGGTCGTCGTCCGGACCGCGAAGGAGCGGCGGCGGCCCGACGGCTCGTACATCAAGTTCGACGACAACGCCGTCGTGTTGATCAACGACCAGCGCAACCCGCGCGGAACCCGCATCTTCGGGCCCGTCGCGCGCGAGCTGCGCGAGAAGCGGTTCATGAAGATCATCTCGCTCGCACCGGAGGTGCTGTGATGCCCGGGGTCGACATCAAGAAGGACGACAACGTGCGGGTCATGGCCGGCAAGAGCCGCGGCCATACCGGGCGCGTGATCCGAGTGATCCCGAGCGAGGGTCGCGTCATGGTCGAGGGTGCCGCGATGGCGAAGAAGCACACGCGGACGCAGGGCAAGCGGTCCACCAGTGGTTCCCAGCTCCAGCAGGGCGGGATCATCGACACCGAGACATTCATCGACATCTCGAACGTGCAGCTCGTCTGCAAGAGCTGCGGCAAGCCCACGCGCGTGGGCCACCGGCTCGAGGCCGACGGGACGAAGATGCGGGTCTGCAGGAAGTGCGGGGAGGATCTGTGAGCAAGACCGGATACCGCCCCCGCCTCAAGGACCGCTTCCGCGACGATGCGCTCCCTCGGCTCCAAAGCGAGCTGGGCCTGTCCAACGTCATGCAGGTCCCGCGGCTCGAGAAGGTCGTCCTCAACATGGGCGTCGGCGATGCGCTGAAGGATGGTCGTATGCTGGAGGCCGCCGTCGAGGACCTCACGATCATCACCGGGCAGAAGCCGGTGATCACGAAGGCCCGGAAGTCCATCGCCGGGTTCAAGCTCCGTGAGGGGATGTCGATCGGCGCGAAGGTCACCCTGCGGGGCGACCGGATGTGGGAGTTCATCGATCGACTCGTCTCGATCGCGATCCCCAGGATCCGGGACTTCCGCGGGCTGAACCCGGGCTCGTTCGACGGCAGGGGCAATTTCACCCTCGGCCTCACCGAGCAGTTGATCTTCCCGGAGATCGACTACGACAAAGTGGCCAAGGTCCGGGGGATGGACATCACGATCGCGACGACGGCGAAGAACGACGAACAGGGACGAGCGCTCCTGGTCGCCCTGGGATTCCCCTTCGAGGGCATCCCGGTGATCCAGGCGGCTTCGTAACGAACGGAGCCAAAGAGGATGGAGCCAAAGACGGAGAGGGACGGATGGCGAAGAAGGCACTGGTAAACAAGCAGCAGCGGCAAGGCAAGTTCAAGGTGCGCGAGTACACGCGCTGCCGCCGGTGCGGCCGTTCCCGGGCCGTGTACCGCCGCTTCATGCTCTGCCGCATCTGCTTCCGCGAGCTCGCCCACCTCGGGGAGCTGCCGGGGGTGACGAAGGCGTCATGGTGAGACTCTCGACCAACGTCACCGACCCGACCGGAGATCTGCTCACGCGGATCCGCAATGCGAACCTCGCATACAAGGACGACCTCCTCGTGCCGTTCTCGAAGATGAACGAGTCCGTGCTGCGGATCTTGTCGGCCGAAGGGTTCGTCGGCGGGTTCGCCCCCGAGGGTGAGGGCATCGAGCGCGTGTTCCGCGTGAGCCTCAAGTACGGGCCCAAGCGCGAGCGGACCATCACCGGGCTCAAGCGCATCAGCACGCCGGGCCGGCGGATCTACGTCGGCCGGCACGAGCTGCCGCGCGTGCTGGGCGGGCTGGGGATCTCGATCGTTTCGACGTCCCACGGTGTGATGACCGACCGCGACGCCTCCCGCAGGGGCATCGGCGGCGAGGTCCTCGCGCACGTCTGGTGAGCCGAAGAAGGACAGAGAAGAGGCCGGGGAGAAGATGAGCCGGATCGGAAGACAACCGATCGAGATCCCGAGCGGCGTCGACGTCACGGTCGACGACGACGCGGTCGTGACCGTGAAGGGCCCTCGCGGGACCCTCAGCCAGCGCGTGCACACCGAGATGAAGATCGTCCAGGAGGACGGGACGGTCCGGGTCGAGCGGCCGAGCGACGAGGGGTTCCATCGCAGCCTTCACGGTCTGACGCGCTCGCTGATCGCGAACATGGTCCAGGGCGTGACGAACGGCTACGAGAAGCGTCTGGCGGTCGTCGGCGTCGGGTACCGGGCCGCGATGAAGGGCAACGACCTCGAGGTCCAGGTCGGCTTCTCCCACCCGGTCACCGTGGCGGCACCCGAAGGGATCGAGTTCGAGACACCCACGGGCACCTCGATCGTCGTGCGCGGCAACGACAAGCAGCTGGTCGGCGAGGTGGCCGCGAACATCCGCAAGATCCGCAAGCCCGAGCCCTACAAGGGCAAGGGGATCCGGTACGAGGGCGAGTACGTCCGCAAGAAGGCGGGCAAGGCAGCCAAGACGGGGGCCGCGTGATGGACGCGAAGACCAAGCGCCAGGCGCGCGTGCGCCGCCACGTCCGGGTCCGGAGGAAGATCTCAGGGACCGCCGAGCGGCCGCGCCTGGCGGTGTACCGATCCAACCGGCACATCTACGCGCAACTCATCGACGACGATGCCGCGCGCACCCTGGTCGCGGCCTCCGACCGCGAGGTGAAGGCGGGCGGCGAAGGCAAGGTCGAGCCTGCCAAGGCGGTGGGCGGGCTCCTGGCCGAGCGCGCGAAGGCCGCCGGCGTGGCCCGGGCCGTGCTCGACCGCGGCGGCCGGTTGTTCCACGGCCGGGTCGCCGCGCTCGCCGAGGGAGCCAGAGAGAAGGGACTGCAGATCTGATGCGCCGCTACGACAATCAAGGCGAGAAGAGCATCTACGAGGAGCGGGTGATCAACATCAACCGCGTGGCGAAGGTCGTCAAGGGCGGCCGGCGCTTCTCGTTCGCCGCGCTCGTCGTGGTCGGCGACGGAGCCGGCCGTGTCGGCCTGGGTTACGGCAAGGCCAAGGAGGTCCCCGCGGCGATCGCGAAGGGCGTCGAGGAGGCCAAGCGCAAGATGTTCGAGGTCCCGATGATGGGAACCACGATCCCGCACCAGGTGACGGGCGTCGACGGCGCCGGCGTCGTCCTGCTCAAGCCCGCTGCGCCCGGCACCGGCGTCATCGCCGGCGGTCCGGTGCGCGCGCTCGTCGAGTGCGCCGGCATCAAGGACATCCTGTCCAAGTCGATGGGGTCCTCGAACCAGATCAACATCGTGAAGGCGGCGATGGCGGGGCTCAAGTCGCTGAAGCTTCCGCACGAGGTTGCGCGGCTGCGCGGGCGCGACGTTCGCGACGTGGCGCCCAAGCCGATGCTCGACGCCGTCACCGCCGCGCAGGACCGCCTGTCGGCGACCCGCGCGGCCAAGCTCGAGGAGGTCTACGGGGACCAGGCGGGCGCCTCGCCGGAGCCGCGGGGCGGTGGGCGCCGATGAAGCTCAAGGTCACGCAGGTGCGCAGCGGGATCCATCACCCGAAGGACCAGAAGGCAACGATCCGGCGCCTCGGGCTGCACCGGATCAACGACTCGATCGTGAAGGAGGATCGCCCCGAGATCCGGGGCATGATCGCGAAGGTCCGCCACCTCGTCCGGGTGGAGGAGGTCGCCGACAGTGAAGCGTCGGGCGGCCGAGAGAGGAAGAAGCCGTGAAGCTCCACCATCTGAAGCCCGCAGCGGGTGCCAAGCGGGACCGCAAGCGCGTCGGCCGCGGCCGCGCCGGCGTTCGCGGGAAGACCGCGGGCCGGGGCACGAAGGGCTATCTGGCGAAGCACAACCCGAAGCCCGGCTTCGAGGGTGGCCAGATGCCGCTCCAGCGCCGCGTCCCCAAGCTGAAGGGCTTCAAGAACCCGAACCGGCGCGAGTTCGCGGTCGTCAACGTCGAGACCCTCGCGAAGTACTTCGACCAGACCGTGGATCCCGACGCATTGTTCGAGCACGGTCTCGTCCGCAGGGGCCGGCCCGTGAAGGTCCTCGCGCGCGGCGAGATCGACAAGGCGCTCACGGTCCGCGCTCACGCCTTCTCCGAGGCGGCGAAGACCAAGATCGAGGGCGCCGGAGGCACGGCCGAGATCATCGCCGGCGAAGGGTAGGATGAGGGTCTCGTGCTCCGAGCCTTCGTCAACTCGTTCAAGGTCCCGGACCTTCGGAACAAGATCTTCTTCACGCTGTTCGTCATCGCCGTGTACCGGCTGGGCTCGCACGTGCCGGTTCCGGTGGTGGACATCAACATCCTGCAGGACGCGCTCGAGCAGCAGGGCCAGACCGGGTTCCTGAGCTTCATCGACCTGTTCTCGGGCGGGGCGCTCACGCGGATGGCGATCTTCGGCCTCGGCATCATGCCGTACATCACGTCGTCGATCATCATGCAGCTGCTCACGGTCGTGATCCCCAAGCTCGAGCAGTGGAAGAAGGAGGGCGAGCAGGGAACCAAGAAGATCAACCAGTGGACCCGCTACGTCACCGTCGTGCTCGCGCTGCTGCAGTCGACCGGGCTGGTCTTCCTGTTCCACTCGACCGACGCGACCAGCGGTCTCGGCGTCGACATCTTTCCCTCGGGCGAGTTCACCGCGGCGAACATCTCGCTCATCGTGCTCGTCATGACCGCCGGCACCGCGATGATCATGTGGTTGGGCGAGCTCATCACGCAGCGCGGGATCGGCAACGGCATGTCTATCCTGATCTTCGCGAGCGTGATCTCGCGTCTTCCGCAGGACGGGCGCGCGATCCTCCTCACGGGCGGGATGGCGAAGTTCATCACGATCCTGGTGATCGGGCTCGCGATCATCGTGGCAGTGATCTTCATCGAGCAGGGCCAGCGGCGGATCCCCGTTCAGTACGCGAAACGGGTGGTGGGCCGCCGCATGACGGCGGGCGGCAGCACGTACATCCCGCTGAAGGTGAACCAGTCCGGCGTGATCCCGATCATCTTCGCGAGCTCGCTGCTCTACTTCCCGACGCTGCTGGCCAGCGTGTACCACGCGTCCTGGTTCCAGAGCGTCGTGAACAACTACATCACGAACCAGCGGAGCATCGCGTACATGGCCATCTACGGCCTGCTCGTGGTGTTCTTCGCGTACTTCTACACCGCGATCGCGTTCAACCCGGTGGATACCGCCGACAACCTCCGCAAATACGGGGGGTTCGTACCGGGCATCCGGCCGGGACCGCCCACGGCCGACTACCTCAGCTTCGTGCTCACGCGGATCACGCTGCCGGGGTCTCTGTTCCTCGCGGCGGTCGCGCTGCTGCCGGCGATATTCTTCGCGTTCTTCCTTCCCGTGCAGCAGTTCCCGTTCGGCGGCACGTCGCTGCTGATCACGGTAGGTGTCGCGCTCGAGACCATGAAGCAGCTCGAGTCGCAGCTGCTCATGCGTCACTACGAGGGCTTCCTGAGGTAGCCCGGTGCGCATCATCCTCCTAGGGCCTCCCGGTGCGGGCAAGGGGACCCAGGGTCGACACCTCGCCGAGCGCTACGGGCTCCCGGTGATCGCGACGGGCGACACCTTCCGGGAGCAGATCGCGAAGGAGACCCCGCTCGGCCTGCAGGCCAAGGAGTTCGTGGACCGGGGGGACTACGTGCCCGACGACGTCACGACGAAGATGGTGCTCGCCCGGCTCGAAGAGCCCGACGCGCGCGAGGGGTTCATCCTGGACGGCTTCCCGCGCACGGTTCCGCAGGCCCAGGCGCTCGAGCGGGCGCTGGCCGCCGCCGGCCGGCTGCTGGATGCCGTGCTGAACTTCAAGATCCCCGATGAGCTCGCGGTGAAGCGGCTGATGGCCCGGATCGTCTGTCCGAACTGCCGGCGGAGCTACAACCGCGAGTTCAAGCCGCCGCGCGTCGCCGGTATCTGCGACGTCTGCGGCCACACGCTCGAGAGCCGTTCCGACGACGACGAGCCGACGATCCGAAAGCGCCTGGAGGTCTACCATCGCGAGACCAAGCCGCTGGTGCTGTACTTCTGGGAGCGCGGCCTGCTGCGGGACATCGACGCCGAAGCGCCCGAGGAGGTCGTCGCGGACCGCACGATCGAGGCCATCGCGGACCTGACGGAAGACTACGGATGATCATCTACAAATCGGCCGAGGAGATCGCCAAGATGCGCAGGGCCGGCCGCGTGGTGGCCGGCACGATCGATCGCGTCGTGGCGGCCGTGCGGCCCGGGATCGCGACGGCGGACCTCGACGCCGTGGCCGAGGCGTACATCGACGATCAGGGCGCGGTCCCATCGTTCAAGGGCTACAAGGGCTTCCCGGCCTCCATCTGCGTCTCGATCAACGACGAGGTCGTGCACGGCATCCCCTCGCCCAAGCGCATGCTCGCCGAGGGCGACATCCTCTCCCTGGACTTCGGCGCGATCTGGGAGGGGTTCCACGCGGACTCGGCGCTCACGATGTTCGTCGGGGACCCGCCGTCGGCCGAGGCGGAGAAGCTCGTGCGGGTGACCGAGGAGGCGCTCGAGGCCGGGATCTCGCAGATCGCCCCCGGCGCGCGGCTATCCGACGTCGGCGCGGCGGTGCAGCAGGTGGCCGAGGGCACCGGGTTCTCCGTCGTGCGCGAGTACGTGGGCCACGGGATCGGGCGGAGCCTCCACGAGGACCCCCAGATCCCGAACTACGGCGAGCCGGGACGGGGTCCGCTCATCAAGCCCGGGCTGGTCGTGGCCGTCGAGCCGATGGTCAACATCGGCGGGTGGGAGACGCGGGTGCTGGCCGATGACTGGACGGTCGTGACCGAGGACGGGTCGCTCTCGGCCCATTTCGAGCACACGATCGCGGTCACCGAGGACGGGCGAGAGGTCCTCACGGCTCGCAGCTGAGCGCTCCCCGACGGGCTTCGGCAGCCCTCCGAGGGCCCGTTCCCGGGTGGTGGGTCAGTTCGACGGCCGTGGGGCTTGACACCCGACGAGGGCTCTTCGCGCTAGATCGGGCCGACGTCGAATTGCTTGCCCCGGCTGCGCGCCAGGTTCCCAAGACGCTTCATCGCTGGCCCGAGGCCGTCTAGCGGCTCGGCCATCTTCAGGGCGGGACCATCGAGCTGGATCACCGTGACCGCGTCGTCGGCGAGGTACTCCTCAAGCGCCACTGCGATCGCCTCGGTGTCGGCGTGCGCGAATAGGGAGGCCTCCATGACGTCGACTCGAACGCGGTGGGCGGTTCGGGTGACGGTCCAAGCGGTGGCTACCATCCGTGGTCGTCCCTTCGTTCATGCCGAAAGGGGCGGCCCGGTTGGCGTTCGCCGAGGGTCCCAGGCGACTCAGAAACCGAGCTATACCCGGTACGCGGCTGAGCTAAAGACGAGCCGGGTGATCCCGGAAGAGCTTCATTAGAATCCTTCGTGCGGAAGCCCCGAACCCGCCTTCGGGAATGGGAGGAGCCTTTCCTTGCGTCGGCTTAGCCGAAGACAGGAAGGCGCGAGGCCCACGGTGTCCTAGGCACCGACAGGGGCTTCCGCACTTATCTGATCGAGCAGCCCGGCTACCTCTGTGAAGCTGACGCACCACCCGTTCCCGCTGGTCGTGACGCTCGCGGAGCCCGTCCCCTATACTGACACGCCGCCTCCGTCCGGAGGTGGTTCCGCCTCGCCCGTTGGGCGGGACGGCATGCCTTAGAAGATCGAGGAACACGCGGAGCTTGCCGAAGAAGGACGCGATCGAGGTCGAAGGGACGGTCACCGAGCCGCTCCCGAACGCCATGTTCCGAGTGCAACTCGACGAACCGTACAAGAGCAGCGTGTTGGCGCACATCTCCGGGAAGATGCGGATGCACTACATCCGGATCCTCCCGGGGGACCGGGTGCTGGTGGAGCTGTCGCCGTACGACCTGACGCGCGGCAGGATCGTGTACCGCTACAAGTAGGCTGAGGGTGAAGAGATGAAGGTCCGTCCGTCGGTGAAGAAGATGTGCGACCGCTGCAAGGTCATCCGTCGGCGCGGTGTGATCCGCGTGATCTGCACGAACCCACGACACAAGCAGCGCCAGGGCTAGGACGAGGAGGGACCGCGTGGCTCGTATCGCAGGCGTCGACCTTCCCCGCGACAAGCGGGTGGACATCGCGCTCCGCTACATCTACGGAATCGGCCCGACCCGGGCGTACCAGATCGTCGAGGGCGCCGGCGTGGAAGGCGGAACGAAGGTCCGAGACCTCTCCGAGGACGAGGTCTCCCGGATCCGCGAGTTCATCGACCGCGCGGTGAAGGTCGAGGGTGACCTCCGCCGCGAGGTGGCCCAGGACATCAAGCGGAAGATCGAGATCGGCAGCTACCAGGGGATCCGGCACCGCCGGAGCCTCCCGGTCCGCGGCCAGCGAACGCACACGAACGCGCGGACCCGCAAGGGCCCCCGCAAGACCGTGGCGGGCAAGAAGAAGGCCACGAAGAAGTAAGGGGTTCAACACATGGCGAAGCCGAAGGCGAAGAAGACCAAGCGACGCGAGAAGAAGAACGTCGTCCACGGGCAGGCGCACATCAAGTCGACGTTCAACAACACGATCGTCACGATCACCGACCTGCAGGGCAACACGCTCTCGTGGGCCAGCGCAGGCAACGTCGGGTTCAAGGGTTCTCGCAAGTCCACGCCGTTCGCGGCGCAGCTGGCGGCCGAGGCCGCTGCACGCCGCGCGCAGGAACACGGCCTGCAGAAGGTCGATGTGTTCGTGAAGGGTCCGGGATCGGGGCGCGAGACCGCGATCCGTTCACTGGCCGCCGCCGGCCTCGAGGTCGCGGGCATCCAGGACGTCACGCCGGTGCCGCACAACGGTTGCCGGCCCAAGAAGCGCCGGCGCGTCTAAGTGTCGGTACGAGCGCCCGACGGCCCCACGCCGAGGGCAGCGACCACCTTCGGGTGGAGCAATGAGGGCGGGGTAGGAGTGGATGATCCCCCGCCGGAGGAGGTAGGCAGCTTGTTCATCGTCACCAGGCCCCAGATCTCTGAGGACGTCGTTTCTCCCACGCGATCGAAGTTCACGATCGAGCCGCTCGAGCCCGGGTTCGGCTACACGATCGGCAACTCGCTTCGCCGAACCTTGCTCTCGTCGATCCCCGGTGCCGCCGTCTCGTCGGTGCGGATCGAGGGTGTGCTGCACGAGTTCACGACGATCCCGAAGGTCACCGAAGACGTCACCGACATCATCCTGAACCTCAAGGAGCTCGTGATCCGCTCGGAGACAGACGAGCCGGTCAACGTGTACCTCAAGGCCAAGGGGCCCAGCGAGGTCACCGCGGGGGACGTCGCACCGCCCGCCGGCGTAGAGATCCTCAACCCGGACATGCACATCGCCACGCTCGGCAAAGGCGCGAGCCTCGAGATGGAGATGGTGGTCGAACGCGGCGTCGGCTACGTGTCCGCGGAGAAGAACAAGAAGTCGCGCGACCCGATCGGCGTGATCCCCGTGGACTCGATCTACTCGCCGGTGCGCCGGGTGAGCTACGCGGTCGAGAACACCCGCGTCGAGCAGATGACCGACCGCGACAAGCTGATCCTCGACGTCGAGACCGACGGGTCGATCAGCCCGCGCGAGGCGCTCGCTTCGGCCGGCGGCACGCTGCTCGAACTCACGCAGCTGTTCGGCGATCTCGCCGAGGCCGACAGTGTGACGGTGGGCCCGGCCGAGGACGACTCGGCTCCCAGCGACTACCAGATCACGATCGAGGAGCTGAACCTGTCGGTGCGCTCCTACAACTGCCTCAAGCGCGAGGGCATCAACTCGGTCGGTGAGCTCGTCCAGAAGAGCGAGGCCGAGCTGATGGACATCCGCAACTTCGGGCAGAAGTCGATCGACGAGGTCAAGGCCAAGCTCGAGGAGTACGGCCTGTCCCTGCGGGAGGAGTAGGGATGCCCAAGCCCAAGAAGGGCCCGCGTCTGGGCTCGGGACCCGCGCACCAGCGGCTCCTGCTGAACGGCCTTGCCGCGCAGCTGTTCGTCCACGAGCGGATCAACACGACCGAGGCGAAGGCCAAGGCCGTCCGCCCCGTGGCCGAGAAGCTCATCACGTTCGCCAAGAAGGGCGACGTGGCGGCGCGTCGGGAGGTGCTGAAGCAGATCCCGGATCGCGACGTGGTGCACAAGCTGTTCAGCGAGATCGGGCCGCGCTACACGGAGCGCAGCGGTGGCTACACGCGCATCCTCAAGCTCGGCCCGCGCAAGGGCGATGCGGCGCCGATGGCGATGATCGAGCTCGTCGAGACGGTCGAGTAAAGCGGCCGGGCTCGTGCCGGTCGTCCGGCTCACGCTCGCGTACGACGGGACCGGCTTCCGCGGCTGGGCACGGCAGAAGGGTCAGCGACCCGTGGCGGGCGGCCTGGAGGACGCCCTCTCTCGGTTCCTGGGCTCGATGCCCCAGCTCTCTGTTGCCGGTCGGACCGACGCCGGCGTGCACGCGCGAGGGCAGGTGGCGTCGTTCGCGTGGAACGACGCGCTCGATCTCGCGCGGCTTCACGCCTCGGTGAACTCGATGCTCGCGCCCGAGGTCGTCGTGCTCGAAGCGCGTCCGGCCTCGGCTGGCTTCGATGCACGGTTCTCCGCCACCGCGCGGGAGTATCGGTACCGGATCGACGCCGGACCCTGGCCCGACCCGTTCGACGCGCGATTCGTCTGGCACCGGCCGGGGCAGGTCTCCCTTCCGGCGATGCGTTCCGCCGCGCGGCACCTCGTCGGTGAGCACGACTTCTCGGCCTTCTGCCGCAACGCTCCCGGAGGGTCGGGCAACGTAAGGCGCTTGGAACGGCTCTCGGTCTCACGCACCGGCGATCGTATCGAGGTCACCGCGCGAGCGAACGCGTTCGCGCACCAGATGGTGCGGAGCCTCGTCGGGACACTGGTTGCCATCGGCGAGGGCTCGAGGGACGCGGACCAGATGCCGGCGGTGCTCGCCTCCAGGGACCGGAGCCGTGCCGCGCAGATCGCTCCGTCCCACGGCCTTA
>JBBDWS010000078.1:0-5875 GCA_040902755.1 Actinomycetota bacterium
GCGGTCCCGTTGTAGGTCGCAGCGAGCTTGACCTCGCGCGGCGTGCCGCGCTGATCGCGACCGGGAACTCGCACCGGCGGCTCGGCGTGCTTGGGCGAAGCTTGTCCGGCAGCCGACAGTCCGGTCATCGACGCGGGCGCATCGGCGGTTCCTACGTGCGAGGGGCAGGCTCACGGTCTTCGGATCGGGCCCCCGGACTCGCATTTGGGTGGCCACGAGCCTGCCCCTTCTTCCCGGGGAGCGTCCAGAGATCTCGGACGCGAGGAGCACGCTTGAGAGCGGGTCCGGGACTCCGAAGTTGGCAGGAACTTCGACCCTCCCGGTCTGGTGCCCGTCTGCTAGGTTTGGGCCGCGAGTTTGGGGAGCCCGGAGAAGCGGAGGTGACCGAACCTCCGGCCCGCTGAGGGATGCGTTCTGGGGTCGGAAGGTCCCCCGGCACGGCGGGAGCTGACCCTAGCTCTAATTTCCCCATTCCGGGGCCAGTCCGGGAGGCAACCGATGCCGACTCGCATGAGTGGGTCTGTCGGCACGGCGAGCCCGCCGTCGTGAACCTCGCCACGAACACGAGGGGGGAGAAGGTATCGATGGCTGATGTCACCGTGTACGGGGCGCCCTGGTGCCCCGACTGCCGCCGCTCCAAGAAGTTCCTGGGTGAGCAGCGAGTCCCTTACGACTGGGTGGACATCGACCAGGACCCAGATGGGGCGTCGTTCGTCCGGGAGAAGAATGAGGGCAAACAGATCATCCCGACGATCGTCTTCCCGGACGGGTCGTTCCTCGTAGAGCCGTCCAACGCGGAGTTGGCCCAGAAGCTGGAACTGAGGCTCAAGGCAGGCCGCAGCTACTACGACCTCCTCATCATCGGTGGAGGTCCCGCGGGACTCACGGCTGCCATCTACGCGGCCCGTGAGGGCATCGAATGTCTGGTGATCGAGAAGAGCGCCCTCGGCGGGCAGGCGGGATCGACCGAACGGATCGACAACTATCCGGGGTTCCCGGAGGGCGTGGGTGGCGCCGAGCTCGCAGAGAAGATCATCGCCCAGGCTCGCCGTTACGAGGTGGAGATGCTGCAGGCGGTGGGGGTGAGCGACCTGCGGCGCATGCACGATTTCCTGATCCTCACAACCGACCAGGGCGACGAGTACTGCGGGCGAGCCGCGATCGTGGCCACTGGGTCCTCCTACCGACGGCTGGGAGTTCCCGGAGAGGGAGAACTCATCGGCGCGGGCATCCACTTCTGCGCGACCTGCGACGGCCCCTTCTACCGAGGCGCGGAGGAGATCATGGTGATCGGGGGAGGCAACTCGGGGGTGGAGGAGGGCCTGTTCCTGTCTCAGTTCGCCGACAGGATCCGTGTGATCGAGTTCGCCCCGGAGCTCAAGGCGTCGTCGCTCCTGCAGGAGCAGATCCGGCGGGACCCGAAGTTCGAGATCCACACCAACACCGAGGTAGTGGAGTTCCGGAAAGGGGAGGGTGGCAAGCTCGGATCGGTCGTCGTCAGGGACCGGGAGGGTGGCGAGACGCGCGAGTTCAACCCCGCCGGGGCGTTCGTCTTCATCGGCCTCGACCCGAACACCGACTTCCTGAAGGGGACGGTCGACCTCGACCAGTGGGGGTTCGTGGTCACCGATGACACCTTCCAGACCTCGATCCGCGGCGTCTACGCGGCGGGAGACGTCCGGGCGGGCAGCACCAAGCAGCTGGCTTCTGCGACAGGAGAGGGCGTGACGGCTCTTCTCATGGTTCGCCAGCATCTCGAAAGGGTGGGCGACCTGGCCACGAAGGTTCAGGCATGACCGGGCGTCGTGAGCCCAGCGTCGGGCTGAGCCGAGAAGCTCAGGGAGGAGAGGCATGCCTATCGACCAGCAGGAACTGCGCCCGATGTTGTGGTCGCGATCGACGAAGGAGTGCCAGCTCACGTGCTGACCACCGCGCTGTACGAGCGGTTCGCGTCTCGGGCTGAGGCCGACTTCGCCGACAGGGTGCTTTCGGCGACGGGAAGTGAGTCCGGCGGTCACGTCGAGAAAGGAGTGCCATGAGCCTCCGATCGCCGTCTCCGCAGGCGATCGTCGTATTCGGAGCCTCCGGCGACCTCACGCGCCGGAAGATCCTGCCGGCCCTGTACAACCTCGCCGTGGATGGACTCCTCCCAGAGCGCTACGCGGTCGTGGGCTACGCCCGAACCGACTGGGACGCCGAGGGGTTCCGCGAGCACGCCCGTAGAGCGGTCGAGGAGTTCTCCCGAACGCCCGTCAACGAGGCGGACTGGAAGCAGTTCGCCGATTCGCTCTCCTACCTTTCCGGCCCGTTCGACGACCCCTCGTGCTTCGACCCGCTCATCGGGCATCTCGCCCGGATCGACGAGGACGCGGGCACGGAAGGAGGGCGGCTCTACTACCTCGCCACCCCACCCTCAGCCTTTCCGGTGATCATCGAGCGGCTGGGTGAGGTGGGCCCGGGCCGGAGTGCTCGGGTCGTGATCGAAAAGCCGTTCGGCCATGACTTGGGCAGCTCCCGCGAGCTCAACCGGGCGGTGCACGAGGTCTTCGACGAGCAGCGGATCTTCAGGATCGATCACTACCTGGGCAAGGAGACCGTCCAGAACATCCTGGTCTTCCGTTTCGCCAACTCACTGTTCGAGCGGGCGTGGAACCGGGACGCCATCGACCACATCCAGATCACGGTGGCCGAGTCCGTAGGGCTGGAGGGACGAGCCGCCTACTACGAGGAGGCGGGCTCCATCAGGGACATGATCCAGAACCACGTCCTGCAGGTGCTCTCGTTCCTGGCCATGGAGCCGCCCCGGTCCCTGGAGCCCGAGGCAATCCGTGACGAGAAGGTGAAGCTCCTTCGGGCGGTCCGACCCTTCCACCCCGCGGACGTGGTTCGAGGGCAGTACGCGCGAGGCACGCGCGATGGCACGGAAGTTCCGAGCTACCTCGAGGAGGCGGGCGTCGCTCCCGACTCCACGGTGGAGACGTTCGTGGCAGTGCGAGCGTCGATCGACAACTGGCGGTGGCAGGGGGTGCCCTTCTACCTGCGAACGGGGAAGCACATGCCCCGGCGGGCCACCGAGGTCGCTGTGGTGTTCAGGGAGGCCCCTGCCTATCTGTTCAGCGAGGTCGGGATCTCGCGGTGTGATCCGGATCACCTCGTTATCCGGATCCAACCCGATGAGGGGATCTCGCTGGCCTTCCATGCCAAGCAGCCGGGACCGGGCATCTCGCTGCAGGAGGTGGTCATGGACTTCGCCTACGGCAGCTCGTTCAAGACCGAGCCGGCGGAAGCCTACGAGCGGCTCCTGCACGACGCGATGGCGGGAGACCACACGTTGTTCACCCGGGAGGATGGAGTGGAACGCGCTTGGCAGATCGTCATGCCGGTCGTCGAGGAGCCCGGGCCCGTGCAGACGTACCCGGCCGGGACGTGGGGCCCCCCGGCGGCCGACGACCTGATCGCTCCGCGGAGCTGGCACACCCGGTGAAGCTAGGGACAGGCCCTGGAGGAACCGCCGAATCGGGAGGCGAATCATGGAAGAACCTCTGGCGATCCTGTTCGACATCGACGGAACGCTGATCTCCACCGGCGGCGCGGGGTCGAGGAGCTGGCGCTGGGCCTTCGAGCGCCTGTTCGCGGTGCCCGCCGACATCGCCCGGTTCTCCGAGGTCGGGATGACGGATCCACAAGTCGCTCGAAGTGTGTTCTCGGCGCTGCTCCGACGCGCGCCCGAAGACAAGGAGCTGGGGAGGCTGCTCGCCGCCTATCTCGACAGGCTCCCCACCGAAGTGGAGGGTTCGGCCGAGTATCGGATCCTCGGCGGCGTCGAAGAGCTCCTTCCTCGGCTGTGCCGGACAGGATTTCTCCTGGGGATCACGACCGGCACCATCGAAGCGGCGGCGCACATCAAGCTCGCTCGAAGTGACCTGAACAGGTTCTTCTGCTTCGGTGGCTATGGATCCGATTCCGATGACCGCGCCGGGCTCACGGGTGTGGCGATCCAGCGTGCCGGCAGGATCCTGGGTCGGCCGCTGGATCCCCGACAGGTGGTGGTCGTCGGGGACACGCCGCTGGATATCGAGGCGGCCCGATCCAACGGTGCGATCTCCGTCGGCGTTGCGACCGGCAACTACGGCGAGGGAGAGCTGAAGGAGGCGGGGGCCGACCACGTTCTCGCCTCGCTTGGGGATCCTCTGCCGTTTGCGAGCGAATGGGAACGAGTGCAGGGCAGATCGTGATGCCGGATGAGCTCGTCGTCCTCGACGGGAGCACGTTCTTCGTCTCGGCTCCGTCCGGCGATGTCGACGGGACGGACGCGGAAGGGTTCTTTCACGCGGATGTGCGCCATCTCTCGACGTGGCGTCTCCTCCTGGACGGGACCCCGATGCGACTGCTCACGAGCCACTCACTCCGCTACTACTCCGCGAGCATGTTCGGAACGCTCGGCACCGCCCGCGTCGGGGAGAACCCTCCGGTTTCGATCCAGCGAGAGCGGATCGTCGCCGACGGGGTCCACGAGGACATCGTCCTCGAGAACCACAGCGAGTTGGGACGGACCGTGGGCCTCGAGCTGCTGTTCGGTGCCGACTTCATGGATATCTTCGAGCTCAAGGACCGTCGGCCGAAGATGGGCGTCACGTGGGCTCAGGTGGGCGCGTCCGAGGTCACGCTCTGGTACCGGCGCGATGGCTTTCGTCGGGGGACCCGGATCTCGTTCAGCGAACCAGGCGAGCTGCGGGAAGACGTCGCCCGCTTCGACGTCTCTATGCGTCCCCGAGAGACCTGGAAGATGCACATCGACGTGTCGTGCCTGGTCGATGACGAGGAGCGACGCCCGCGGCACGACTGTGAGAGTCCGGGCGATCTCCAGCCGCAGATGCCGCTGACCCTCGACCAGTGGCTCGAGGAGGCGCCCCGGCTGGAGACCGACTTCGATCCGCTCCACCACTCGTATCGACAGAGCCTGCTCGACCTTGCGGCGCTACGGTTCCGACCGCTGGAGCACGTCGCGTGGTCACTTCCGGCCGCCGGCCTTCCATGGTTCATGGCGCTCTTCGGGCGCGACAGCCTCATCACGGCGTACGAGGCCCTGCCCTTCCAGCCCCGCCTTGCCGCGACGACGCTGGAGACCCTCGCCGCGTTCCAGGCCAAGGAGGACGACGCCTACCGCGACGCCGAGCCGGGAAAGATCCTGCACGAGCTCCGCCGAGGGGAACTGGCGACGTTGGGGGAGGTTCCGCACACCCCCTACTACGGGAGCCACGACTCGACGCCGCTGTTCCTGATCCTGCTCGAGGAGTACGAACGGTGGACCGGTGATACCGAGCTGGTGCGACGGCTGGAGCCGGCCGCGCGTGCTGCGCTCAAGTGGATCGAGGGCCCGGGCGATCCGGACGAGGACGGCTACCTCGAATACCGGACGCGGTCCCCGAAGGGTCTGGAGAACCAGTGCTGGAAGGACTCGTGGAACTCGATCCTGTTCGCCGACGGAAGCCTGGCAGCGCCGCCGATCGCGACGTGCGAGATCCAGGGATACGCCTACGACGCCAGGCGCCGGACGGCGCGGCTCGCCCGGGACGTCTGGGCAGACGGCGCGCTCGCCGCACGGCTGGAGAACGATGCCGCCGCCCTTCGCGAGCGGTTCAACCGCGACTTCTGGAACGAAGAGCGAGGACATTACGTCCTCGCGTTGGACGGCGAGAAGCGACAGGTCGACTCCCTTACCTCCAACATCGGCCACCTGCTGTGGAGCGGGATCGCGGACGAGCACCGCGCCGCCATCACGGTGCAGCGGCTCATGGCACCGGACATGTTCAGCGGGTGGGGGATCCGGACGATGTCGAGCGCCGACGCCGGCTACAGCCCGATCGAGTACCAC
>JBBDWS010000078.1:5975-26175 GCA_040902755.1 Actinomycetota bacterium
GGGGATCCGGACGATGTCGAGCGCCGACGCCGGCTACAGCCCGATCGAGTACCACAACGGAACGGTGTGGCCTCACGACACCGCGATCGTCGCGGAGGGGATGCGGCGGTACGGCTTCGCGTCGGAGGCGGGTGTACTCGCCCTTGCGCTGATCGAGGCGGCCGAGGTCTTTGAGCACCGGTTGCCCGAAGTCTTCGCCGGCTTCCCGCGGGAGCGAACGCAGATGCCCGTCGAGTACCCGACGGCGTCTCGACCGCAGGCCTGGTCGGCGGCGGCGCCGCTCCTGGTGCTCCGAACAGTGCTCGGCCTGGACGTCGACGACGGGCGTCTGCGCTCGACGGCCGAGCCTCCCTCCGCCTTCGGCGAGCTGCGGCTCCGCGGGGTTCCGGTCCGGGGTGGACGCGAGGACGTGCCGACGGGATAGCGCCCGCCGGAACGCGGGCGCGATCCCGTCGAGATTTGCCTACCCCTCGGTGCCGGTCGCCTTGCGTTGCCGGACCGACGAGATGCTCCGATCGGGCCACGTCACTCGCGCTCCGATGTTGAACCGGTTCACCTCGCTCCAGAGGGAGGCCACTCCCAGGATCTCGGCGATCGCCTCGTCGTCGTAGCCGTGCTGGCGGAGCCCCATGGTGTGCGCGTGAAGGCAGAAGTCGCAGCCGTTCATCGCCGCCACGACGAACGCGATGACCTCCTTGGTCTTCGCGTCCACCTTCCGAGGCTCGAGCACGCGCTGCATGTGCTCGTTGATCGACGCCAGGTACTCGGGATCGTGCGCGAACGCCTTGTAGATGTCGGGCAGGAACCCGCCGTACCGAGCCTTGATCTGCCGGTAGGTCTGTCGCACCTCGTCGCTGGCGTCCTCTTCCTGGATCAGCTCGAAGATCGGCATCGTCTTCTCTCTCTCTCTCTCTCTCTCTGGGTTGCTGGTGCGGACCCGACCTACGCGGCCACGTCCCGCAGGAGCGTCTGCACGATGGAATCTTTGCTTCGGGCCCCGACGACCCTGCCCCGCTCCTCGCCCCCGCTGAACAGGATCAGGGTCGGGATGCTCAGAACGCCGTACTGCTGCGCCGAGTACGGGTTCTCGTCGACGTTGAGCTTCGCCACCCGCAGCGTTCCGGCATGCTCTCGTGCGATCTCCTCGACGACCGGCGCAACGATGTGGCACGGCCCGCACCAGTCCGCCCAGAAGTCGACGAGAACCGGCAGGTCCGAGTCCAGGACCGCCTGCGTGAAGTCCTGGTCGTTCACGTGGACGACGTTGTCGCTCATGCGATATCTCCTCCCTTGCTTCGAGTCGAGGCGAAGACACGCCCCTTTCCTTGGCGAGAACGCCTGCGAGGCCCAACGAGCTCTCGAAAGAGTCAGCAAGCGGACAGACTCCGTGCTCAGCTCTCGATGATGTGGCAGACGCTCGCCTTCTCGCAGTCGCGTGGTGAGAGCCGCCGAGCCCTTCGGGCGAGACGTTCCAGGTCCGCCCGGACACGCTCGAGGGCGACGATCTGAGCAGACACCTCCCGGGCGCGTCGGTCGATCAGCTCGGCGACGTGGGTGCACGGAACGTTGCCCCGGTCCCGGAAGGCGAGGACCCCGCGGATCTCGCCGAGCGACAGCCCGATCGCCTGGGCGGAGCGGATGAACTCCAGGCGAGTCGCGGCCGACGCGTCGTAGTCCCGGTAGCCGTTCTCCAGCCTTCTGGGCTGGGGGAGGAGCCCAACCGACTCGTAGTAGCGGATGGTCTTGGCCGGGACCCGCGATGCCTCCGCGAACTCGCCGATCCTCATGTCCTCATCCTAGCGGCTTGACATTCCAGTCGACTGGAATGTGTACGGTTCCAGCGATGATCGGAGGCGTGTGATGAAGCGGATGCGGATCCAGGGGATGACCTGCGAGGGCTGTAACGAGACCGTGGCGGAGGCCCTGACCGCGGCCGGCGCGACCGAGGTCCGTGCGGACTTCGAGACCGGACAGGCGACGTTCGCCGCCGGGGTGGCGTCCGAGGCCCCGCTCACGAGCGCCGTCGAGCAGGCCGGCTACCGGGTGGTGGGGATCGAGGACGCAGCCGATCCCCTCACCGGTCCCGATCACCGGCGTGGCCCGGCCCAGAGAAGCGAGTACGACCTGCTCGTCGTGGGCTCGGGTGCCGCCGCCTTTGCGGCGGGCATCCGCGCGCGCGACCTCGGTGCCTCGGTCGCGCTGTGTGAGGCGAACACGATCGGGGGGACGTGCGTGAACATCGGGTGCGTTCCCTCCAAGGCGATGCTCGCCGCGGCGGACTCCTATCACCGGGCAGGAGAGAGCCCCTTCCCGGGAACCCCCACGACAACCGGCCCGCTCGATCTCGCATCGCTGGTCCGGGCGAAGGACGAGCTCGTGAACGAGATGCGGGCGGACAAGTACGAGCACCTCGCCGACGAGTACGGGTTCACGCTCCTGCGCGGTCGCGGGCGGTTCACTGGGCCCGAGAGTTTCCTCTGCGAAGGCAAGGAGATCCGAGCCGATCAGTTCCTGATCGCGACCGGTGCCTCCCCCTCCGTTCCGCCGATTCCCGGCCTGGAGGAGTCGGGGTACCTGACGAGCACCACGGCGTTGGAGCTGAAGGATCTGCCCGAGTCGATCGTGGTGATCGGCGCGAACGCCATCGGCCTCGAGATGGGCCAGCTGTTCCTGCACCTCGGCAGCCACGTCACGTTCCTGGAGGCGCTTCCAACGATCGCGCCGTTCGAGGAGCGCGAGGTCTCGGAGGCGCTCGCGACGGTGCTGCGAGACGAGGGGGCCGAGGTTCACCCTGGGGTGAGGATCTCGCGCGTCGAGCGAGACGGCGAGCGGCGAGCGGCGGTGTTCCAACGGGACGGCATCGAAGAGCGGGTCGAGGCCGAGCGGATCCTCGTCGCAACTGGCCGCCGCCCGAACACACAGGGTCTTGGGTTGGATGCCGCCGGAGTGGAGCTGATCGACCAAGGCGCCGTGAAGGTCGACGAGTTGATGAGAACGACGAACCCTCGCATCTGGGCGGCCGGCGACGTCACCGGTGCTCCCCAGTTCGTCTATGTCGCCGCCGCGCAGGGCTCGCTCGTGGCCGACAATGCGATCGGCAAGGCGGGTCGCTCCATCGACTGGAGCGCGCTTCCCCGTGTCACCTTCACCTCTCCTCAGATCGCTTCCGTCGGGATGAGGGGCGTCGAGGCAGAGGCGGCGGGCCATCGCGTGGACTTCAGGGTGCTCGATCTGAGCGCGGTGCCGCGGGCCCTCGTCAACCGCGATACGCGGGGCCTCGTGAAGCTCGTCGCCGACGCAGAGAGCGGCCGTGTCCTCGGGGTGCACGTGCTCGCCGAGGCCGCGGGTGAGGTGATCCTTGCAGGGGTGTACGCGGTGAAGGAGGGCATGACGATCACGGACATCGCGGAGACCTGGGCCCCCTATCTCACGATGGCCGAGGGGATCAAGCTGGCCGCGCAGACGTTCACGCGAGACGTATCCAAGCTGTCCTGCTGCGCCGCGTAGAGGCTCCTCGTCGCATGGAGCCGTGGGCGTTCGCGTCGCTCTTCGCCCTCGTCGTCTGGTCGGTGCAGCGGGCCATCTCCAAGGCGGTCCTCGCCACGCTCTCGACGCCGCAGTTCTACCTGCTCTCCGCGGTTGTCTCCCTGCCCCTCTACATGCCGGTTCTGGTCGCCGATCCGCCGCCGCCATCGGCGCTGCCGGGGGCGCTTGGAGTGTCTGTCCTGATGGCGGCGACGTTCGGCATCACGACCGAGGCCGTCCGACGAGGTCCGGTGGGGCGAGTTTCGCCGGTGACCGGTCTTTCTCCCGCCCTTACAGCGCTGCTCGCGCTCGTCATCCTGGGTGAGCGCGTCGTGCCCACCGAGGCGATCGGGATCGTCCTCGCGATGTCCGCCGTGTTCATGCTGGGCTACCGGCGGAGTTGGGAACAGCGCCGATCTCCGTGGCTCGCGCTCGCCCTTTCCTCGCTCGCCCTACAGGGGTTCGGCGCATTCCTCTCCAAGGTCGTGGTGACTCCATCCGGCCCGTCTGCGCTGCTGGTGACGAGTGCCGCCGTCCAGGTATTGGTCGGCGGCTACCTCCTGCGACGCTCCGGCGCACCCTTCCCGGACCTTCGTCCGCGGCTCATGCACTGGGCCGTGGTGGTGCTTGCGCTTTCCGCTGTGGCGACGATCGGGTATCTCTGGGCGCTGTCGGAGGGTCCGGCCGTGGTGATCGTTCCACTCGTCGCGACCAGCCCGGCCTTGGGCGGGTTCCTTGGCGCTGTCGTCCTCAAGGAGAAGATGAACCGTCTGCAGTACGCGGCCATCCTGCTCGGCCTGATCGGGGCCGTCTTGTTGTCATCGCCCCGATGAGCTCGAGCTCACCTGGGCCGATCGGTCGCTGGGTTGCGCGCGATCATGAGACCTGCTCGAGTGCAGAGGCGATGATGAAGTGGCTCCATCTGTTCGGGCGCATCCCCTTGACGCACGGGCCCGACGGGTCTACCTGAACAGGATGACCCGTCTGCGCGCGTCTTCTGCCGGCTGGATCCTGCTGGGTGCCGTTGGCGCTCTCGTCGCCGGGGTGACGGTCGCCGTCCGCGCTGCGGTTCGCGGCCAGTTGACGCTCGACGTCGGGATCGGTCGCTCGGTCCGTCCGCTCGGGCCGATCGCGATGAGGATCGCGGCGCCTCGGGACGTCGTCTTCGACGTGGTCGCCGCGCCCTATGGGCCACGCGCGCCGAGGGAGCTCCGGCGCCACGTCGAGGTTCTCCAGCGCTCGCCCGGTATGGTCCTCGCGGCACACCGCACCCCCGTGGGGCGAGACGTGGCCGTCACGGTCGAAGGGGTCGTCCTCGAGCGGCCCGAGCGGATCGGATTCCGTCTCGTCCGGGGTCCGGTGCCCCACGTGGTGGAGGAGTTCGTGTTCGAGGAGGTCAGCGGGGGGACGGCGCTCACCTATCGGGGAGAGCTCGGCACCGATCTGTGGGCGCTCGGCCGGGCATGGGGCGACCGCGTCGCGCCCGTTTGGGAGGAGACCGTACGTCGGTCGCTCGAGCAGATCCGGGAGGCGGCCGAGCGGCGGGCCCGGTCCCAAGCCTCCCGAGACGGGGGATCGGCGTAGCCGAGCTTCGAGATCTTACCCGGTGAACGTGTTGGGTGCGACGACCGGCACCGGGCAGTTCACCGTGAAGATCTCGCCGCCCGTGTCCGGTGTGCCCGGGAACTCCTCGAGCTCGCCGGCGTCGCGCGCCTCGTGGACCTCGGGCTCGTTCGTGAGCACCCGCGCGTCCGCGCCCTCCTCCCAGACGTAGGTCATGTGGTCCCAGTAGGGGCTCCACGATGGGTCGCCGGCCGTTGAGTCGAACACGGACGGCTGTCCACCCATCGGGCCGGAGCCCTCGACCCCGCCCATGAACACGTTCACCCGACCGGTGGCGCCCGCTCCCGACGCGCCGCCGAGCCCCGGTGACCCGACGATCTGCATCCCCTCGGCCATCGGCGGGGCCGACGTGTCGCAGACGATGTACCGGGATCCGGGGAAGCATTCGTGCAGCTTCATGAGCACGGAGCCGCCCGCCGTGTCGGGGGGCTCGATGAGCTGACCGCCGCCGAGGTACTCGACCAGGTCGGGGTCCACGGGCATCCCGCCGCCCGACCACCCAACGACCGGCATATTGGCCACGACGTCGTCTGTCGCGATCGTGAGATCACCGGCGTCCGCGGCGGCCCGCACGTCATCTGCGGACTCGAGGAGGGTCGGTGAGCCGGCCCACGTGACCTCGTTGATCCGCCACGCCGGACTGTAGTCGTCCCGGCCCGGCTCGCTCGAGAGCACGGTCGGCTGGTCGTCGGCGCCGTTGATGAAGAGATACGCGTCCCCGGCGGATCCCGCGGCGGCGAGCCCCGCGATCTTCGGCACGAAGACGAGTCCCTCTCTCCCTGCGTACGCCTCGTCGGATGCATCCGTGCGGACGTACCACGCCTCCGCGCCGTCCACGACCGCCGGATGCAGACGGAAGCGCACCCAGCCGAACGCACCTTGCCAATCCGACGAGGTGAGCGCGTGATCGAGCACGTCCCCGACGATCGGAGTGCCCTGAGTCGCGCCCGGGGACACCGCGGGCGATCCCGCCGCGGCGGTGCCCAAGCCATCGTCATCGTTCCCGCACGCGGCGAGGATCGCGGGCAATGACGTCGCAGCCAGGCCGAGTCCGACGCTTCGCCGCCCGGCGAGCGCGATGAACGCGCGTCGGTTGAGCCGATAGGTCGTCAAGTTGCCACCTCCCTCTGGTCGTGGTGCGGGTCGCTCTCAGCCGATCAGGAAGGCGCCCTGCATGCCGTTTGCGATGTGGTACTTGCACACGAACGGGACGGAACCGGAGTCCGGCAGCGTCACCTCGACGGTGATCGTCTCGCCGGCCTGCACGTCCTCGTCGATCCCGAGCGACTCGACGCTGAGGTTGTGCAACGCCGATCCGCTGTTCGTCACCGTGACCTCGAGGGTCTGGCCCGCACCGGCCTCGACGCACGTCGCCGAGAACGCGAACTCGCTCGCGTCGAGCGTGACCGCGCCGCCCGAGGCCAACGCCGTCCCTCTGTCCTCGATCGGTCCGGAGAGCCCGGCCGCCGCGGCACAACCGCCGTCGGCCGTCGGACCGTCGTTCTCCGGTGCCTCGGCGGCCTGGCCGTCGTCGTTCCCCGAAGAGCACGCGGCCAAGGTCAGCGCGAGCGCGACTACGAGCGTGAGTTCGCGGGCACCGAACGCTCGCATGTCACCTCCTCCAGAGCGTCGTGAGGCGAAGGCGTCTCGCCCCCTTGATGGACGCCGGAGGTGCGCGGCGATTCCCGATGTCATCCGCGTTCGCGCTCGCCGACTCCTCCGTGTCCCAGTAGCGCATCTCGCCGGCGCGGATCGGAACGGTGAGGTGGTTCTCGACGGGCGGCAGCGGGCATCGCCATCCCGCGCCGTACGCGCAGTAGGGGTTGTACGCGTAGTTGAAGTCGAGGAGGAGGGTGCGATCGTCCGTCAGCGTCCGGGCCTCGAGGTACCTCCCCGATCCGTACGTCTCGGTCCCGGAGGTTGCATCGCGGAACGGCACGAAGAGTTTCCCGCCGTCCGATCGGAAGATCGTGATCGCCGCTGGAAGCCCGGAGACCTCGAGCCAGGCCACTCCGGCCCGCCGGTAGCGTTCGGTGTCGCCGAACGAAGTGGCCAGGTCGACCTCGCTCGGCGGGACGTAGGCCTCGAGCCCGGCCTCCACGGCGAGCTCGGAGTTCGGCGGGTAGTACGCGAGCCCGCGGAACCGTGCTCGCTGCCGCGGCGTGAGGGGTGAGCTCGGATCGGTTGCGAAAGACTCGTCCTTCATCGCCCGGAAACGGCGAAGCGCCTCCACGTCCACGCCAACTCGGACGCCGTCCCCTCGCCTCCGATTCCTGCGACCTACGATGGAATCCGATGCCGACGATCGGCGTCCGTCCAAATGCCCGAGCGGAATGGGAGGATTACGTGCGCACGAGGGACCGAGTGGACCGCGACGAGGTGTTCCTCGAGGTCACGAGGAGCATCTGTCCGGTATGCAAGCGCGTGCTCGACGCCGAAGTGAACGCCCGGGACGACCAGGTGTTCCTGCGAAAGCGCTGCCCGGAGCACGGCCCCTTCGAGGCCCGCGTCTACGGCGACGCGACGATGTACGTGGAGGCGATGCGCTTCAACAAGCCGGGCACGATCCCGCTCGAGACCCAGACCGAGGTGCTGGAGGGCTGTCCGCTCGACTGCGGGCTCTGCCCCGAGCACAAGCAGCACGCCTGCCTCGGGGTGATCGAGGTGAACTCGGCGTGCAACCTCGATTGCCCGATCTGCTTCGCGGACTCGGGTCACCAGCCCGACGGGTTCACGCTCACCGACGAGCAGGTCGAGCGGGCGCTCGACGCGTTCGTCCGCGCCGAGGGCGAGCCCGAGGTCGTGATGTTCTCCGGCGGCGAGCCGTCGATCCATCCGCGCATCCTGGAGTTGCTGGCGCTCGCCCGCTCCAAGCCGATCCGGCATGTGGTCTTGAACACCAACGGCATCCGGCTCGCGCGGGACCCGTCCTTCGCGCCCGCGCTGGCCGACCTCGGGGTCTCGATCTACCTGCAGTTCGACGGCCTGCGCCGGGAGACCCACGAGGCGATCCGAGGTCGCGACCTCCGCGAGGTGAAGGACCGGGCGCTCGCCGCCTGCGCCGAGGCCGGGCTGACCGTCGCGCTGGTCGCGGCGGTCGAGCGCGGGGTGAATGAGGATGAGGTGGGAGATGTGCTCCGGTTCGGGCTCGCGCATCCTGCCGTGCGTTCGGTCGTCTACCAGCCGGTCACGCACGCTGGCCGGCACCTGGAGTTCGACCCCAAGACGCGCCTGACGAACTCGGACGTGATCCACGGGATCGTCGAGCAGATGCGCGACACGCTCGTCGCCTCAGACTTCTTCCCGGTTCCGTGCTGCTTCCCGACGTGCCGAAGCGTCACGTACCTCCTGGTCGAGGGTGAGACCATCGTGCCGATCCCGCGCGTGCTGCGGGTTGAGGATTACCTCGATTACGTGACGAACCGGGTGTTGCCGGACCCGGCGATCCGAGGGGCGCTGGAGAAGCTGTGGAGCGCGTCCGCCGTCCCTGGCACCGGGTCGATGGCGGAGCAGCTCGCGTGTGCGACGTGCGTGATCGATCTCCCAGCGGCCGTCCGCGACGTCTCCACGAAGGCGTTCATGGTCGTGATCCAGGACTTCCAGGATGCGTACACGCTGAACGTGAAGCAGCTCATGAAGTGCTGCGTCGAGCAGCTCACGCCCGACGGGCGGTTGATCCCGTTCTGCGCGTACAACTCCGTCGGATACCGCGAGCAGATCCGCGCGACGCTCACGGGCGTCGCGGTTCCCGACGTCGTGCCGAACGCCCGCGAGCTGCTCCCGATCCTTCGGATCGGTCCCCACGGCTCGAGGGTCGCTGCCGATGGGGCGACCGCCGGTCCGCGCGCCCCGGCTCGGAACATCGGGAGCTCGCTGTGACGGATCTCCGGGGAGCCCCGATCGTCGACGTGAAGGCCTTCTGCTCAGCCGTGTACGGGAGCGAGCTCGTTCAGTTACTCCTCGGCGGGCGGCTGCACCCGGGAGGTGATGAGCTCACGAGGCGACTCGCGGACCTCACCGGCATCGGCCCTGGGGACCGGGTGCTGGACGTGGCGAGCGGCCTCGGAACGACGGCCAGGTTGCTCTCGGCCGAGCGTGGGGCCGTGGTGCATGGCGTCGAGCTCTCGCCGAGGCTTGTGATGCAGGCCGAACGCGAGGCCGCCGAGGCCGGTCTCGACGATCTGGCGAGCTTCGAGGTGGGCGACGCGGAGCATCTGTCCGTCGACGACGCATCCTTCGACGCCGTCGTGTGCGAGTGCGCGCTCTGCACGTTCCCCGATCAGGCCGCCGCTGTGGCCGGCTTCCGGCGCGTGCTCCGGCCGGGCGGGCGGGTCGCGATCGCGGACATCACTCTTGATCGTGACCGTCTACCGCCCGAGCTCGACACGCCCATCGGCCGCGTCGCCTGCATCGCCGGCGCCCTCCCGGCGTCGGGGTACGAGCGCCTGCTCCGCGCCAACGGATTCGCCGACATCGTGGTCGAGCCTCATCCGGACGCCGCGCTCGCGACCGTCGACCGAATCCGGGAGGGGCTCGGGGCCGCGAGAGAAGTGCTCCGCGGTCTCTTCGACGTTGGGGAGGCGCTGCGCCTCGTCGATCTCGCGCGCGATGCCGTCCGCGAGGGGGCGATCGGCTACGCCCTGATCGCGGCGACGGTCGGGGAGGCCAAGCCCGATGTGGGCGCGGTCGCGGGCGGGCATGGTGCCGATGGTCCTCTCGACTGAGACCGATCCGTCCTCGCCGGCCGGGCCCGGGATCCCCGCAGCGGTCCGACCGCGACGGTCCTCGCTCCTCGGCTCGGTTGCTGGTCTGATCGGCATCGGCTGCTGCGTCTACCCGGTGGCGCTCGTCCTCCTGGGCCTGTCGAGTGCCACCGCGGCCGTCGACCTCGCCAACGTCCTGTTCGACGAGTGGGGATGGGCGTTCAGGTCCGCCGGCGCTGCGTTCGCGGTCGCGGCCCTGTGGGTCCAGCGCCGGCGCGCCCAGGCGTGTCCGGTGGACGCCCGGCCGAGTCTCGCGCGGAACGCGCTGTGGATCGTCGCGGCGGGGGTCGCGACGTACGCGGCCTTCTACGGGTTCACGACGTGGCTCGGAAGCCTGGCGACCTGACCCGTCCTAGGACTGCTCGAAGATCCGCGTCTCGGGGTGGAAGGCCGCCCAGTCGAACCAGAGGCTGTCGATCGCCAGCTCCGGCACGAGTGCTTCGCCGGCGAGCGGCCCGGACATCGCGCGGCCGAGGATGCTCCACACGCTGCCGGTCTCCTGGTCGATGATGCCGTTCCCGCTTGCCTCGAAGGTGAGCGACCGCCCATCCACCTCGGGCCGGTAGGCGGCGATCGCGCCCACGTCGCGCCCCTCGGCGATCTCCTGCGAGTCGAGCGCCGACGCCGTGCCCGCCTTCCAGAAGATGGCGACCGGCTCGCCTGCGACCTCTTCCATCACCACGGCCCATCCGCCCGCGGCGCCCTCCGCGACCGCCTCGTACGGGAAGGCCACCACGTCGCCCGCCCGCGCGATGCCGAGCACTCGCGAGGTGGCGGGAAGGCGCTCGTCGGGCTCACCCGCGAAAAGGAACGGACGCTCGGAGCTGTCGTAGCCGGCGTAGGGGTTCTCCCCGTACGGGCGTTCGTGGCCGGTGTCGCGCGAGAGCACGAGGCCGTCCGGGTGCTCGGCTC
Organism: Actinomycetota bacterium; assembly: GCA_040902755.1. Lineage (GTDB taxonomy): Bacteria > Actinomycetota > UBA4738 > UBA4738 > HRBIN12 > CALGFI01. The sequence continues at coordinate 16,799 of JBBDWS010000078.1, forward strand.
GCCAGTCGCCGAACGACAGGATGCGGGCCGGGACGAAGGTGAGCTGCTCGCCCGTCAGCTCCCCGACGATGGCCTGTCCGGTCGCCTGCGCCCAGAAGGACTCGGTCTGGCGGTCGTACATGATGAGGTTCGAGTTGTACAGCTTGCCCGACGTGCCGAAGTCGAGGAGCTCGCCGTCGATCGTGGGCCGTTCGAACGCGATCCCCGTGTTGCAGAGCGGGCAGTAGGTCACGGTGACGGGAACGCCGCCGATCTCATCGTTCACGATCTCGTGCCAGGTCAGGATCTGCAGCGGATAGGCCTTCGCCTCCTCACCGATCTCCACCACGAGGATGGGCTCGCGGTCAGTGAGGAATCCTGCATCGTTTGCCGCAAGGAATTTCGGGTCGTCGATCGGCGGGATGCCGTCGGGCGGCGGGCCTCCCGAGATGATGTCGTCGGGGTCCACCAGCGGGTCCGGTGTCGATTCGGCCTCCGTCGGGGAGGAGCCCCCAGACTCCCCGTCCGAGTCGTCGGGAGCGCTCTGGCCACAGGCGGCGAGCGTGATCGCGAGTGCCGCCGTCATCGCCAACCATCGGGCGCTTCGCATCGTCATCCTCGCTTCAAAGGACGCGCGACCGCGACCGCGATTCCCCCGGGTTCCGGTCGCGGGAATCGTGCCGACCGGCACCGCGTCCAACCGAGGTGAGACTTCCGATGAGCCAGTTCGACCTCACGGCATGGTGGGCGCCGTTCCTCGCCTTCGCGGCTGGGATCGTGGCGTTCGCTTCGCCGTGCGTGCTGCCCCTCGTGCCCGGGTATCTGTCCTTCGTCACGGCCGCCGACGAGGGACCTGCGTCCGCGCGGTCCAGGACGCACAGTTCGCGCACTCGCCCAAGTCGCCTCCCGATCCTCCTGTTCGTCGCGGGCTTCTCGGTCGTCTTCACGTCCCTCGGCGCGTTCGCGGGTGTGCTCGTTCCGGTCGTCCGGTCGACGACCGGCCAGCGGGTCGCCGGGCTCGTGATCCTGGCCGTCGGCGTGTTCCTGCTCCTGTACGCCTTCCGGGTCGGGTCGGCCTCGCTGTACGGGGAGCGCCGTCCGCTCCTGACCAGGGTGCGGCCCAGCGGAGCCACCGCGTTCCCGCTCGGGATGGCGTTCGCCGCGGGGTGGACGCCCTGCATCGGACCCGTGCTCGCCGGCATCCTCACGCTCGCCGCGGCGCAGTCGGACCCGGTGAGGAGCGCCCTCCTGCTGTTCGCGTTCTCCATGGGCCTGGGCGTCCCCTTCGTGCTGATCGGCCTCGGGATCGGCGGGCTGATGCACCGGCTCGGCTTCCTCCAGCGTCACTACCACGCGATCGCCGGCGTCTCGGGCTCGGTGCTGGCCGCGATCGGCCTGCTGCTCGTGACCGGAGCCTGGCTCCGGGTCATCTCGCCCCTGCTACGTCTCGTGAACTCGTTCGAGCCTCCGATCTGATGCTCGATCGGCGCCAGGGAATCGCGTGGCCTGCGTGAGCGTCTTTACTGGAAGACCGATGGCCAGCGATCAGGATGAGTTCCTGCGAGCCACGATGGGTGCGGTGGACCTGGTGTTCAACCTGTCCCGCCGACTGACCGACGGCCGCCAGGACGCGGAGGACCTGGTGCAGGACACGTTCCTCCAGGCGCTTCGGGCGTGGGTCGATCACCGCCGCCCCAGGAAGGTCGAGCCGTGGCTCGCCACGATCTGCCTGAACCTGGCTCGGTCTCGGCACCGTACCCGGGCACGCCGGCCGTCGGAGGTCCCGTTCGAGGAGTGGATGGTCGAGGCCGGATCGAGCTCGGATCCGGAAGCGCGGGCCGTCGACGAGATCGAGCGCGAGCAACTGTACCGGGCGATGCGCGAGCTGCCCGAAGAGCAGCGCGTGGCGATCACGCTGGTCGACCTGTCCGGGTTCTCCACGTACGAGGCCGCCGAGGCCATGGGGACGCCTCGCGGCACGGTCCTGTCCCGACTTCACCGAGGCCGGCGCGCGCTCGCCCGGCTCCTCGGTGACCGGATCGAGGAGGTCAGTCAATGATGCGCTGGATGCGGGGGGGATTCCGGCGTCGGCCGCACGACCCCGAACGCAACGCCGCCGAGTACGTGACGGGCGAGCTGTCCAGGCGCGCGACCCGGTGGTTCGAGGCACACCTGCTCAACTGCGAGGACTGCTGGCGCGAAGTGTTCCTGGGCCGGCTCGGACGCAGGGTGGCGGAGGAGGGCCGCGAGCACGCCTCGGCGGGCCTTCGGGAGCGCGTCCGGTCGGCCGTGCAGTTCACGAGCGAAGGAGGGCCGGCAGGACCTTCGGAGCCCTCGAGCTCATGAGCGGAAAGAGCGATGCGAGGGCGACCGGACGCGGCCCCGATCCGAGGGCCGAGGCGAAACGCGGGCGGCGAGCCGCCGCGAAGGCCGAGGCGGAGCGGCGGGCGCGACGGGCGAAGGTCGTTGCCCGCGCACGGGGCGGCGCACTCACCCTGGTGCTGGTCGCCGCCGCGGCGGCACTCACGTTCGCATTCGTCCGCGACGTGCAGCCATCCGGGGTCGCGTTCGCCGGTGATCTTCGGACGGGTGGGACGCTCGAGGAGCTTCGGCTGCCGCAGCTTGAAGGCGACGGCACCATCGAGTACGCGGACTATGCCGAGCGTCCGCTGGTGATCAACTTCTTCGCCTCCTGGTGCCCGAACTGCATCGCGGAGATGCCGGACTTCGAGCGCGTCCACCGGGTCTTCGGCGATGACGTGGTATTCCTCGGGGTCTCCCAGAGCGACGCTCCGAGCGCGAGCATCGATCTCGCGAGGGAAACCGGCATCACGTACGAGACGGCGACCGACGAGCGGGGAGAGTTCTTCCGCGCCGTGGGCGGCGTCGGCATGCCGACGACGATCTTCGTTCGGCCGGGCGGCGAGATCGCCGAGGTGTGGGTCGGTCAGCTCAGCGCCGACGCGCTCCAGGGGCTCATCGCGGACCACTTCGGCATCGCCGCCTGACCGCCGCAGCGACGCGCGTAAGGTTGGCTGGCTCGTGAGCTCGAGGGAGGTCGGTGTGGCCAGGGCGCTCGTCTTCGACGTCAACGAAACGCTGCTCGACCTTTCGGTGCTGCGCGACCCGTTCGCCCTTGCCTTCGGCGAGGCCGCACCGCTCGGAGAGTGGTTCGCGCGGCTGCTCCACGGCTCGTTGGTGGCGACGCTGACCGACTCTTACGAGGACTTCGCTTCGATCGGTCGGCGCGCCCTCGACGCCGTTGCCTCACGGCGAGGCCGGGAGCTCCGGGCGGCGGAGCGAGACGCGATCCTCGGGACGATGCTCGAGCTGCCGGCGCACCCCGAGGTGCCCGACGCGTTGTCCCGGCTCCGCTCGGCCGGGTTCCCTCTCGCCACGCTCACGAACTCCTCGCCCGGGATGGCTCGGGCACAGCTCGAACACGCCGGCCTCCTGGAGCTTTTCGACCGCGTGCTGTCCGTCGAGGAGGTTCGGCGCTACAAGCCCGCCCCTGAGCCGTACCTGATGGCGGCGGAGCGCCTCCGCGTACCGCCCTCGGAGATGCGGATGGTGGCGGCTCACGACTGGGACGTGTGGGGAGCGATGCGGGCCGGATGCGCGGCGGCGTATGTGGCGAGAACCGACGTGCCGTTCGTGCTGGGGCGACCACCCGACCTGGCTGGCCCGGATCTCTCGGCCGTGGCGGACGCGATCCTCGCGGTCGACGAGCCGACCGGCTGATGGCGTCGAGCGGCGTACCCGAGGGCCAGGGATTCCCGGTCGTGCCCGCGTCGACGATCCCGGCCCTCACCGCCGAGCAGATGCGCGAGATCGACCGCATCATGGTCGAGGAACTCCACATCGACCTGATCCAGATGATGGAGAACGCTGGCCGCGCCCTCGCATCACTCGCGCTCCGTCGCTTCGCGCCGCGCGTGGTCACGATCCTGGCGGGGCCGGGCGGCAACGGCGGCGGGGGACTGGTGGCGGGGCGTCACCTCGCGAATCACGGGGTCGACGTGAGCGTGGTGCTCTCCAGCTCGGATCGGATGGGCGAGGTGCCGAGCCATCAGCTCGACGTCGTCGAGCGGATGGGGATCGTGGTGACCGAAGAGCCGCCGGCGTCCGCTCTGGTCATCGACGCGATCCTCGGCTACAGCCTGCGAGGAGATCCGCGGGGACGAGCGGCGGACCTCATCCGCTGGAGCCTCGACCAGCCCGCGCCGGTCTGCTCGCTGGATACGCCGAGCGGTCTCGACGTCACGACCGGCGAGCCACGCACGCCGTGCGTGCGTGCGACCGCGACGCTCACGCTCGCGCTTCCCAAGGTCGGGCTCGCGATGGCCTCTTCGTACGTCGGCGAGCTGTACCTAGCCGACATCTCGGTCCCACCATCCGTCTACGGGCGTCTCGGCCTCCGCGTGCCTGACGACCTCTTCGCCCGCGACTCCATCCTCCGTCTGAGCTGACGGGCCGATGAGCTCTCATTGTCAGGCCGATGACGGTTGCGTCTGGACTCCTTCTTCCTCGGGGTTCCTGCGCTACGAGGACGGATCGAAGTGGAAGGAGGAGGTCATGCAGGATCTGCTCGAAGTGCGTCCCGCGCCCGGGACCGAGGACCGAGCGCGCTCGTGGTTCCGTACGGTCGGGCTGACGCTGGGCTTCGTGGGCGTCGCGCTCGCCCTGGCGGCGTTGATCAACGGCATCGCGTCGGGGTTCTGGCCGGCCGGAACGGCGAGGAGGTGACCGTCGGAAGGCTCGGGGCCTGGTCGTTCGGGCTGGCCACGACGGCGTTCGGCACCATCAAGTTCGGGATCGCGGTTATCCTCGTCGGGATCCTGGCGAGGCTGTGGATCCGGGTCGACGCCCTGAAGTCGTCGCTTCCGGCGCTGCGGCCCGCGGCGGGCGCCGGGGAGACGATCGTCCCCGGGACGGTCGAGACTCCGTATGGGCGCGCCACCGTGTCCATCTCGGCCCCCAGGCCCCTGCTGATCCACCGGATGGCGCGGGCGCTCTGGGCGCCGATGCTCGCGATGGGCGCGATGGCCGTCCTGGCCGGATTCATCCTGTCCCTGGTCCAGACCTCGAACGTCGGGGCCGATGACGCGCTCGCGACGTCGCAGCAGGCCTGGGTCGCGGGGCTCCAGTTCCTCGGGGAGGGGTTCCTCCTGTCGGGGGTCTCGTTCCTGCTGGGAACGATCCTCGGCTCGATCCGCAAGGGCGGCGGCGAGGTGCAGGAGTCGCTCGGCGTGGGGGTCAAGACGCTCGACATGCCGCTCGCCGCGAAGCTGTTCGTCGGGCTGATGGCGCTCGGCCTCATGGTCGAGGTGTTCCAGTTCGTCGCGTACGCGGTCGTGGCAACGTTCGACGATGCGGGAACGATCGCTTCGTCGTTCGCATGGCTCGGACCGGTCCGCGAGGCCGGCCTCGGGGTCTTGCTGTCCGGGATCGTCCTCGCCCTGGCGACGATCGGGAAGGCGCTCGGGTTCCAGCACTCGCGCATCGCCGAGATCGTCTCGGCGGGAAGCTAACGGGAGGTGCAAAGCGAAATGGCAACCATCGGACACACAGGGTTCCGGTTCGACGTCACGAGGCGGGCCCTCGGCTTCAACCTGCCGCAGCGGATCGGCAGGCGCCTGTGGCTCCCCATGCTCGTCATGGCGCTCATGGCGTTCCCGGCGGGCGTCGTCCTGGCGGCGATCCGCGCGAACGAGATCGCGACGGGGGGATCGGCCGACACGATCGCCGCGCTCGGGCACTTCGTCCCCGCGGTTAACTTCCTGGGGTTCGCCTCGGTCTTGGCTGCGATCTCCTTCGCGATCGCGAGGATCCTGGGTGAGTTCCGCTCGGGCGGCGGCAAGGTGCAGGAGGCCGCCGGACGCGATGTGGAGACGCTAAGGATGCCGGGAACTGCGAAGCTGTTCCTTGGCTTCATGGCGATGGGGATGATGATCCTGCTCGGCGCGGTGGCGTTGCACGTGGTCGCCGGAACCGCGATCGCGGGCGGGAGCTCGTACGCCTTGGGCAAGACGGAGCAGTGGGCGATCTGGCTGGAGGGCGTCCGCCGCTTCGGCATCGCCACGTACCTGCTCGGGATCGCGTTCGGTCTGTCGACGATCATCACCGTCCTCCGTTTCCAGGCCGTCCGGATCCGCGAGCTCCCCGAGGAGGTGAGGATCGCGGGCTGAAGGGCAGCGAGGGGCGGTGCAACACCGTCTCGTTCAACCGAGGGGGAGGTCACGGGACCTCCCCCTCGTCGCCGTTCAGGAGCGAAACGTGCCGTATCGTTCGGGGCGGGATGAGACTGCTGCCGTTCGCTCGTGGCGGACCCGACGACATGGTTCGGGAGGCCGCGTGGCTCGCGCGCTGTGTCGGGCGCGGCGACTGGGCGCCCCTTTCGGAGACCGACATCGTGGAGCTCGGGAACCGCCTCCAACCGGTGGCGCTCGAGCCTGGGACGCCGCTGTTCGCCCAGGGTGCGACCTCGGAGGCCGTGTGGATCGTCCGGGAAGGACGCGTCGAGCTCAGCAGGCGGGACGGGCGGCGGCGGATGATCCTGCAGATCGTGCACCCGGGTGAGGTCGACGGCGACATCAGCCTCATCCTCGAGATGCCGCTGCCGTACTCGGCGCGCGCGGTCGATCACGTGCAGGTCCTCCGCCTGTCCGCGCCGGACTTCGAGTGGCTGATCGCCTCCCGGCCCGCGCTCGCCCGCAGATGGCTGTCGAGCGTCGCCGGCAGGCTGATGCACGCGGAGCACCGGATCCTGCAGCTCGGCGGTCGCGACCTGCGAGCCCAGCTGTCGATGCTCCTGCTCGACGAGCAGCACGAGGGGTCCGTGGAGCTCCCGCAGGAATCCCTCGCCTCGCTGCTCGGGGTCCGCCGGCCTTCCCTGAACAAGGTGCTGCGAGATCTCGAGCGCGAAGGCCTCGTCCGCCTCTCCTACCGCCGCGTCGAGATCTCGGACCCGGCGGGTCTGGCCCGGGTCGCGGGCCGCAAACCCGAGGTCTGACCCGGAAACTGTCAGCCCGCCGACGGTCGCGAAGGGACCTGGGCGCCCCCGTCGTTCCTCACTTCAGGTGCAGATGAAAGACGGACGAAGGAGGTCGACATGAGCATCCTCGCTGCAGCAAACCTCGCGGGGAACTACGAGGCGTGGCCGGCGATCGTGGCCGGCTTGATCGGTGGCATCGCGTTCCTGCTGGTGGTCTACATGGGCCTCGGGGTCGGCATGACCCGGATGAACTTCCTGCACATGCTGGGCTCGATGGTGGCGCCGAGGTCGTCGCGGAGCACCGCGTACGCGATCGGGTTCGTCGTTCACATGATGATGTCCGCGGGCTTCGGGCTGGTGCACGCCGGGCTTCTCACCGAGATCGGCGTGTCCTCGGTCGGCTCCGCGGCTGCCTGGGACCTACTGATCGGAGCCGTTCACGGCGTCGCGGTCCTGATCGTCCTGCCGATGATGCTGTCGATGGCGCACCCGCTCGTTCGATCGGGCGATCTCGATCGTCCGGGCATCGCCCTCGTGGGATACGGCTCCATGACGCCGGCCGGCTCGCTCATGGCGCACGTCGCCTTCGGTCTGGTCACCGGAGCGATCTACGCCGCGATCGTGCTCTAGGGATGGATGGGCGGCGTTCGCGATGCGTCGGATCAGGATCCAGAAGCAGAAGCCCCGTTCCCCGCGGGATCTCGACGAGGTCCCGCCGCTGGACCCTCGCGACCCCGACGTTCTCCGCGTGAAGGCGGCGGCGCGCGGCCGCACCGCCGCTCTTCGCAAGGCGGCTTGACCGGGGTCCGGGACCGTCCGCTCCCTGACGATCGCGGACGTTCGCTCCGATCTGATCGGTTCTGCCGGTCGACGGAACGAGGAGGAGACATGGCAGAGATCACGGTGTTTGGAGCGGACTGGTGCCCTGACTGTCGCCGCTCGAAGCGGTTCCTCACCGAACAGCGCATCTCATACGACTGGGTCGACCTGGACCGCGTTCCCGGCGCGAAGGCGCACGTGGAGCGGCTGAACGGCGGAGCGGCGATCATCCCGACGATCGTCTTCCCGGACGGGTCGCACCTCGCGGAGCCTACGAACGAGGAGCTGGCGGAGAAGCTCGGGCTGCGGCGCCGAGCCGACCGCGACCGGTACGACCTCCTGATCCTGGGCGGAGGGCCCACCGGGCTGACCGCGGCGATCTACGCGGCCCGCGAGGGCATGGACGCGCTCGTCATCGAGCGGAGCGCGCTCGGTGGGCAGGCGGGCGTGACCGAGCGGATCGACAACTACCCGGGGTTCCCGGACGGGGTCGGCGGGGCGGAGCTCGCGGCGCGCATGGAGGCCCAGGCACGCCGGTACGGCGTCGAGCTGCTCTCGGCCGTGGGCGTGCAGCAGCTCGGCCGCGAGGGCGATGAGGTCCTCGCGACGACCACGTCGGGCGATCGCTACCGCGGGCGTGCCGCGCTGATCGCGACCGGGACCTCGTACCGCCGGCTCGGCGTACCGGGCGAGGCGGACCTGATCGGCGCCGGGATCCATTTCTGCGCCACCTGCGACGGACCGTTCTACCGCGGGGCGGAAGAGCTGCTCGTGATCGGCGGCGGCAACTCGGGGGTCGAGGAAGGCCTGTTCCTCGCACAGTTCGCCGAGCGGATCCGGCTCGTGGAGTTCATGTCCGAGCTGGGGGCCTCCGCGCGTCTCCGGGACATCGTGCGGTCGAACGCGAAGTTCACGATCCATACGAACACCGAGGTCGTCGGGTTCCGTCGGGCTCCGACCGGCAAGCTCGCGAGCGTCGTAGCCCGCGATCTGGCGACGGGAGCCGAGACGAGGTTTCGACCGGCGGCGGCGTTCGAGTTCATCGGACTCGACCCCAACACCGCTTTCCTGCGCGACGCACTCGAGCTGGATCCGCGCGGCTTCATCGTCGCCGGCGAGGACCACGCGACCTCCATGGCCGGCGTCTTCGCCGCCGGAGACGTCCGCGCGGGCAGCACGAAGCAGCTCGCCTCCGCAACGGGCGAGGGCGCGTCCGCGCTTCTGGCGGTGCGCCGCTACCTGGAGCGGTCCGAGTCGCAGCTGGCCGCGGTGGGGTAACGGCGGGCGCCTAACCGGGCGTGGACGCCGACGCCAACACTGTCGGGAACCGGACACTCGACGAGCGACCGCCGTTCCACACGGGGTTACGAGGGGGAAGGGACGGATATGGAAGGGACGATCGAGACGGATGCGCTCGTGATCGGGGCTGGCGAGGCCGGCGCCCTGGTCGCCAGCCTGGGCGTGGACGCGGGCGCGAGCGTCGCCCTCGTTTACCGAGAGCCGTGGGGCAGCACGTGCCTGAACGCGGGGTGCGTCCCGAGCAAGTTCCTGATCCATCGTGCGCGCGTTGCGCAGGTGGTCCGGA